>CAJFUH010000067.1 GCA_904420155.1 uncultured Clostridia bacterium
AGGCGCGCGACGTGTCCCATCGCAGGTGGCGTGAGAACTTTCATGTTTCCTTTTGTGTATAAACTGAGGAGCAGGCAGCAGATATCTGCTGCCTGCTCCTGGAAGGATATTTCTTTCGTATAGTCCCTTTTTGCCGTTATTTATACCTTACTGGGAATGTTATGCGCTGGAGCCGCCTTAGAAAGTGACGTCTTCCCCGCGATATGCGCATAGGAGTACTTTCTTCATAGTCTCCACATCGATAGGACGGGGATTAGAGGCGGTACACGGATCGTCTACCGCATTTTTGGCGATATCATCAATATGCGCGTTTAACAATTCTTCAGTCACGCCGTTTTCCTGATAAGTCTGTTTGATATCCAGCTTTTTATTCAATTCCTTGATGGAATCCACCAGTGAATTGCAGAGCTGTTGGCTGGTAGCTCCCGGAAGTCCGATGGCCCGGGCGATATCCGCGTAACGGTCAACGCATACCTTAGCGTTGTACTCAATGACAAAGGGAAGTAAAATAGCATTGCATCGTCCATGAGAAATATGGAACATAGCGCCGGTCTTATGGGCCAGGCTGTGGGAGATCCCCAGCAGAGCGTTGGAAAACGCCATACCGGCTAAACACTGGGCTATATGCATCCGGCCGCGGGCGTCCTTATCTCCATGATAGGAGGCCACAAGATTGTCATAGATCATGGAGACCGCCTTGAGGGCCAACGGATCGGAAAAATCAGAACGCGCTGTGGCCACATAAGCTTCAATGGCATGGGTCAAGGCGTCCATCCCGGTATCTGCGGTAAGTTTTGGCGGCATAGTCTGAGGAATATCGGTATCCAAAATAGCGATATCCGGGGTAATCTCAAAATCAGCCAGCGGATATTTGATGTTGGTGGAATAATCGGTGATGACGGAGAATGCGGTTACTTCACTGGCGGTGCCGCTGGTGGAAGGGATGGCGGCAAAAGCGGCCTTCCTTCTTAATTTCGGCATCGTAAAGGGCGTTTTGATATCGTCAAAGGTCTTGTCAGGATATTCGTAGAATACCCACATGGCCTTGGCCGCATCGATGGGGGAACCGCCGCCAATGGCGACAATCAAATCCGGCTGGAACTCCTGCATAGCCTTGGCGCCGCGGTATACGGTTTCAATGGAAGGGTCGGGCTCTACGCCCTCAAACAGGCGCACTTCCATACCGGCTTCCTTTAGGACGTCTTCCAGATGCTGTAAAAATCCACCTCGCTTCATAGAATGTCCCCCAGTGACAACAAAAGCTTTCTGATAATGGGTGAGATGTTTTAATTCGGAAATAGCGTCGGGACCAAAATACAAATCTCTAGGTAATGTGAATCTTGACATAATCGGAAACCTCCTATCCAAACATTTACAAATAATGACACAGAAAATTGGATGATATAAATATTTTCTAATTGTTAATTTTATATCAACCTCATTTCATTGTTATCATAGCACTCCATAAAATCTTTTTCAACTATACAATCTGACAAGAATATACAAAATATTTTGTAAAATATTTGATATTATATGTTTTACCCTGCCTGCAAAAGACAATTGCCTAACGTTGCCTTTGCTTTGCTGAACATTCTGTTTGGTAAAATTGCTTGTTTTTTACCCGACCTCAAAGGCAAAACCGAGAAATCATCTGTTTTCCATAAATTTTGCCCACGGAAAGACCTTTTTCACGGGGCAAAATAAAAACTATGGTATAATAGAAAAAAACAATGGAAAAGGAGAAAAAACTTTGAGACTGATTTCATGGAATGTCAATGGATTGCGGGCCTGTTTGGGAAAAGGGTTCCCAGAATATTTTCAGCAGCAGCAAGCGGATTTTTTCTGTATCCAGGAGACCAAGATGCAGCCGGGACAGGCAGAGATCGACCTTCCCGGCTATCAGCAATACTGGAACAGCGCAGAGAGGAAAGGATATTCCGGAACGGCTATTTTTACCAGGCACCAGCCGCTTTCCGTCACTTATGATATTGGCGTGGAAGAGCACTCCCATGAGGGGCGGGTCATTACGCTGGAAATGGAATCTTTTTATCTCGTGACGGTATACACCCCCAATTCCCAGGAAAAGCTGGCGCGCATTGATTACCGGATGAAGTGGGAAGACGACTTCCGGGCCTATGTGAAGGGGCTGGACCAGAAGAAGCCGGTCATTATCTGTGGGGATATGAATGTAGCTCATGAGGAAATCGATTTGAAAAACCCAAAGACCAACCGGGGCAACGCCGGTTTTTCCGATCAGGAACGGGGGAAAATGACGGAATTGCTGCAAGCGGGTTTTGTGGACAGCTTCCGCTTTTTGTATCCTGACCGGGCGGGGGTGTATTCTTGGTGGTCTTACCGGTTTAATGCCCGGAAAAACAATGCGGGGTGGCGTATCGATTACTTCCTGGTTTCGGAGCGGATAAAAGATCGCATTGAGGACGCTATCATTGATACTGAGATTTTGGGCAGCGATCACTGCCCCGTTGCATTATGCATAGCGCTATAAAAAGGGGCAAGTTCCCTATTAGATAATAGGGGCAGGGGAACGCCCAACCTTATTCTAACAAATAAAAGACAGATCCGACGGGGCTCTATGGAACAAGGGGCAGCCTTGCCTAAAAACCGGTACGGCGGCCCTGTCCCATGGAGATGAGACAGAAGAAAGGGGTATCTATGAATCGCAGGGCAAAAGCAGTTTTTTCTTAGTTTTTTGTTTGTGAGAGATTTGTGAAAACTGTGTGAATATGTAAAGAAGTCCGGGTGATGAGAGATAAAATTTATCAAAATTGGCGACAGAAAAGCCTAATATTCATAATTTGTTAACATTTTAGCGGGCTCTTTCGTCTAAGATGGTAAAGGTATTATTGTTATGCCCAAGGAGGAGTTATAAGCCGTCGTAGGGAAGGACGGGGAAAACTCTGGCCAAAAAAGAGGCAGCCCGGACCATCGCTTTTTTGATAGAAACAGTGGGAAGATGAAAGAATTTTGAAGGGGATTTTGTATCTTGCATAGCCCCGTTTTGGCATTTTCTGTATGGTAGGGCTAGCGCCTGTTGTACTGGCCGTTTGGCCGGTATATTTTAGTGAGGAGTGAAAAAAATGATAGAGGTAAAAAACCTCGTAAAACAGTATGGCGACAAATTGGCTGTAGACCATATCAGCTTTACTGTTCAGGATGGGGAGATCTTAGGGTTCCTGGGGCCGAACGGCGCAGGTAAATCCACCACCATGAACATTATCACAGGCTATTTGTCCTCTACTGAGGGAACGGTAACCATCGACGGCTGTGAAATCCTGGATGATCCCATCGGGGCCAAATCTAAAATCGGCTATTTGCCGGAAATACCGCCGCTCTATATGGATATGACGGTCAAACGTTACCTGGATTTTATGTATGACCTCAAGAAGGTAACCTTGCCCCGGCAAGCGCATATTAAAGACGTATGCGATCTGGTGAAGATTACCCATGTGTATAACCGCGTAATTAAAAACCTTTCCAAAGGTTATAAACAGCGCGTGGGGTTAGCGCAAGCCTTGCTGGGCAATCCCCCGCTGTTGATTCTGGACGAGCCCACCGTCGGTTTGGACCCCAAGCAGATTATTGAAATCCGGAACTTAATCCGCAGCTTGGGCAAAAAGCATACGGTTATCCTTTCTTCCCATGTCTTGTCGGAAGTGCAGGCTACCTGCGACCGTGTGATTGTTATTAACAACGGCCAGATTGTGGCGGACGACACCGAAGAGAACCTGTCTAAGAACCTGACGGGCGAGCACCGCCTGTTGGCCCGCATTGAGGGCAGGGAACAGTATGTGATGAACCTTCTCCGCTCTATCGAAGGGATGAACAAAGTCACGAAGCATGGGCAGAAGGAAGAAGGCGTCTATGAATATGTGCTGGAAGCCAATCCGGATACGGATATCCGGCGCCCCCTGTTTCACATTCTGGCCCAGAATGATTGTCCCTTGTTAGGCTTGCAGAGCGCGGAACTCTCCCTGGAAGAGATTTTCCTACAGCTCACGGACGACAGAAGGCCGCGGCGTATTGCGAGAGCACAAGCCGCGCAGGAACAGCAGGCACAGACGAACGGAGGCGACGAATAATGTGGGCGATTATTAAAAGGGAAATTTCTTCTTATTTTACATCAGCGGTAGGCTGGGTATTTCTGGCGGTCTTTTATGGTTTTGCGAGTTTTTATTTTTACATGTATTGCCTGATGTATCAGAGCGCCAGTATGACATATGTTTTTACTTCTATGTTTACCATCACCATGTTCCTGATTCCCATCCTGACCATGAGAATCTGGAGTGAAGAGAAAAAGCAGCGCACCGACCAGGCTTTGTTTACCGCGCCGGTCAAGCTGCTTCCCATCACGTTGGGCAAATATTTAGCGGCTATTATTATTTATGCCATCAGTCTGGCCTGTATGGTGGTCTTCGCCCTGATCCTTACGTTCTTTGGATCCCCCGACTGGCCTGTTATTTTGGGCAACCTGCTGGGCTTGTTCCTGTTGGGATCTTCCCTGATCGCCATCGGCATGTTTATCTCCGCTTTGACGGAAAATCAGATGATCGCGGCGATCGGCGGGTTTGTGGTGGCGATTTTTGTCTCTTTGATGGATACCATCGCCAATGCGATTCCCATCGATTTTATCAGCAATATCATTTCCAGCGCGTCTTTTAACGCCCATTATACAAACTTTACCGTAGGCATTCTGGATTTATCTGGTGTGATATTCTTCCTGAGCATCATCGCTTTGTTTGTATTTTTGACCACACGGATATTCGAGAAGAAGAGATGGGGTTAAGGGAGGATCATAACCATGAGTAGTAAGAAAGAAGCGCTGAAGGCGGCCTTCAGCAAAGAAAAGTTTACAAGCCGTCGGTTTAAGCACGGCGGTTTGGCGATTATCATCATTATTTTGTTTTTAGTGGGCGTGGTAATCATCAACATGATTGCCGGGGTCCTAAATGATAAGTATCCTTATTTTAGCTGGGATTTAACCCGGGATCAGACCTTTGACATGACGCAGGAATCCATTGATTATGTCAGGGGGCTGGACCAGGATATCAAGATCACGGTACTGAATAGTGAAGATTCCTTTGTGGCCGGCGGACAGTATTACCAGCAGGCCAACAATATCATCAAGCAGTACCCGCAGTATAACAGCCGGATTACCTTGGAATATGTGGACGTCAATAAGAATCCCGCTTATTTGAATACCCTGACCGAGGACGTCAGAGTGGCCACCAATGATATTCTGGTGGAGTGTGAGGGAAGACAAAAGGTGGTTTCCTCCATCGATCTGTTCAATACCCAGGATTCAACAGATTCCTCCGGGCAGACCCAGACATATATCCTGTCTTCCAAAGCGGAGCAGACCATGACTTCCGCGCTGCTGTACATCACAAACGACGACCCCACCCAGATTTCCTTGCTGACTGGGTTTGGCGAGCCGCAAGCCTATTACGAAAACCTGGTTTCTATGCTGGAAAATAACAGCTATGAAGTAAAGGTGCAGAATGTCATGACCGAGGATATCGATCCGGAATCGGATATGATTATTATCTTTGCCCCCTCTACCGACTATACGGAGGAAGCCGCCCAGAAGGTGGAGAAATTCCTCAGCAACGACGGGGATATGGGAAAAACCGCCGTGTACTTTGTCAATGTGGAAAAAGAGGATACCCCCAATCTGGACAGCCTTTTGAGGCAGTGGGATATTGCGGTAGGAGAAGGGATTGTGGCGGAAACCAACAACAACCTGATCCTCAACCGGAACCCCTATTATTTCTATAACAATTATGCGGACACCGATTATGCCAGCACCCTGAAAAACCCCAACCTGCCCACGGTGGTCCCCTTCAGCCATCAGCTGATGGATCTACAGGGAGAGCGCACGGACAGCGTGACCGCCCTGTTGCAGACTTCCCAAACGGCGGCGGTGAGCCCGGCGGATATGAGCACTACTTGGACGCCCTCTAAGGATGATATCTTGGGGACTGCGATTCCTACCGTCTTGGTTTCTACCGACAGCACATATATCGACGATACCACTTATTCCGAGAGCAAAATGGCGGTAGTGGGCTCTTATCTCGCGGTAGACCCGCAGATCACCCAGTCGAATATCTTCAATAACTCCGCATACTTTGTCAATATGTTCAATGTACTCAGTGGACAGGACGATCCAGGCATCACCATCGAAGCCAAAGTGGTGGGTGACTATGAACTGAGCATCACTTCCGGCCCGGCTAACGTCATCGGAGTGATCACCATCATCATTATCCCCGTGGCCATTTTGATTGTCGGCCTGGTGATTTGGATCCGCAGGAGGAATCGCTAATGAACAAAAAAGTAAAGGGATTGATTATCGGCGGAGTTGCCGTGGTGGTTTTGGTGGGCGTGCTGCTGCTCCTGATGTTCATGCCCAATGGGGGGGAGGATTCGTCCGCGTCCTCTGAGACCACATCCAGCAGTAAATCCATTGAGCTCAACAACCAGGCGGCGGCAGACGTCGTAACCGTAAAAGTAGTTTTGCCTGATGAAGAATATACCATGACCCAGGGCGGGGATACCGCTTACTCCATGACCGGGATGGAAGACGCGCCGGCTTCCAACGCCATTTATGCGGCGTTGGCCAGCGACGCGGCTTCTCTCAAAGCAATTGAGCTGATTAATGAAGATGCTTCCAACCTGGCGGATTATGGACTGGAGGAGCCCCGTTCGCAAGTGGAAATTACCTATGCAGACGGTACGGGGGCCAATCTGTCCGTGGGAATGGCGGCCCCTTCCGGCAGCGGCACCTATGTGCTGATGGACGGAAAAGTATATCTGTTTGAAGATACCCGTGTGGACAGCTTCTTGTACCATAGGGTGGATTATATCAGCAAAACAGTGACCCCCACCGCCGCGACCGGCGACGACGCCCCTGTTTTGAAAAAGATCACCTTGGAAGGCAC
This sequence comes from uncultured Clostridia bacterium, assembly GCA_904420155.1. Classification (GTDB taxonomy): domain Bacteria; phylum Bacillota; class Clostridia; order Oscillospirales; family Acutalibacteraceae; genus CAJFUH01. Next base: position 6,957 of record CAJFUH010000067.1, read on the forward strand.
CCTGCGTCCGGAACCTATTGTGATGGATGTTTCCCAGGAGACGGCCAACGATGTGACGACCGATGTTTACACCATGACCGCTCCCAAACAAAGGGAGACCGACAGCGCCAACGCGGCTTCCACTGGAAACAAGATCTTTGGATTAACAGCGGAAAAAGTAATCGCTTTCAACGTGACCGATGAACAATTGGAAGAATATGGCCTGAAAGACCCGTATTCCAAAGTGACGGTGGACTATGCCGATCAGACGGTAACCCTTATGAGTTCGGAACCGGACGAAGAGGGGATGGCTTATGTCATGAACGGGTCCAAGGACGTTATATTCCAGGCGAATGTTTCAGAACTGGGCTGGGTGACGGCCACCTATGAAGACCTGGTCAGCAAGACGGTGATGGCCCCGATGGTAAACGACCTAAGCAAGATTACGGTAACCACACCGGACCAGACCTATGAATTCGACGTGACTACCACGGTAGACGAAGAAGATGAGGACGTTAAAACCAATACCTTTACGTATGAAGGCAAAGAATTGGCCAGCGCCAACTTCCGTATCTTCTACCGGAGTATGATTGGATGCCAGAAGGATGAATTCACCGACGAACAGCCCACAGGAGATCCCATTTTGACCTTTAAATATGAATACACCGATGGCAGAACTCCCGATGTGGTAGAGTTCTATCAATCGCAAAATCTGATGGTACTGGTATCCGTGAATGGGGAATGCGAATCCAAGGAAACGCAATCCTATGTGGATAAGATCCTGGAAGATGTCGTCAAAGTGGTAAACGACGAGGAAGTAAAGGAATTATAAGAGTAATTCGATTTATACTTCCATATTTTAAAACAAAATATTTCTCCTAAAAACAACAGCAGTACGGAAAGAAACTAAAATGTTCTTTCCGTACTGCTGTTATTACTTGTGGGGAAATGTAAAAAAACAAGGGATTCGTCCATTTGGCGGACTGGTAAGCTTAGCAAAAGAGGATGGGTGTGAGATAGGAGGGTAGAAACAAAGTGTTTTAGGAGTGATAGGAGCAGATGGAAAGATCTTGGGTAGGCAGGAAGGGCGCACGGATGGGGAAGGAGTAAAAACTTATCGGGATATCCCAAAAGCCTCTGGAAGTTCTCGGAAAAGGGGACTTCAAAGGCCCTGTGAAAAACTGTCAGGCCGATAGAAGCCCTTCTTCCAGCCTGACGATTCCCGCATAGCTTCCAATTCTAATAGGCGTATAAACAAGGGGGCAAGAGAGATAAAAACAAAAAGACGTTTCCGAAAAGCTGTCAAAGCAAAGGAAACGTCTTTCTATATTGTTCTTTTTTTGTGATGCCCTGGGACTACTGAAAAGGAGGCCCAGGAAATGGACAGATCAGTACTTCTTCTAACAGAAAATTATAGTTTTGGGGAAGGGGGACTGACGGCGCCAGGAAGCCCGGAATCTTCCGCCATATGGGTACTTTTCGGAGAGAGGGAGGCGATACGGTAAGTCTTCCGCTGCGTGTTGGGAGCAGGGGAAGTTGGGTGGCGCTTTTTCCATAGGCGGAAGAAAAACAGATAACCTGCAAATACCAGGATGCATCCTATGGTAACCCATAAGCCGGGGATCAGGCCGGGAGTGTCATACTGGAACCGGATGGTGCTGGTTTGTCCGGCAGGGACCCGGACCGCCATAAATCCGATATTGGCTTTTTCAATGACCGCTTCCTCCCCGTTTACGGTAGCAGACCAGCCGCCTTCATAGGGCACGCTGAAAAATACCAGCTGATCTTTCCCCTCCGGTACGGTGATTTCCGCGGTAAATCCGGAGTTATCGTGGGAAAAAGAAGAACAGGCCAGCTCTTTTCGGTCCAGGCAATCCTGAAAATAAGCGTTTTCGGAAAAGATATAAGAATTGGGATCATCCACCGGATCCAGGATATCCGCATTGCGGGCGATGGCGTCGTCGTCCAGGACAATGGATTTCAGCAAAAGAAGGTGGCGGTTGGCTTCCGGTACGCTGTCATATTGATATCGGGTAATATAAGAATCGTAGGTAAACCCATATGGGATATAATATTGATTTTCCCAGATATCAAACCCGTTTTGCGTGTCGTAATATACCCAGCCCGGCATAGCGGTGTCGGGTTGTTCCTTGGTGCCTGTGTAAAAGGATTTGTCGTCCCCTGTATAGTCAAACAGCCACCGGCAGGAGGTGAGGCCCCGCAGGCCGTAGGTGGAAGTGTCCGGCCGGGACCCCACGTCCCGGGTTACCCCAATGGTGGGGTAAAATTCCATGATGGAGCCGGGCACAATGGAATGGAAAGCCTGAATGGTGGGGATCTGCCAGAACATGGCCTGGTTATCCATCCCGTTAAAGATATCGCTCCGGCAGTTTTCCGTATCAGGGAGATGGATATCGTCTTTCCCTTTTAAGCTGTAGGGGATAATAAAGTCATGGGTACTGTAAGACTGGGATTTTCCCAGACCGATCATATAGGCGGCGTATACCACGGTGATTACCGCCGTACCGGCTGCGGCCAGACGGATAAACCGGCGCCTGTCCTGTTTGAGGTACCCAATCAGGATAGCCAACAGCAGCAAACTGACCATGGCGATGGCTACATAAATCCAGAACCGGTCGGCATAATTCATCAGGCCGATCTGGATATCTTTGCCGTTATCGATGCTTTTTGGCATCAAACCGATGGGGAGGGCGATTCCCAGGGTGATGGCGGCGGTCCAGCGGATAGCCCGTTTCCAGTCCACCCGGGCATTTTCCAACGACATCAAAGTCGCCAGCGACATCATCAAGGTGAGCATATAGAACCATCGGGCGTAATAAGAGGAATTAAACAGCTGGAACGCGCTGTTGAGGATAGGGACCAGGGACATGAAAAACAGGATACAGAGCAGGCGTTTGAGCCAGTGACGCCGTTTGGTCTGGAACCAGGCGACGACGCCCGTCATGCTGAATAACGGAAGCCAGGCGCCCAGGGACGCCCATTTGGCTTCGGAATCCGGGGTGAAATTGGGCCGGGCCGGGATATCCGGCGGGAAAAAGAAACTCTGTAGAATATGGACATAGCGCTGTTCCCAGCCGTATAATAGGGCGCTCCACCCCTGGGGAGGATTGTCCACCCGGGGATTCTGCGTCACCGCCAATATGGTGGGGAACAGCAGCACTGCCGTGCCTGCCACCCCCAGTACGGCTTCGAAGAACAGCCAGAAAAAATCTTTGACGGATATTTTCCAGCTTTTGGCAAACATCCGCACAAACCAATAGAGGATCACAAAGACCACTTGTCCTACAAAGAAGTAGTAGTTAAATAGGCAGCTGGCAAATACCGCCGCGGCGAAAACGCCCCGCCGGCGGGTGTACATATACTCGTCCAGCGCCGCCAGCAGCAGGGGGAATACAATGATGGCCTCATGAAAATGGTTGAAGAAGATATTATATATTGAAAAACCGGAAAAGGCGTATAACATTCCCCCGATGAGGGCGTATCCCTGTTCCCGGACATACCGGCGCAAATAAATATAACCCGTGAGGGAAGCGCACCCGAATTTTAAAATCAGAAGGGGGCCCATCAGGTAGGGGACCGCTTGGCTTGGGAAGGGGATAGTCAGCCAAAAGAAGGGGCTTCCCAGCAGATAAAAGGAATAAGAGCCGATGGTGTTGGCCCCCAGATCAGTGGTCCAGCTCCAGAAAAGGTTGCCGCTGCGTACAGCGTCATGGATCATTTGATAAAACGGCACCTGCTGGACGTTGAAATCCCCGTAATAAAGAAAATACCCCTGGTCATAAATGATAAACGGTAGAAAGAACACAAGGGACACCAATACCCCCAATAAAAAGGCTTTGAGGAAGTACCGGTTTTTATAAGAAAAACTTTGTAACCTTGTTGGATTCACGGGCTACGCCTCCTGTTTTGTTATAGAGAGATGGGATTTCAACCGCCGGAAAAACGGATCCTGGTCCTAAGGGGAAAACGGTTTCCCTTCCGATAAAAATCAAAAGTAGTCCTTCTGAGCTTTTTGTTTATTATAGCATGCCGCCAGGGTACAGGCAATGAGAAAAGAAAAATCTGGTAAAATACTGGAAATTCTTTTTGGCAAACAAATAAATATTTTTATTAAATAATGATAAATTCTAATAAATTTATGGCTGAAAGTTTGCCAGGCAAAGGTTAAAATGTTCATGTAAAAATAATCAATTTGTATTATAATGGGTACACACAAAAAGGAAAGAAGGGATTGTCCGCATGGAACGCAGCCATTTCTTTGCCATACTGTCCAGGATGAAATATATCAACCGGTGGGGACTCATGCGCAATACCCGGGAAGAAAACATCAGCGAACACAGCCTGGACGTGGCGATTTTAGCCCATGCCCTCGCGGTGCTCCGTAACCGGAGATTCGGGGGCAAAGCGGATCCTGAACGTGCCGCTTTGCTGGGGATTTTCCACGACGTCACGGAAATCTATACCGGGGACCTTCCTACCCCGGTTAAATACGATAATCCCAAGATTCGGGACGCCTATCGGGAAGTGGAACAGGCGGCCCGGGAAAGGCTGCTGTCCCTGCTGCCGGAGGATCTACGTCCAGACTATGAGGGCATATTGGGATATACGGAAGAAGACGCGCAGCTTTTGCCGCTGGTAAAGGCGGCGGATAAGCTGTCGGCGCTCATCAAATGTGTGGAAGAGCGGCACATGGGGAACACGGAATTCGCGCAAGCGGAGGAGGCTTTGCGGAAATCGGTGAGCGCGATGGCTCTGCCAGAAGTGGATTGCTTTTTAGAGGAGTTTCTCCCTTCCTACAGTTTGACACTGGATGAACAGGAATAGCGCCGTACAGGATATCGTTTGACAGGCGGAGGGGAAAACGCCTGTTTTAAATGAAAAAATGGCAAGGGAAGGATCCCCAAGTTTTGCGGAAACAAAAGGCCGGAAAAAGGAGCGTAAGCGGATGAAACGTTTCAAAAACTGGAAAAACGGAACAGCGCCGTTGACGAAGACATCCCGAAAGAAAAGGTTACGGAGAAGGGTCTGGGGGATATCCCTCTTTGTTGTGGTTTTGCTGGCGGGCCTCATAACAGGGGGGCTGATGGCAGGGTATCAGATCTGGAAGGATATGTATGAGCCCCTGCCGGAAGAATCCGTGCCGGTGGACACTTCCTCCGTCTCCCAGGAGCAGAAGAATATCACTTTTGTGGGGGGAAGGCCGCCTGAACTAAATTTAGTATCTCCCGCAGCCGTTCCTGCGGAATATCAGGAGCAATATACCAATATCCTTTTGATCATTTCCGACGGCGAAGAGCAAGCCGATCTGGTTTTGCTCACCATTGACCAGGTACATGAACAGATAAAGCTTACTTCCTTTCTCAAGGAACTTTGGGTCAAGATCCCAGAACTGGAGATAGATCATCAGTTAGACATGGCCTACGCATGGGGAGGGCCCAAACTCGCGGCGCAGACTATAGAGCAGAATTTTGGGGTTGGGATTGACCGCTATATTGAGATCGATTTCCAGAAATTCCCGGAATTGATTGACCAGCTGGGGGGCGTCGAACTGACCCTCAGCGAGGCGGAAGCCGATTATATCAACCGGCATGTGGATTCCCCCGGCAAGCTGGATGGTGCGGGCACCTATAACCTGTCTGGGCAGCAGGCTTTGTGCCATGCCCAGAACCGCACTACCCAGGTACATGATTTTGATTCCGTCGACCGGATGCGGGACGTTATCCTGGCTACTTTCCAGAGGGTCCAGACAACCAGCGATATGGTATGTCTGGGAAAACTGGCGCTGGATTCCACTTCTATGATTTCTACCGATATCGAACTGGATGAGTTGAGCAAGCTGCTCATTGGATGTCTGGATTATTCCCGCTACGACATGTTTCTCTATCGGTTGCCCGACGGGGAGGACTATGAAAAGACCATTCTTCTGAGCGACGGGGAAGAAAAGCAAGTGCTTTTTATCCAGGATATGGATCAGGTGCGGGAACGCCTGCAAAGCTTTGTATATGGGGACTTTTATCAGAGCGGGGTTTCCCAAACAGAGGACGTGTTATATAATCCTTAACGGTATTTTTACAACTTTATTGCACGATATAGGTAGAATACCGGTAATTTTCGGGGGTTTTCATTTGATTATTCCATAAAAATGATGTATAATGACCTGCGTGGATCTTTTCCTATCCACAGCATAATCCTTGCCCGCTGCGGCAAACTGATTACACATGAAGAGGGTGGATGCCCTATGCCAAATTACCCTCCTAGGGGTGGCCGTCCCAAGCGCGGACAACCTTCCCCGAAGGGAAAACGGAGAAAAAGGCCGGCGGCCTATGATTCCCGAAAGCCGTCTTCCTATCTGGAACGGGACAAAAGACAAGGTTACATAGACAGACCATATAGGGCGGGGCAATCCTTTGAAGAAAATTATTCCAATTCCTATGCCAAAAGGGCGCCTGCAGAAAGGAAGGGACGTACAATGGGAAAGAAGAAAAAGAAAACGTCGGTTGGCAGAAAAGTAGTCAATGCTGTTATTATTGTATTTTGCGTGCTGTTTATCGCCATGGGAGGACTAATGGTATGGGGACACAGCGCCCTTAGTTCCATGTATAAGCCTTTGAGCGACGGGGAGATCGATGATAATAACATTTTGCCCAGCGGCTTGACGCAAGAGGAGGTCAACGCAATTTTGCCAGGCGCGGGGGATAACCTGACCGACGATTTAATCAGTGATAAAGATGTTTATAATATTTTGCTGGTAGGCGCGGACGACGACGGCAACAGCGACACCATGATGCTGATTTCCATTGACAACAAGCACCAGAAGCTCAAGATGACTTCTTTTATGAGGGACACCGTGGTGGATATCCCGGGTAAAAACGGGATTTACCGTTATAAACTCAATTCTTCCTTTAATGCCGGTGGAGTGCCGTTGGTGATAGAAACCATTGAACGCAATTTTGGCGTTAATATTGATAAATACGCAGAGGTAAACTTTGAATGCTTCCGGAAGGTAATCGATATTTTAGGCGGCGTAGAGGTCACGCTGACAGAATCGGAAGTGGATTACATTAATGAACGGTGGCATGATGGCAACCCCTTGACCGGCGGGGCGGGGACATACAAATTGGATTCCGGCAAAGCGTTGGTCCATGCGAGAAACCGCTCTTCGGGTATGTGGGATTATGGACGGACTGCCCGCCAGAGGGACGTTATTCGGGCCACCATTGAAGGGTTTAAAAACACCGACGTGGTAAGCATGTTGCGGATTGCGGCCAGCATGATGCCTTATGTCAATACCGATATGAATCCTCAGGAACTCAGCCAGCTCATTTATAAAGCCCCTACTTATATGAATTATGAAATGGAGGAGTTCCGGATTCCTACCAACAACAATGTAGAAGAAAAAACGGTGCAGGAATTTGGAGGCGCGGTTCTAATTATTCCAGATATTGAGCAGGCCCGTGAGGATTTGGAAGACTTTATTTATAACGATATCATTCCAGAAGGCACCATGCCCAGCACCACAGACCGTGTACGCAGCGGAGAATAAAGAAAATAGGATCTAGAAAAATCCTCCGGATAAAAACCCGGAGGATTTTTTATCTCTCAAAACCAATCGAAAGACCAGGATGGGTGGGGCGGCGCAAAAAAGGACCTATGGTTTATCCATAGGTCCTCAAATTCATTGGAGATTCTGTCGCGATATCCTATTTTTAGATAGAAAGGGCGTCTCTTCTCCTTTTCAAAACAAGGCGTTTTTTTAAAAATAGAGGTATGTATCTGGATGAAAAGAGATTACAGAAAAATTTACTTTTTAGCAAGGTTCCTTAAAAGGATGAAAATAGGACTGATTATCATGCTAACTTTTTCCCTTTGTTTAACACGTCATCCAGGCCCTTTTGGAGAGAATAAAATTCTTCCAGCGCTAACATTAAGCATTCCTTCCCCTGGGGAGTAATTTCATAATAAGTTGTTCCTCCCTGATTCTTTTTGTGTATGGTCCCAGCTTTTTCTAATACAAATAAAGTGGAAATCACTTGCCATAAGGGAAATACCCGATTGCTTTCTTCGTGAATAGCCAAACTGATTTCATAACTTGTTTTTGGTTTATCTAGTAATTTTAACACCATCAAACGCTTGGTCAATTCTAAATAGCGATCCCGAAAATCTTGTGCAAATTCTTTACTTGAGCAACTCATAATTATTCCCTCTTTTCCTTTATTTTGTTCCTATGAAAAATAACGGATTTTAACCTTGGATCAAACAGTACAATTCCATTTCTAATGCTACCTTATATAAATTCTAGATTCATACTGTTTATGTACTAATTTTACTATAAAATAAGGTAAGATACAATGGGTTTAACATATTTTTTTCATTATTTTCTTTTAAACGATATGTGTGTAAAAAAAAAGAGAACAGATAACTGTCCTCTTTCGAAAAATTTCTTCTTTTTTCTCAGTTTTCAGAAAAATTCGGTTATAACAGGGCCTTATCCAAGCATTCTGAAAGCGTTATCCTTTTGCTTGAAAAGACTGGATCAGATAAACGATACCTAAGTAAACCAGATAAGCTCCGATTACGTTTACCCATAGAGCGGTGACTCCCACTGGATTGATGATCAAAAAGAATCCAAAGGCAATGTGAATGAAGCTTTGTACAAACAGCCAGGCGCAGGGTTGGCCGGCTTGGCGGGAAGCGATAGCCCGGTTCATCTTTACTGCCCCGGAGCCCAAAGCCCAAATCCCAAAGATAGTTCCAAAAATGACAGTGGGCGTAGCCCGGTAGACCAAAAATGTCAACCCCACTACCGCCGCGATGACCCCTGTGAGCAATGGCGGCATAGGCAGGGAGCCCAGCAATTTATACAGCCGGACGCTTCGGAAAATCTGTACCGCCCCGAACAGCAATATCGGGATCCCCAGCGCCAAAGAGAGAAATCCCAGAATAAATCCCGGGAAAAAAAGGGCGATCAGACCCAGAAGAATCATGAGTATCCCCAGGGAACATTCCATCCATTTCCAAGAGTGGTTCCACCATTGTTTCATTTTTTATCCCGTTCCTTCCAAGATAGCGTTTCCATTTGATGTAATCTTTTGGCCCTGTCAATAGAGCACCAAGGTATTATCCCAAACCGCGCACTTGCATTCAAAACTGTCCTCGGTTTTTTTGACGGTATCATAGATGGTGTGATATTCAAAATCATAATTTCCGTCGTCATCGGTGACAACCTTTCGGGTGATGAGGAAACGATCTTCCACACAGCTGACCAATTGCCCCAATTTCTTTTCGTATTCCGCTTCCACCCTGCTGTTGACAATTCCTTTGACCGTCACGGTATCTTCTTTTTCTTCCAGGCGGTAGACTTTGGCGGAACGCTCTTCAAAGTAATAGCGCCACTCCCCCTGTTCGGGCTGTTGTAAGTCCGTCAGCACCTGGATATGCTGGGCGTCTTTTTGATAGGAACACACCCGTTCCCTGCCCGTGGGGAAATGCTTTGCCTTGAAATAAATATTCTGGCTGTCCATGCCGATAAACCGTACCAGGCCGTTGATATCCGCCGTTATGATAGGACGCTCTTTAAAATCCTCTTCCCCCTGTTTGATGCCCTCAATCAGTCCCTGTACCGGGACGATCCACAAATAATCGCGGATATCCGCGTGGATCCACCGGGCGTTGCGGTAACAGCGCTGTTTGAGTTCTTCATCCCCATAGGGATCCAACAGCAGTACCTGTTGGCCCTGCTGGGTGGAAAAGAGATGGAAATCTTCCTCCTGCCGCCGGCACAGCCGCAAATTTTTAACAAAAAACTTTTTATCCTCTTCGATATCGTACAAATAAGCTACCCGGCTGCACCCGGTCACTTTCTGATATTCCTCGAACAGATCCGCGCATTCCTCGTTGGATTCGGTATAGACCAGAATATGGCGCTGATCCAAAGCTTTGCTTCCTGCAAATCCGCCGATACAGTGGAGCTGGGTGCGGATGGTTTCTTCCCCCGTCTTTTTGTCCACACGGAAAACCCACACCGCGTTGTCCCCGTTTTCCAGCAGTAGGACAATGCTGTCGGCAAACGAATAAATATGCTGTACAAACGTGGGATCATCCAAAGAATAGTGGGTTACCACTCGCTCCCGGCGTGTGGCGCGGTTATATTCCAGCAAAAACAGGTTATTGTGCCCTTCTTCATTTTTTTCTTCCGCATAGTAAATATAATCTTGATTTACTTCAATCAGCTCTACATTACGTAAGGTAAAAAAGCTTCTGATATCTACCACGGTCATAGCATCTCTCCTTACTTTTTCCATTATCCATAATGTTTTATTATAGCACACCCCCACCCTGTTTTCATCCTGATTATGAGAATTTTGTAAAAAAGCGGCTGGTTCCTTGTTTTTGCGATTGGATTCCCCGATCCATTCCGCCTTTTTCCGGGGGCTTCTATAGCCATTCCTGATAAAAAATAGTATAATGAAAAAGTACCGCGTAAATTTGGAACAAAGCATGGGCAATATATACGGAATTGTACCATAAGGGAGGGATCTCTTGTGAAACGGCACCTTCGATTTCTTTTTTTATTCATCCTTTTGGCGGGGATTATCCTGATTGTCACCGGATGTGGGGCGCAGCCTTCTACGCAGATGACCGTTCAAGACGGGTTTTCCGGCGAGCGTTCTATGAGCTGTACCCTTTCCGACAGCGACATGGCACAGATCACCGGCGGGGAATCCGCTCTGGACGCCCTGCTGCGCCAGCAATGCCCGGCCGCCCTCACTTGGGACAAACAAAAGCAAAACGGCAATACTGTCTATACCTTTACCCTTTCCTTTTCTGACCAGCAGGATTATCGGGAAAAAGTGGAATCCCTGCTGGGAAGGGAATGCTATCTCTTATATGCTGTTCCGGACGGCGCTTTTACCCAGGGCGTGCGCCTGGAAGAGGACTTTTCCAGCGGTGACTTGATGGCATGGCTGGGCCGGGCCCTGGTAGACGGCGGGCTGAGCACCCAGGAGCTTTCTTTCTTTTCAGGAGGGTCTGCCCAGGTCGCCATACAAAACCGCATCTTTTCCTGCCAGGACCGTATTGCAATCCGGGAACTTTCCTACCATCCGGTTAACAAGATAACCATTGAGACCTATTTATCCGAAGAGGAAACTTTTGACCGGACCATCTCGATATCCATCCCGGAAAGCACTTGTAATCAACTGGGGGACGCCTTACAGCCCTATTTGGATGGGTTGGTTCCCAGCGGCGGCGTAAGCCGCTGGGAAGAGAATGCCGCCGGCCGCACGTTTGTCATCTTTTTTACCGCCCAAAGCAGCCGGGAGCTGGAGGACAAGACCGCCCAGGCTCTGGACAGCCCGGCCGCCCAGAGCGTCACGGAACAACAAAAGGAAACCTTGTTTAACAGCCAGTTGGTTTTTACCGAGCGGCTGAACTTTTCCTCTTTTTTATCTAACCGCGATGGAAAGACTTATGTGGAATATCTCTTTGATTCCGGCAGCTCTTCTGGGATCTCGACCGCCCAGATGTGGAAATCCGGACAATGGATGGATATGGACGGTTATCTGGAGGACTCCCAATTCCTTTTTCAGGAGGACAGCGCCCTGTTGCAGGTGCGCCTGCAAAGCCGCAATGAGTTTTCCATGGAATCTATGAATATTGATATGCGCCGCCTTTCAGAAGGGCTATTCCACCGGGAGATTTCTTTTGCCTTTTCCGGGGAATCCGGCGTCGGCGGGGCCCTCACCGCCGCCAGGTATTTCCGCAGTTTGGGGATTGCGGGCCTCTCCACTTCGGTGGAGGAAAACCGCTGTATCCTTTCTATGGAAGGGGCTCCCAGCGAACTTAGCCAAATTCTCACCGCCTTGTTTGGGCCGGGAAACGAGATTTCCTTGAGTAATGGGGAAGGTTTCCAGTTGTATCATTCCACTTCCGTTAACGATCAGATGGATTTGCAGGCATTCCTACAGGAATCCGGCTATGCAGGAGAGGTTTCTTATGTTTACACAGGGGACGAGCCCATCTCGTCCCTGACGCAGGACCGGGGCGACGGTATCCAATCTATCCGTGTGGATGAGGCCACCATCCGGCAGGAGATCCCGGCGGATGGGAAAGCCCTTTTGACCGCTACTGTCAGGTGGTTAAACGCGTGGTTTGTGGCGATGCTGTGCGGGGCCGCTTTGCTTTGCCTGTGTATCGCCGGCGGGATTTTCTTCCTGGTCCGCCGCCATTTTATCATTCGCCGGGAATCTGCCCGGGTTACCCCTGCCCAAGATTTTCCTACCTTAGATAGAAAATGCCCTTCCTGTGGGGCGCAGCTTTACCAGGGGATGCTATTTTGTACCAAATGTGGGTTCCCCATTTTCTATGAGGAAACAGAAGGGGAATCCCATTCACATGATCAATCAAAGAAACGGGGCAAGAAACGTCATGATGCAACGTAAATATGGATGGACCTTGGAAGTGGATATCCATGGAATGCGGGCCGCAGAGGCCAAAAAGCAGTTGGAGCTTTTATTGGGGCGCGTGGGAAACGATATCCGGGAGGTGGTTGTGATCCACGGATATCACGGCGGAAAGATCTTACAGGAAATGGTGCGGGCGGAGCTGAAACACCCCCGCATCCAAAGAAAGATCCTTTCTCTCAACAGCGGGGAAACCACGTTGGTGTTAAAAACGAAAGATTGATTGGATCCATGGGAAAAGGGAGGCTTCCGGTTCCCTTTCAAACCAGCAGTAAAAAGGATAGAAAGGCAGGATAGGGGAGGATCAATGGATGGTAACTCATCGGCGGTTCTCTGCGATGCAGGCATGTTTTGAGGCATGAAAAATTTTTATACCAAAAACGGCGGTGTTGTTGCGTTGCTTTTTCCAGTTGTGATAGAATAACAGGCAATCAGATTCCCCGAAAGGAGACTATTTTATGAAAGCGGTTCAGCATGACTTTTCCTGGCTGACAGATCCCTCGGTATTTGCGGTAAACCGTATCCCGCCCCACTCGGATCATTCCTTTTATACCGAAGAATCCCAAGCGTTGAGCGGGGAGGAAATGCCCCTGCGGCAAAGCTTAAACGGCAGTTGGAAATTCCATTATGCCAAAAACCCTTCTATGGCTGTGCAGGACTTCTTTTCTCCGGAAGTGGATTGTACCTCTTGGGAGGATATCCATGTTCCGGGACACATCCAGTTGCAGGGATACGACCAGTGCCAATACACCAATGTCACTTACCCTTGGGACGGATATAGTCCCATCAAGCCGCCCGAGGTCTCCCAGGACTACAACCCGGTGGGAAGCTATGTGAAACAGATTGCCCTGCCGGAAACATTCCGGGATAAACGGGTTTTTCTCTCCTTGCAGGGGGCGGAATCCGCCTGTTATGTATGGCTCAACGGGCATTTTGTGGGATATGGGGAAGACAGTTTTACCCCTTCTGAATTTGAGCTTTCCCCTTTCCTGCGGGAAGGGGAAAACAAGCTGGCTATCCAGGTGTATAAACGCTGTTCCGGGAGCTGGCTGGAAGACCAGGATTTTTGGCGTTTTTCCGGATTGTTCCGGGATGTGTACCTGTATGCCGTCCCCCATATCCACATCGCCGACCTATTTGTATCTACGGAACTGTCCCAAGACCTGCGGGAAGCGCGGCTTAGGGTACGCCTATCTTTACAGGGGGACGTACCTGCTAAGGTCAGGGCGATCTTACAAAGCCCTGGCGGGGAGATTGTAGCGGAACAAGAAGAAGCTTGGAAAGAAAGCGGCGGGCTTTCTATGGCGGTGGAACATCCTATGCTGTGGAGCGCAGAGGAGCCCAACCTCTATACGCTGCTTTTGTATGTATACGACGCCCAAGGGCGGCTGGTGGAAGTGGCGCCCCAGAAAGCAGGGTTCCGCCGTTTTGAAATTGGGGACGGGCTGATGAAGCTCAATGGGAAACCGATTCAATTCCGGGGGATTAACCGTCATGAGTTTCACTGCCGGCGGGGCAGGGCGGTCACCCGGGAAGATATGGAGTACGATATCCGTTTTTTAAAGCGAAATAATATAAATGCGGTGCGTACCTGCCATTATCCCAATCAGAGCTTATGGTATCAGCTGTGTGATACTTACGGCATTTATGTGATAGATGAGACAAATCTGGAGACCCACGGCCTCTATCAATGGTGCAAAGAGCGCGATTCCGGCTGGAAGGTGCCGGAAGACCGGGAACAATGGCAGCTTCCCCAGGGAAAAGAGGAGTGGCTGCCGGCCGTGCTGGACCGCGCCAAATCTATGTTGGAGCGGGATAAAAACCATTCCAGCGTCTTGATCTGGTCCTGCGGCAACGAATCCGGGGGAGGGGAAACCTTTGCCAAAATGGCGGACTATTTCCGGCATGCCGACCCATCCCGGCTGGTACATTATGAAGGCATCGCCCATGATGGCCGATACCCTTCTTCCAGCGATATAGAAAGCCATATGTATATGCTCCCTTGGGACATTGAAAAAAGGATGCGGGATCCTTCCAGCGAGAAGCCCTTTATCCTGTGCGAATATATGCACGCCATGGGAAATTCCTGCGGGGCCCTGCATAAGCACCGGGAATTGATGGACCGTTATCCCCGCTACCAGGGGGCCTTTATCTGGGACTACATCGACCAGGCTCTCCTGGTAAAGAACCGGTATGGACAGGACCGTATGGCCTTCGGTGGGGATTTCGGAGACCGGCCCAACGACCACAGCTTTTGCGCGGATGGGATTTTATACGCGGATAGGACGCCATCGCCGAAGGTGCAGGAGGTCAAGGCGGTCTATCAAAGCGTCCGCCTGTATCCGGAGCGGGACGGCGTTACCGTGAAAAACGATAACCTTTTTGTCTCTACAGGGGATCAGGAATTGTATGTCACCCTGCGGTATGAGGGAAAACCCATCTGGCGGCAGAAATTGGACTGTTTGGTGCCCGCGGGGGAGACGAAAAAGATCCCGCTGGCCCTTCCCGCCTGTGACCGTCCGGGAGAGTATACGGTGGACGTATCCCTGCGGCTTCAGCACAATACCCTGTGGGCGGACGCCGGTTATGAGACCGCTTTTGGGCAGTACATCTTTACAAAGCAAGGGGAACGTCCCCAATGGCCTGCTTCCCCTTTGCGCGTGGTACATGGGGATAACCATTTGGGCGTCCATGGAAATAATTTCTCCGTCCTGTTTTCCTGTTTGGAGGGAGGGATGATTTCCCTGAAAGTAAACGGCGTGGAATACTTGGAAAAGATGCCGATGCCGGTATATTGGCGCGCCTGTACCGATAACGACCGGGGCAATGGGCATGGGGCTCGGTGCGCGCCCTGGATGGTGGCTACCCGATATCAACGTTGCCAGGGATTCCATTTGGAGGAAGAGGAAGGATGGGTTACCATGACCTTTTTCTACCAGTGGCCGGGAAGCCAGGCCCAAGTGGAGACAGCTTATACAGTGTCCGGGGACGGCAAGATCCGGGTGCGGATGCGTTACAGCGGCGCAGACGATATGCCGGAATTACCGGTATTTGGACTGTCGTTTCACCTGCCGGCCGACTTGGAACAGGTCCGTTTTTACGGGATGGGGCCGGAGGAGAATTACCAGGACCGGG
>CAJFUH010000068.1 GCA_904420155.1 uncultured Clostridia bacterium
AGCCCGGGAAGTATGCCGGCTCAAAATGAGCGGCTTCGCCCGCTCAACTCGCCGTCATACCTCGGTTGTACCGCTCGCCTGATTTTTCATCTTGCCGCCATTAGAAAATCCAGCAAATGTTTTTTAGAAAAAGAGAGACAGAGCGGGGGTGGGCGCAAGGGGAAGATGGAGACAGAAGGTTCCATCAAAAGGGGCCGAATGGATTCCCTATCGTATCGCAATTGTCCGGCCCCTTTTGCAGCAGGTGCGTGTAGGCAGCAGGAATCGCGTTTTGGGAGCGAAGCGGACATGCAAGCGATTCCCAGACCCTTTTCTTGCTTCCTTCTTTTGGGTCAGCAAAAGAAGGAAGTGCCCCCGCGGCATGAGCGGTGGAGATAGAAGAAAAAGGATCTATGATATCACATAAGTTGCAAAACTTATCAAAAGTCTTTTTTTAAAAAGCCTTGGTTACTATCAAGCAAATCCGTACGGAAAGCCGCGATAAGTTTCCATTCTATTATTCAGATTTTTAAAAGTCTTCTTTCTTACAAGAAGCTTAATTTTGGCTGCGCTCAAGACGCGCAGGCTCCAAAAAGTGAGCCCGGGAAGTATGTCGGCTCAAAATGAGCGGCTCTGCCCATTGGAAGGGAAACATACGGTTTGCCCCGGCTGCCCTTTGGCAATAAAACGGGTCCCTTTATATTCAAATACTAGCTTGGGAACAAACCCCATGACAACCTCTAAAGATTTCAGGACGTTGTTTTCCCAGCTAATTTGCACGGTATGACCGCCCGGGAGACGGATGCCTTTGAGATGGCCGCTTCCCCATTCTTTTGGGATTCCACGGAGCAGGTGGGCTGTTTCGTCATAATAGCTGACCACCGCTTCTATGACAGCGGCGACAGCGCCCAGATTGCCGTCGATTTGGAAGATACGGGGAGGGTGCAGGTTAAGCAGGCTGACGGTAGCGAAATCTTTGATCAGGGCTGTGTAATGGTGAAAGAACTCCTCTGGCGCTCCGATCCGGGCAAAAAGGCAGGATACCCAGGCGCGGCTCCACCCTGTATGTCCTCCGCCGTTTGATAGCCGGTACTCCAGGGAACGGATAGCGGCTTTATATTGTTTGGGCCTGGTATCAGGGGTGAAGAGATCGGAAGGATAGAGGCCGTACAAGTGGGATACATGACGGTGTCCGGGCTCACGTTCGGAATATTCCTTTTGCCATTCCATCAACCGGCCGTCCGAACCGACGGAGAAGGGAGGCAAATGTTCCCGCAATTCTTTCCAGCGGGCAGCTTTTTCCGGATCTATCCCCAAAATTTCCGCCGACTTGATGGCATATCCTAAGGAGTCATAGCAAAGCTGTACATCCATGGCTGAGGATTGATCCAATAGTACCGGGTGATTCCCGATTTCAGGGATGGAGTTTTCAGGGGACTGGCTGGGAAGAATTTGATAGATCCCCTTGTCATCCTTTTGCAGATAATCTTCGTAAAATTCCGCCACAGCAGAAAAGAATTCATAGGCTTCCGTCCGTAAATACCCCAGATCGCCGGAATACAGATAATGATCCCAAAGATGCCGGGCAATCCAAGGGGCGGCCCCGATCCAAACAGCCCACCCGCATGATTCAGGGGTGGAAATGCCCCAAGCGTCTGTTTGTATGGGCAGTACGATCCCTTTACATCCATAAAGCTTTTGGGCGGCTTTCCTGCCCGAGGAAAGAAAGCTGCGTACATAACGGATAAGCGCTCTGGCGCATTCCGGCATATTGGCGGGCTCGGCCATCCAATAGTTCATTTGGAGATTGATATCGAAATGGTAATCGCAGTTCCATGCGGGGGTTAAGCTGTCGTTCCATTTTCCCTGTAAATTGGCCGGAAGTTCGCCGCAGATGGAAGAAGATATCAGCAAATACCGGCCATAGTCAAAATAGAGCTGAGAAATTCCATTGTCAACTTCTCCTTTTTTTATCCGGTGAATCCGTTCGTCAGTGGAAAGCATATCAAGGGGCTTGTCCTCGGACAAGGAAAAATCCATGCGATCCATCATTTCTTTGAAACAATGAATATGGGCGCTGCGTACAGAGAGATAGTCGCTAAGTTGACCGGAAATCAGTTCCTGCTCCAAATCCTTGTGAGAAGTAGCGATATTGATGATACATCGGATATTTTCTGCATTTTCTATAAAAATTTCTCTACCGTTGTCCCGAAGGTGACCATCCGTCAGGATTTCTGCTTTGACGGCAAATTTTGTACCCCCGGATATCTTACCATCCAGCCTTAACATATTGTTTTCAGCGGATACAGAAATATCTGTATCTTTTTCTGCCTCTCGTGAAATCGAGAGTTTCGCTGAAAATGGCTGCATGCCTTTCCAGCGCCCCCAGATACACTGTCCGATACAATCGGCAAAGAATTCCGATGAGACGGAATTTTCCCCCAGACGGCGGCAAATAGTGGCAATACCGGTCTGAATATCCAGCTCCCTTGTCTCCAGGACGGCTTCGCCATCGAAATCAAGCCGCAGTTCCCCGGCGGGCTGATAATCGTCTACACGGCCAGGAAGGCCGGAAATACCGCCCTTTCCCCCAAAAATGCTGTTGGCCAGGGCGGTAGCCGTATAGGGATCCCCTTTACGGATGAACTCGCGCACAAGAGGAAGATATCTCGCTACATCCGGTACTTCACGGTTTTTATTACGTCCCGTCCAAAGCCATTCATGGTTTAAAGTCAATTGATCGCTTTTGTTTCCCCAAACCATACCGGCTAAACGCCCGTTGCCAATGGGGAGGCCTTCCATCCATTCGGCTGGAGCGGTATGAAAAAACAATTTTTTCATGATAGAATCCCCTTTGTTTTCAGATATCTTTATTCAATACATAGGAAAAGTTACAATGATATGTTAAAATTCTATATGATCAGTAAGTTCACAAATAAGAAGTCAATAGGAGGTTTTTACTATGGTTATCAGACAAGAGACACCCAAAGACTATGATGCCATATATACCGTCGTGAAAACAGCGTTTGAAAGTGCTGAACACAGCGACGGAAGCGAACATGAGTTGGTGAATGCATTAAGAAAAAGCAGTGCTTATATACCAGAACTTTCTTTAGTTGCGGAAATAGACGGAAAAATTATCGGCTACATTATGTTTACGAAAGTTCATATTGAGCAAAATATTGAATTAGCGTTAGCGCCCCTTGCTGTATTGCCCGAGTATCAAAAGCAAGGAATCGGAAAAGAACTGATAAAGGCAGGGCATAAAAAAGCCGCCGAAATGGGGTATGGATATTCTGTTGTTTTAGGCAGTGAAACTTATTATCCTCAAATGGGATATTTACCTGCCAAACAGTTTCATATCATGCCTTCTTTTGATGTCCCGGATGAAAACTATATGGTATATCAATTGACTAAAAATACGACTGAGGTAAATGGAACAGTAAAATATGCGAAAGAATTTGGGATAAATTAGTATTAAATATAGCAAAGAACAGCGATTTTTCATTTATAAAAAATCATTCAGCTATCCGGATCAATCAAATAGAATTTATTTGGCATACTGATGAGATGACGTTACATTTTTCTAAACGAAATGGAAATGAATGAGCAAACTTTTCCTTGGCGCAGCGGAGGTTGCCAAACTGCTACAAATAGAGATTAATTTAAAAATTCTTTTACTTTGCAGAAAAAGTTTTAGCTGGAATATAATTTGGGAAGTTGTGTGGAGTGGTATTTGGGATATCAAATAAATACTTTTTGTTTATTTTTTACTTAAAATAACAGGATAACCGCAATTTTGCGATAAAAAAGGTTACTGATCCTCGA
>CAJFUH010000069.1 GCA_904420155.1 uncultured Clostridia bacterium
TAAAACATAAAAGTTTTCGCCCGCCTTTTTCAAAAGGCGGCGGGGTGGAGGGGCGGAGCCCTTCCTCGCCCATCGCAATGGGCGAAATTCTCAAGATTGCCACAAGCTCAGGAGGGAAGGCCAAACCGTCCGGCGGACGGTTTGGCCGTGGGGAACCCTAGCGAGGGGGTTCCCTATCCTCCGCCCACTTGTGTCATCTGCTAAAAGGAATTGCCTTTTTCGACAGAAAGAAATCCCCCCGGGGTAAAAACCCGGGAGGATTTTTTTATGACCTGCCGAATTCCGATAAACGCAGTTCCTTGTTATGCTCTTCCGCCCAACGGATGCTCCACTCGTTGGCAAACAGCAGCAAATGGTTGCCCTTTAAATCCTGGATCCGTTTGGTATCTGAGCTCAGATTCAATTTTTTGGGATCCAGATCTTCATTTTCAATCCAGCGGATATATTGATACGGCAACCCCTCCATGCGGATATCCACATTGTATTCGTTTTTCAGCCGGTATTCCAATACGTCAAACTGCAAGGTTCCTACTACGCCTACAATGACTTCCTCCATACCGCCTCCCAGTTCCTGGAAGATTTGGATGGCGCCCTCCTGGGCAATCTGGGAGGTTCCCTTGATAAATTGTTTCCGCTTCATGGTATCCACCTGGCGCACCAAGGAAAAGTGTTCCGGGGCAAATGTGGGGATCCCTTCAAATGCAAACTTTTTGGAGGGGGCGCAAACGGTATCTCCAATAGAGAAGATGCCGGGATCGAATACCCCGATGATATCCCCGGCGTAAGCCTCGTCGATGACCTCGCGGTCCTGAGCCATCATCTGCTGAGGCTGGGAAAGCCGCATTTTTTTTGCCCCCTGGATATGCTGCACCTCCATCCCCTTTTCAAATTTTCCGGAACAGATGCGCATAAAAGCGATACGGTCGCGATGGGCTTTGTTCATATTGGCCTGGATCTTAAAGACAAATGCCGAAAAGTTGGGATCAAAGGGATCCACTTCGCCCTGGTCGGAATGCCGGGGCAGAGGGGGAGTGGTCATCTTCAGAAAGTCCTCCAAAAAGGGTTCTACCCCGAAATTGGTCAAAGCCGATCCAAAGAATACCGGGGAAAGTTTGCCGTGGCGCACTTGCTCCAGGTCAAATTCATCCCCCGCCCCGTCCAGTAGCTCGATGTCGTCCACCAGGGTGTCCCGGTGTTCCTTTCCGATCAGCTCTTCTAAATGGGGATCATTGATATCCGCCTCGACGGCTTCTACTTCTTTTTGCCCGTTATTGGCGGTAAAAGCTAAAATCGTCTTTTTCTGCCGTTCATACACGCCTTTAAATTCTTTACCGGAACCGATGGGCCAGTTGATGGGGCAGGTTTTGATCCCCAGTTCCTGTTCAATTTCTTCCAGCAGATCGAAGGGGTTGCGGGCTTCACGGTCCATCTTATTGATAAAGGTGAAAATAGGGATATCCCGTAATAAACAGACCTTAAACAGCTTCCTGGTCTGGTTTTCCACGCCCTTGGACGCGTCAATGACCATCACTGCGGAGTCCGCCGCCATCAAGGTACGGTACGTATCCTCAGAGAAATCCTGATGGCCGGGGGTATCCAAAATGTTGATGCAATAATTCTCATACTGGAACTGCATTACGGAAGAGGTGACAGAAATCCCTCTCTGTTTTTCAATTTCCATCCAGTCGGAAACCGCATGCTTGGCTTTCTTCCCCTTGACCGCTCCCGCCAGGGTGATGGCGCCTCCGTAAAGCAAGAATTTTTCCGTCAGGGTTGTCTTTCCCGCGTCAGGATGCGAGATAATCGCAAAAGTCCTTCTCCGATTGATTTCCTGTTCTAATTGCTTTGACAAATCTCTTTCCTCCACTCAAAAAAAGAGTTCTCCAAAAGGCCCATAACCAAGGCGTTTTTTAAGAGCGCTCACACCAGTCTGTTTTTTATCATAACTTTTTTATTGTAAAGCTTTTCCCAAATGCCGTCAATGGGCAATCGTTAGGATTTTGCCCCCAATATCGCCGCTTTTATTCGCACATTGCCTGATCCCCCGTTCCCATTTCCGAAAAGAAGGGGAGCCGGGCGCTGTTTCAAGCTCCGGTTCCCCCTCTTTTTTAAAAGGTTTCCCTATTTATTTCGGGTCCAGGCAACTGTGATCTGGGATATTGCGGCCGGAGATTACCGATTGATACAACCGGTATCCGCCGCACAGGTTATAGCAATCAAAGCCATATCCTGAGAGCATCCGGCACGCTATATAGCTGCGCAGGCCGCTGTGACAGTGGATATACACCGGTTTTCCCTGGGGCAGCTCCTGCCAGCGGGAACGCAGCTCGTCCAAGGGAATGTGGAGGAATCCCTCGATATGTCCCATAGCGCGCTCGCCGGGGGTACGCACATCCAGTAAAGTGACGCTTCCATCCCTTGGCAGTTTGTCCACATCATGCCAGTGGAAGGTTTTGACCTTTCCGGTCAGTACGTTTTCAATCGCAAATCCCGCCATATTGACAGGATCCTTGGCGGAAGAATAGGGGGGCGCGTAGCAAAGCTCCAGCTGGGCCAAATCAAAGGCGGTCATACCTGCCCGGATGGCTACCGCCAGCACATCGCAGCGCTTGTCCACCCCTTCCTGTCCCACAATCTGTGCTCCCAGGATTTTTCCGGTCCCCTTTTCATAGATCACCTTGACGGACATGGGGGAGCCGCCGGGGTAATAGCCCGCGTGGGAGGGGGAATAGGTGAACATCTTATCAAAAGAAAGCCCTTCCGCTTTGGCGGCCTTTTCGTTGATTCCCGTGGCGGCTACCGTCAGGTCAAATACTTTCAGGATGGAAGAGCCTTGGGTTCCTTGATAACGGCTGGGAATCCCGCAAATGTGATCCGCAGCGATCCTTCCCTGCCGGTTGGCCGGGCCCGCCAGCGGCAGGAAGCCTTTGCTGCCGGTCACAAAGTTGGTGATCTCAACAGCGTCCCCTACCGCATAGATGTCTTCTAGATTGGTGCGCATATGCTGGTCCACCAGAAGGCTTCCCCGTTGGTTACATAAGAGGCCGGCCCGCTGGCAGAACTGGGTATCCGGCTTGACGCCTACGCACAGTACCGCCATATCCGCTTCCAGCGTCCCGCGGTCCAGTACAAACTGGAGGTGTTCCCCTATGGTCTGGATGGCCGTCACCTGCCGGCCCAAAGCCAGGTTTACCCCTTTTGCCTGTAAATGCAGGTGAACGTCGCAGGCCATGTCGATATCCAAAGGGGCAATCACATG
Organism: uncultured Clostridia bacterium; assembly: GCA_904420155.1. Taxonomy (GTDB): domain Bacteria; phylum Bacillota; class Clostridia; order Oscillospirales; family Acutalibacteraceae; genus CAJFUH01. The sequence goes on from CAJFUH010000069.1 coordinate 3,260, forward strand.
GTCGGCCATTTCTACAATGGTCACCTGTAACCCCGCCTGTACCAGATTTTCCGCCATTTCTACCCCGATATAGCCGCCTCCAATTACCACGGCGCTCTTAGGGGCCTGTTTTTGAATAAACTCTTTGATCCGGACGGTATCTGGGATGTTCCGCAAGGTAAATACTTTTTCATGGGGCAGCCCCTCCAGGGGGGGAATGATAGGCTGGGCCCCCGGGGAAAGGATCAGTTTGTCATAGCTCTCCTGATAGGTCCCGTCTTGGGATGTTACAGTGACGGTTTTATGTTCGGGATCGATCTCCGTAGCTTCGCTGTTTACCCGGACGTCCACATGGAAACGGGCAAAAAAGCTCTCCGGCGTCTGAAGGGTGAGGTCTGATTTCTGGGGAATATCCCCTCCGATATAATAGGGCAACCCACAGTTTGCAAAAGAAATATAAGGGCCCCGTTCCAGAAGGATGATTTCCGCATGTTCATCCAGACGGCGCAGGCGGGCCGCGGCGGACGCCCCGCCCGCAACGCCTCCTACAATGACGACTTTCATGTCACGTTCCTCCTTTTTATTTAAATTTGGTATATTTAGTGTATCATATTCTTGATTTTTTGTAAAATAATTCTTATAAAGAAAGCGAAGGAAAAAACCGCTCTGTTTATGAGAAGGCATATGGGACTGTCAAAAAAGGAAGTACCCTTAGGCAATAGCGCAGGTGGGGAGAAATGGGGAACCCCTCGCTTGTACAGTACAATGACATAGGTAACAGATTAGAGTAAACTAAAGGGCAGAAATTCGGCAAAAAAAGGAGCGAATAAGATGCCCTGGA
>CAJFUH010000070.1 GCA_904420155.1 uncultured Clostridia bacterium
AGATCGAAACTAGCACAGGCAGGAGACAAGGCAACAATATCCCCAGAAGAAGTCTTTTCAAAAGCGGTTTGTACAGCCTCATCCATTGAATGTACCCGAATAATTTCTGGATTTCCCTTGCAATAAGAAATAGAATCTGTTACAGCTTTTTCAATTTTATCTGCAGTATTTCCAAGCAAAATGAGAAGTTTTACTTTGTCTACAATAACTGGTCCTAAAGCGTCAAAGGGGATCTTCTTGTCATATCCCCCCGCAATTAGGACAATTTTTTGTGGGAAGAGCGATAAAGTACCTGAAATACAGCGGGTAGGGCTAGAGGCGATGGAATCATTGTAATAGCGCACGCCATGCAATTCTCTTACCAATTCGGTGCGATGTTCTACCCCACCGAAGGTTTTAGCAACCTGTACCATCGCCTCTAAAGGAACAATTTCCCAAAGTGCAGTAATTGCCGCTAAATAATTTTCTACGTTATGAGCACCAGGAATCAAAATATCTTTCGCCGCAAGGACAGGAATTTCTTTTCCATGATAGGACATAACCAATACTCCATCATCCCGCAGCCAGGCACCATTTTTACTGGGCTTTCTGCGGCTAAATAGCAACGTTTCCCCCCTTGTAACTGCGACAAATCCTTTGGTGATATCATTATCCAGATTTAGGACTGCACGGCCGAAAGCATTCTGATGAAGGAGAATATTCTTTTTAGCATCGATGTATTCCGCCATATCCTTATGTATGTCTAAGTGATTTGGCGTAATATTGGTAACTACAGCAATATCTGGGCTTTTTCTCATAGAAATCAACTGGAAACTAGAAAGCTCCACAACCGCGATATCATCCGGCTGGATATCCTCAATATCCGGCAACAATGGATGACCAATATTACCTCCTAAATGTACACGTTTTCCAGAAGCTTTTAACATTTCAGATATAATAGTTGTTGTGGTAGTTTTTCCGTCGCTACCAGTGACGGCTACTATTTTACAGGGACAAAGGTCAAAGAAAACTTCCATTTCTGAAGTGACCACTACCCCATTCTGTCTTGCTTGTTCCAATTCTGGCATGTGATATTTCATACCAGGTGTACGAAATATCACATCTGCATTCAGATTCTTTAAATAATCCTCGCCCAAACATAATGTAATGTTTTGTTTCTCTAATCTTTGGGCTTTTTCTCCTAATTCTTCTTTAGTCTTTTTGTCACACGCTAGCACATATGCTCCCTTTTTATGGAACATTTCAATTAAAGGAAGGTTACTCCCTCCAATTCCGCAAAAGGCAATTCGTTTTCCCTTTATCTCCTGAAAAAAACGTTCTACTCGATCTCCAGTCCATTCTCCCATTTTCTATTTACCCCCAGATATTTTCATTTCTAATTCTTGTCAATAGGTATTATTATACTTTTTTATTCTCAAAATATCAACAAGACAAAATAAAATATTGACACGATATCATGTATATACTAAAATAGCTATGCGAGCAGGCCGAACAGCTGCGGGTATAGCGCCGAAAGGCCATATCCGAGGAAAGTCCGAGCTCCACAGGGCAGGATAACGGCTAACCGCCGCCGGGGGCGACCCTAGGGAAAGTGCAACAGAGAAATACCGCCGTTTTTACGGTAAGGATGGAAAGGCGAGGTAAGAGCTCACCAGCGTATAGGAAACTATACGGCTCTGCAAACCCTATCCGGAGCAACACCGTAGAGAAGCAAAAGCGTTTGCCCGACGTGCTTCGAGAAGGTGGCATTGAGCTGTGATGGTAACATCCAGCCAAGATAGATGGCTGTTCAAGACAGAACTCGGCTTATAGGCCTGGTCGAACCTTTTTGATAAAGCACCAAATTTCTTTGTTAAGGGATATTTGGTGCTTTTATTTTTATCTTATTCTAAAAAAGAACCCTTTTTTCAATCCCTTAATTTAAGGAGCATAGTTATGAAAGTATATGTCGCTCGTCATGGTCAAACAGAATGGAACGTTCTTAATAAAGTCTGTGGAAGAACAGATATTGGATTGACCCAGGAAGGATTTCAACAGGCAAAAGAACTTTCCAATCATATTGCAACATATAAAATACAGATAATTATCTCTTCCCCTCTGAAGAGAGCCATTCAGACAGCACAAGTGGTATCTCAAGAGAATAATATTCCATATCTTATCGATAAAAGATTAATCGAACAGGATTATGGAATTTTTGAAGGGGTCGATCGAAAGAATACAGATTTCTTAGAGAATAAAAAGCAATTTGCCTTTCGATATCCTTATGGAGAATCTATGATGCAAGTAGCATACCGCACTTACGGCTTATTAGAAGAAATAAAAAATATTTATAAACGGAAAAATGTGCTGTTAGTATGCCACGGAGGAGTAGCTCGAGTGATTCACACTTATTTTAGAGATATAAAAAACGAAGATTTTTTCCTGTTTAGTTTAGAAAACTGCCATTGTCTCGAATATGAATTCAAAGAGTAAAAAATTAGTGTAACAGGCAGCATGGCGGATACTATATTTTAGTACGATCTGATGTCTGTATAAACCTATTACTTGCTGCCCATAAACGGGTTTTTTAGAAGTTTTCCAAGCTGTTCTCCTGCCTTATCCTCTTCTAACTGTCTTCGGCTATACTCTTTTATCTTTTTCACATTCTTTCCCGCTGTATCTACATACTGAGAAGGACCGTTGGCACAAAGTTTTTATAATCGAATAGAGGGAATGATTAATCCTCCTCCACTCCTTCTGGTATACTGTTTGATACCAAGACAGTACTCCGCCTCCAGCATATGGATTTGGTTATTTTTGATTTCTATGGTGTTGCCCTTACCCTAAATATTGCACTTCTATAGTTTGGTATTCTGCCTGCGCCAGATTTATCTGATACAGCACTGGCCTGAACAATTTCTACTAGATTGGTATTGGGATGCTACAGCACCAGAATGTTACCCAAAATGCCGATAAGTATAAGACTCCCAACCAAGATAAACGGCTATTTTCTATTCATGATTCTAATACTTGGACAGTTTCTTCCCGTCCCTCGCTCAGAGTAAACTTGTCTGCGATCCCTTCCGTCAGAATAATCTCGTTTTCATCAGTGACCAGCAGCATATCGAATCCGCCATTTCCCCGCCAATAAGCTTCTGCTTGTTCCGCGCCTATAATAAACAGAGCTGTAGAGAGCGCATCACACATTTTGCCCTCTTTCCCGACAATGGTAACAGACTGCAGACCGCTGCTTGCAGGATAGCCGGTAGATGGATCGAGAATGTGCCAGTAAGTGTTTCCGTCTTCATCTTTAAAATAGTTTTCATAACCACCGATAGATAAATTCCCTTCTGAGAACACCCATCTATGCTCCCTCCTTTTCACGAGCCAATGGATGCGCTTTTAGTTCGCTTCGTTCCAGCCAAGATACTTTTCCCTCACCAGATGGCTGTAAGGCACCATGAAACTGGTTTGTCTTATAAAGCAAGATCACACACCGGGCCCCGCAGTCTCTTGAAACTGCTTAATCCCACAAAGAACTGGTTTTTGTATGTGATAACTCGTTTCCTCATAGACCTTCCGCTTTACAGATTCTACAAATGATTTGCCCCGCTCTACATGGCCTCCGGGAAAGGCGATTGTTCCATTACACTCCTGAATAAGGACTCTGTTTTGGTTGTCATACACCATACATAGCATTGTAAAAATCGCTTGTTCCATAGAGATGCTCCTTTCATTCGTAATATTCTGGCGCAAGACTAGCTCTGGATCATAGTTACCATTATCAACCAGTGTATCTTGATAGGTTTCCAGCACCTTTACAGGAAAAAATATAGTTTTATAGCTAGACTCTTATGTTCTTTCTATATTTTGATTGCCAGTAGACCAGACGTGCTGTTTTTTTGCCGCCGCCGGTGTGTTTTGGGCCATCACGCCGACTAATCTATGGGGAATGTATTCTTCCTCCAAATAGGTGATTTCATCAGGAGACAAGATCAGATCAACCGCTTTCGCTGCACCTTCAATGTGATGCAGCTTGGTAGCGCCCACCACAGGGGAAGTAACCTTGGTCAGCAGCCATGCCAAAGAAATCTCAGTCATGGATACGCCTTGTTTGTCGGCCAACTCTGCCACTCGATTGATAATGGCTGCGTCCTGTTCTGCGGTAGCGTGATACTTGAATTTCGCGTAACTGTCTTCTTCCAACCGCTTGGAAGTCTCTCCGGGATGCTTGGAAAGCCGTCCGCCCGCCAAAGCACTATATGGAGTCATGGCAATGTTGTCCTCGGCGCAGAGCTTGGCCATCTCCCGTTCTTCTTCCCGGAAGATCAGATTGTAGTGCCCCTGAATGGAAACGAACTTGACGAAGCCCTCGTTTTCGGCCAGCGCATTTGCTTTGGCTAGCTGATAGGCAAAGCAGTTGGAAATGCCGATGTACCGAACCTTTCCTGCTTTCACCACGCGGTTGAGCCCATCCATAATGTCGTAGAGAGGCGTCTCATAATCCCACATATGATAGATATATAGGTCAATATACTCCAGCCCAAGATTTTTCAGACTGGTGTTGACCATCTGCTCAATGTGCTGTTGGCCAGTGATACCGGCAGCGATTTCATCCTGAGTGCGGGGCAGGAATTTGGTGGCCACCACCACATCCTCCCTCTTTGCAAAATCTCGGAGTGCCCGGCCCAAGTACTGCTCACTGGTGCCACTCTGGTAACCGATAGCGGTATCAAAGAAGTTCACCCCAAGTTCTATCCCCCGTCGGATGATCGCGCGGGAGTGCTCCTCATCCAACGTCCAGCTATGTTGACCTTTTTTCGCATCTCCAAATCCCATACATCCCATGCAGATACGAGAAACCTTTAATTCCGAATTGCCAAGCTGTGTATACTGCATTTAGCTTTCCTCCTTACTCCAAGCCGGCGTAAGCTTCATCATCCACTGCCTCCAGCCACTCATTAGAGGTTTCCTCACCTGGTACCTCAATGGCGATATGGGAGAACCAACTGTCCTTCTTTGCGCCATGCCAGTGTTTAACTTCTGCCGGAATGGTGATGACAGTTCCCGGCGTGAGGCTCACAGCGTCCTTGCCCTCCTCTTGATACCAGCCTTCGCCTGCCGTGCAGACAAGAATCTGTCCGCCACCGCTCTTGGCGTGATGGATGTGCCAGTTGTTCCTGCAACCGGGCTCAAAGGTGACATTAGCAAGGAATACCGGGCACTTGCCCGCTTCTGTTAATGGGTTCAGATAGGAATTGCCGATGAAATACTGGGAATAGGCCGTATTTGTATTTCCCAAGCCGAAAACATTTTCCTTGTTAAATAAGGTTTTGTCGTTAATACGCATAAAAACACTCCTTGATATAAATTTAGATATAGAAATAGTTCACGCACATAGGTACCCACATGCGGACATTAGGGTTTTCCTCGTTGAGCTTTTGGGCTTCCGCATTGTAAAACTTAGGTTTATTGCAAACCGACATCCCATGCTCTCCGTCTTGGAAAAGATGCAGTTCAAAGGGAAGATCATCCTTTTTCTTGTTTTGAAATAAATACACAATTCATGTGCTAGCATTGGTAAACGGTCCAGCCATTTCAAATTGTTGAATGACAGCATTTATTTTTTACGCCAAGTCGGTATTGCCATCCTGAACCTCCCGTTTTACCTGTTCCAGTAGCTCTGGGAATGCCATAGGGTAAGGCTGCCATGGGTGAATCTCACACCAGTCGCCGCCAGTCACTCTCTGAATTTCCTGGGCAAATGGATGTTTCCTGAATAGGAGTAGGAAACGATAAGCTGACGGCTTCTTTTGGTTATTTCACAGCTTTGTATCGTTTCTTTGCTCACCATTCTTACCGTCCTGTTTTGATCATTCGGCTGCGTGGAAAGAACAACTTCCCACGCAGTTCCCTGCTTTGGATGCGTTTTATGGAGCCTGCCACCACTTAATCCTTCTTTACTTTCCCAAAGCTCATGCACTTGCCGATCACATCGCCAGTTTTCAGATACTCATAGGTGGGCATCTCAAACAGCACCGGCTTTAAGGTGTGGTAATCAAGCTTGCCATCTTCGGTCAGCACATTTTCCTCTGCAAAGGTATTATCAATGGTGCAGATAAAGTTTTCAAATCCTTTTGTTTCGTAAATATCCTCCACGCTGCACTCCATCACAACCGGCGCTTGGGAAATCATCGGCACTCCTCCATCTGCAAGCATAAAATCAAAGAGTTCCGATTTATCTTCCTTGCTGCCGCTGACACAGCCGGAGCGATCTGCTTTGGCAAGCATCGCCTCATCTACAATGTTGATGGAGAGCTTTTTGCTTTCCTTGATTCCTTGGTTGGTATAATGAGGCTTTGCCAGACTGACCATCACATGGTCATGACCCATAATGCCCAAATGCCCTACCAGCAACCAGTTAGGTTTTCCGTGTACCATGGCCCCTACCACAACAAGAGGAGTGGGGTACAGTGCCAGTGCATTTCCGATGTTCTTTTTCATAATTTTTGGCCTCCTGAAAAGTATAATTCATTATCTTTCAATTCCATTGGCATCCAGCCATGCCGCTACATCGTCCGGCATACCGGAGCCGCCCGAATAATTGATAGCAAGACCCTCCTCTAGATTGGCGTCCGGCACCAGCTTGGTAATGGCGGTTTGGCTTTGACCCAGTCCGCCGCCTCCATGACTACAAAATGGCAGTATGGTTTTACTTGTAAAGTCGTATTCCTCCAGGAAGGAGGCTATGGGCATGGGGATAGACGCCCACCAGTTAGGATATTAAAATGTAGCCCGTCCTCTCCAGCCCTTGAAAACACTGGGCTTAACGGCTTACACAAGTGTGTTTTCTGTTCTTTTTTAG
>CAJFUH010000071.1 GCA_904420155.1 uncultured Clostridia bacterium
ATTGCGATGGGCGAGGAAGGGCTCCGCCCCTCCACCCCGCCGCCTTTTGAAAAAGGCGGGCGAAAACTTTTATGTTTTAGCGCGGGCGGCCAGGCGCTTTTTAGAGAGAGCCCTGTGCGCGATGTACCCGCCGTAGGCGCGCGACATGCCCCACCGCAGATGGCGCAGGCGTGAAAAAGCCTGTGTAAAACTCTCGAATCTAATCGCAGGTAACCGCCCTTTCTTCTTGGGATAACAACGGCCCGGCATCCGCAAAGGGTTTTATTCTCCTGCCTCCCCTGAAAAAAGAAGATTCTTAGAAAACTTATCTCCTGTTATATTTCCGGAAATTCCGCCTTGTCTTCCAATACCCCGCCTGCTGTTTGAGGTTGCGCAGAAAATCGCCCCCAAAGAAAAGCAGCACATTGAGAAACGACATTAGGATAGAAATTCTGATATTCCAGTCCCCCAAAACCAGCATGACCAGCAAAAACAGAAGGTCCAAAAGCGCCAAATACTTGATCTTGATGGGCAGGATGAAAAAGACCATCACTTTAAATTCCGGGTAAATCGCTGCGAAAGCCAGGAATAAGGATAAGTTGAGATAAACATTGGTACCCACCCCGCCGGTAAATAAAGCGGCCAAAATGGCCCCCGCCATACCAAAAAGGTAGAATACATTGAAGCGGAACGCGCCCCATTCATTTTCCAGGGAATTCCCGATCAGGCAGTAAAAATAAAGGCTGAACAGAATCCACAAAACCGACGTATCCGGAGGCAGGAACAAAAAGGTAATCAGCCGCCACACCTGCCCCTGGGCCACCAGATTTAAATCCAGATACAAAAGGGATGTAATCCCATATTCCGGCATCAAAAAATCCCATACATAAATCCCCAGCATCACGCCGGACAAAAGAATCATGAGATGCGGAATTGCAAAACGTCCTATTTTTCGGTCCAACCTGTTAAGCCATTTCATCATCTTGTCCCTCGTTTCTTTTTCAGCCAAAAGCGGAAGGCCCCGCCTTCCCCTTCTTTTCCAGGAACCTTTTCCGACCAATAGAAAAAATATGGGCTTTTCCTTTCCCCTTTATTCACAAAATAAAGGGGTGCTGAAATACCGCTCCCCGGTATCCGGCAATACCGTGACCACTGTTTTGCCTTTTCCCAGCTTTCGGGCCAATTTCACAGCCGCAGCGATATTGGAACCGCTGGAAATCCCGCACAAGATCCCCTCTTCGCTGGCCATACGCCGCGCGGCGCCCAACGCCTCTTCGTCGGTCACGATACACACATGTTGATAAATCTGGGTGTTGAGGTTTTCCGGGATCAAACCATCCCCGATGCCCATCTGGAGATGGGTGCCGATGCTTCCCCCGGAAAGGATGGCTGCGTTTTCCGGTTCCACCGCCCAGATTTCAATATCAGGAAAATGTTTTTTCAAAGTCTCTCCAATGCCCGTGATGGTCCCCCCTGTCCCCACGCCGGAACAGAACCCATGAATCGGCCCATCCACCTGGCTGAGAATTTCCATCGCCGTATAACGCCGATGGACCTCCGGGTTGTCGGGGTTGATAAACTGCTGGGGAATAAATACCTTCGGATCTTCTTTTTCCATCTGGGCGGCGATCTCCATACATTTGGCTATACAGGCGCCGATATCCCCTTCGTCGTGAACCAGCACCAGCTGGGCCCCATAATGGGAAATCAATTTGCGCCGCTCTTCGCTGACAGAATCCGGCATAATAATGCGCACCTGATATCCCTTTACCGCACCCACTAGGGCGATCCCGATCCCCTGGTTCCCGCTGGTGGGTTCTACCAGGATCGTACCGGGTCCTATTTTCCCCTCTTTTTCGGCCTGGGAGATCATATAATAAGCGGTGCGGGTCTTGATGGACCCTCCAATATTGACCGCCTCATATTTGACCAGAATTTCCGCGTCCTCCGGCCCTGTCATGTGGTGCAGCCGGATCATAGGGGTATTGCCAATCGCTTCTAATACGTTATCATAAACCAAAATGTAATCCCTCTCTCTCCTATTTCTCCATATCTTTCAAATGGGTAAAGCAGCCTTCTTTTTCTGTCCCTTTTTCCATCTTATGTTAGAAAACCCTTTTTGGAGAAGGCTTCTTTTTTACTCTGTTTGCCCGGTCCCGTCTATCACATACATATGGCAATAAATCCGGTCGAGCCGGGAATCCGGAAACCGTTCGTCCAAAAGGCGGGCCACGGCATTATCCGCCGGTATCTGTTCCCGGCGCTGGGCCTGCCTCTCTAAAGCCATGAGGGAAACCGCCATGTTAAACACCATAAAGGCCACCAGGATCCAGGTGACGGGAATCCCCACCTTAGCGGGGATTTTCTCAATCAAGCGCGACAGGAAAGGGAAAAGCATTTTAATCCAAAACACGCCCAGGATGCCCCAGAAAAACGCATACAACAGGCTGGTCCTTCCCTGGATAGAAAACATCTGATCGCTGTACTGCCAGGACACGGTCCCTAATACCAGTTCCTGTAAATAACTGCACAGGTACTCAAAGGCGGCGCCAATCACCATACAGCTGAGGAAAATCCAAAGATCCCGCTTTTCCCGCAGCTTATAAAGGCATACTGTCATAAGCACCGCGCCAAACCCGTAGACCGGATTAAAAGGGCCGTAGACAAGCCCCGCCCTGCTTTCCAGCTTATGGGTGGTAATCAGGCCAAACAGCACCTCTATCACAACGCCTAGGAAACATCCAATGAAGAAGATCCAAAAAAGCTTGTAAAAATTCAACCCATTGGCAAAGGTTTTCTGATGGTTTCTCCGCTGTACATTTTCTCTTTTCATGCCAAGGCTTCCCCTTTCTTTTCCCAGCGTCCCTCCTATGTACTTCATCGTCGTAATAAGCATTATACCGTTAATCTGATCGTGAAGCAACCGAATTTCCCCGATTCTCCCGATAAGAACCAAAAAAGAGTTGGCTCCCCGCCGGTAAAGCCCATCCCAGTTCCCCTAAGTATCCCGATGACAAAAAGACCCCCTTCGTCAAAGAAGAGGGTCTTTTCAAAGGATCTAAACAAACATCTATCGCTTACAGGGAGGCCGCTACCACGGACTGGCCCAGGCGGCGGAATTTTTCATCCGGGAGGTTGATTTCCAGCTTGCCGGTCAGTTCCGGATATTCCTCATGCAAAACGCGGGTGGCGGTCTCCAGCAGGACGTCGCCGCCCTTGCCGGACATCACGCGTCCCAGCAGGAGGATATGTCGGATATCATAGAACTTGCTGTAGTAAGCAATGGCATGGGCCAGATAGCAGCCGATGGTTTCATAGACAGGGACGGCGCGCTTGTCGCCCTCGTTCATGAGGCCCTGTACAATTTTCAGCTTCTCGGCAGGAGTAGCGTCGTCAGGCAGCTCAATGCCGGCGCGGGGAGCCAGACGGTTGACAGCGTCCTGGGAGAAATACTTGCAGCCCACTCCACGGTCCCCGGACCATTCGTCCCATGCCTTGTCCTCTCCGATATCCACAGGAGCAAAGGCCAGCTCATTGAGCCATCCGGTGATATTGCCGTCTTTGTTGACATATCCTACCGCTTCGCTGGTACCCATGGCAATCCCCAGCACGTTGTTGTCGCCTAAGGTAATCGCGCCCGCCAATGCGGTAACGTCGCCGTCATTGACCACGTTGACCGGCACGTCGCCGATCTCTTTGGCGGCGTTGATATAGATATTCTTTACTTTCGCGTCAAACTGATCCTTGGGGACCTTGATAAACAGGGAGGCCACCATGGCGCGGTTGTCCACATAAACGCCGGCGGAGCTGATGCCGATGGCGTCCACGCGGGGCATTTTGGAAGCGGCTGTTTTGAAGGCGGTGACAATCTCATTGTAGTGGTAATCGGGATCTGCCGTCACCTTCGGGTGCCATACCACTTCCTCGCTGAATACCGGTTCCCCGTCGATGACTGCGGACACTTTGCGGTCGCTTCCGCCCGCGTCAAAACCGATACGGCAGCCGGTGTTGTTGCCGCCGATCTGTTTTGGAGTCTGTTTCTCCTGAGGAGCCTGATCCAAGGGCAGGACCACTACTTCAAAGGGCTTCTCATAAACGGATTCCATAAAATCCACGTCAAAATCACGCTCGCCGCCCCGGCGGTAAATATCCTTGACGGCGTTGCCGATCTCTTCATTGCCGCAGACATAAATCTTATAGCCGCCGGCGGCCCATAACATCATCTTGACGGTGCGTTCAATGTACAGGATATCGGCTTCCCGCATCTCAGGGGTGCCGTGAATCTTCTTTTCCCACCGGCTGATCTGTCCATTTTCCCTTTCCAGCGCCAAAACAATCGTCTGCCCATTGGCGGCGGACTGCTCAAATGCCGTGGAGAACGCGGACATCGGGATAAATTTGGGATCCAAAACCGGATGATTTTTCATGTTGACTTCGATGCCTTTGACATTCATGCTTTTTGCCTCCTGTATGTTAGCGGAACACGCGGCAATTTCCGCGTACCGCTCCCAATTCATTTGCATTTATTGTACAAAACTTAGGGGACAATGTCAATTGTTTCCCCCCTTCTTCCATCAAAAGTTCCATAACTCCAAAAGTTTTCCATATGGGCAATCGAATCCTGAAAGAGGAGCCTTCCTTTTCTTAATTTTTGTGTTTTCTCCCCTATCCTTCCGGGAGATTTGCTGTTATCCTATACATAGCCCCATCTTCTAAGCCGTATTGTTGAAAAAGGAGCGTAGCATATGGTACAAAAGCACAAAAGAAGTTTTTTCTTTCTTCCTTCCGTCCTCGCCCTTATCCTTTTTATCTCTGTCCTTACAGCTCTTCATGCACAAAAAACTCATCAAAATTTCCTGGAAACGCTCCATACCCCTCAGCTCAGCAGGGATCTTTATGTCACGGCCGTACAGGATATGATCACATACAAACGCCAGTGGGACTGCTCCGGTATGAAAGGCTGCCAAAGACTTTTTCTGGACTTTACTGAGGAAGATTTCTTTCGGGAACAAAAAGAAGACATTGTTCGACAAGTGGAAAGGACAACCGGATATCCCGCTATAGAAAAGGACATCAAGGATCTTCGCGCCTCCGATCATGCTGAAAACCTCTATATCGATATTCACGTTCGTGAAATCGGACTGGATTATATCCGACTGCATATCATGTCTTTTGGCTGTGATATAGGCGGCCGCGGATTTGAGGGATATTACCAATATGATTCTCCCACCCAATCCTGGCAGCTGAAAAAGACGGCGCACGACTGGGTCTCCTAACCGCCAATAAAAAAGCGGCAGCCCTGCCGGGAACTTCCCTAGGCTGCCGCTTTGTTTATGTCTCCCCCATTAACATAAAATAAAAAACGCCTCCTGCGGGAGCCGCAACCCCACGGGAGACGCCAAGCTAATCAAAAAAATAGCCCGACAACGATAAAAGCGCCGGGCAAACAAGCTAATATACTAAGTATAAACAGGTCTTCCAAAAAAAGCAAGGCCTAAATGAACAAATAATGAACAAATTCGTAATTTTTTTCCGATATTTGCGAAAAATCAGAAAAGATTCGCCTTTTTCCCCTTTATTTGACAAAAAATCTTGGAAAACAGCTTTCCCTATCCCCGGATAGAAGGGATCCCCTGCCGGAAGAATCTTCCTAATCCAGTGCCTTTGGCTGCCAAATTTTCTAAAAATCGCACTAGTGGATGCCCCTTTCAAACAAAAAGCTGCTGAGACACAAGGTCACAGCAGCTTTTTGTTTTTCTATTGCGACGGCTTATTTCGCCAGTCTTTCTTTCAAGGAATTCAACTGATCCTTCAGTTCCTGAGGCAGCTTGTCGCCAAACTTGCCATAGAACTCCTCGATGCCCTTGGCTTCTTCCGCCCAAACATCGTTGTCAACTTCCAGGATGCTCTCCAGAGTTGCCTTATCCAGATCCAAACCTTCCAGGTTGATATCGTCGGCGTTGGGGACATAACCGATCGCGGTTTCCTTGGCGTCCACTTCGCCTTCGCATCTCTTCAGGATCCACTCCAGCACGCGCAGGTTGTCTCCGAATCCAGGCCAAATGAAGTGGCCTTCATCGTCCAGACGGAACCAGTTGGTGTTGAAGATTTTGGGAGCTTTGTCGCCCAGCACTTTGCCCATCTCGATCCAGTGAGCGAAATAATCGCCCATGTGATAACCGCAGAAGGGCAGCATAGCCATGGGGTCGCGACGTACGACGCCTACGGCGCCGGCGGCGGCGGCGGTAGTCTCAGAAGCCATGATGGAACCTACGAACACGCCGTTGTTCCAGTCGCGGGACTGATATACCAACGGGGCCGTCTTGGCGCGGCGGCCGCCGAAGATAATGGCGGAAATCGGCACGCCGGTTACGCTCTCAAACTCGGAGCTGATGCAGGGGCAGTTCTTGGCCGGAGCGGTAAAACGGCTGTTGGGATGGGCGCCCTTCTCGGTAGAGGTGGTGCCGTCCCAGGGGTTGCCCTTCCAATCCACGGCGTTCTTCGGAGGATTCTTGTCCAGGCCCTCCCACCACACGGTGTTGTCATCCAAATTGTGGGCCACATTGGTAAAGATGGTGCCCTTGCGGGTGGTAGCCAAAGCGTTGGGGTTGGACTTTTCGTTGGTACCGGGAGCTACGCCGAAGAAGCCGTTCTCCGGGTTGATGGCCCAAAGTCTTCCATCCGGTCCCTTGCGCATCCAGGCGATATCGTCGCCTACGCACCATACTTTGTAGCCCTTGGCTTTGTATCCGGCCGGAGGAATCAGCATGGCCAGGTTGGTCTTGCCGCAAGCGGACGGGAATGCGGCGGCGATGTATTTGATCTCTCCCTTGGGATTCTCAATGCCCAGGATGAGCATATGCTCGGCCATCCAGCCTTCATTCTTGCCCAGATAGGAAGCGATACGCAAAGCAAAACACTTTTTGCCCAGCAGAACGTTTCCGCCGTAACCGGAGTTTACGGAAATGATGGTGTTGTCTTCCGGGAAGTGGCAGATATATCTCTTCTCCGCGTCGATGTCGCATTTGCAGTGCAGGCCCTTTACCCAATCTTCGCTGTCGCCCAGGGTATCCAGAACCTTCTGGCCTACACGGGTCATGATGGCCATATTCAGCACAACATAAATGGAATCGGTCAGCTCAATGCCGATCTTGGCCAAGGGGGAACCAATGGGACCCATGGAATAGGGGATCACATACATGGTACGGCCCTTGTAGCTGCCGCGGGCAATATCATACAGCATTTTGTAAGCTTCCTGGGGTTCTTTCCAGTGGTTGGTGGGACCTGCGTCCTCTTCCTTCCTGGAACAGATAAAAGTGCGGTCCTCTACACGGGCCACATCGTTGACAGCCGTACGGTGCAGATAGCAGCCCGGCAGCTTGTCCTGATTCAATTTAATCATTTCGCCGGTAGAGCAAGCTTCGGCGCGCAAGGCTTCCAGTTGTTCTTCCGAGCCATCGATCCAGACTACCTGATCCGGATTGACGAGCGCTTTCATTTCCTCAATCCAATTGAGAACAGACTTATTGTTCGTCATTCGATAATTCCCCTTTCTACCCCGCAGGGTAAACAAGCATACTTTATTGTTGCACACTCTTGCGGTTTGCATTCATTATAATATAATTGCCAGTTTTTATCAATGACTAAATTGTTAATTAAATCCTAGAAAAAGCGATAAACGCTGTCCGTTTTGCATGAATTTGTCTGTTATCCTGCAAAAAATCTACTCATTGACAATCATTCACTCTTCTATAGACATCGCCGCGCAAGCATTCAGATCCAATCCTGCTCTCTTTCCGGAACAGTACTCATAATAAGCCTGCGCCCCCACCATGGCGGCATTATCCCCGCACAGGGACAGCGGCGGCATAAAAAGCTGCCAGCCCTCTTGCCGGCAAATCTCTTCCAGCCGGGAACGCAGCAGCCGGTTGGCGGACACGCCTCCCGCCGTCACCAGCTTGACGGCCCCTATGTCTTCCGCCGCCTTGACAAACCGGTCCGTCAGGCAGTCCACCACCGCTTTCCGGAAGGAAGCCGCCAAATCCTCCACCGGCAGTTCCATTCCCTTTTGGGAAGCGTTATGGATCTGGTTAATCACCGCTGTCTTCAGCCCGGAAAAGCTGAAATCATAGGGGGCCCCGTCTACCCGGGGATGGGGGAACCGAAAGGCGCCGTCATTCCCCCGTTCGGCTACCTGATCCATATGGATACCGCCCGGATAGGGCATCCCCATGGCCCGGGCCGCCTTGTCAAAAGCTTCGCCGGCGGCGTCGTCCCGGGTGCGCCCTATGACTTTCAGCGCGGTGTAATCCTCCACCTGTATGATGTGGCTGTGCCCGCCGGATACCACCAGGCATAAAAAGGGCGGCTTTAAATCCGGATGGGCGATATAGTTGGCCGCGATATGGGACCGCAAATGATGCACCGGGATCAGCGGTTTCCCTGTGGACAGCTTCAGCCCTTTTACGAAGTTGACACCCACCAAAAGGGCCCCGATCAGCCCCGGCGCATAGGTGACCGCCAAAGCGTCCACCTCTCCCAGTTTCATCTCCGCCTGCATAAGCGCCTGCTGGGTCACCCCCACAATGGCCTCCGCATGGCGGCGGGAGGCGATCTCCGGCACCACGCCCCCATAGAGCTTGTGTTCCTCCACCTGGGAGGCCACCACGGAAGAGATCACTTTCCTTCCATCTTCCACCACGGCGGCCGCCGTCTCGTCACAGGAACTTTCTATCGCTAAAATCCGCATCCGTTGTTTTCCTCCATCCTAATCCTAAGCGCCCCATATGGAAATCTTTCCACAGTCTTGCGCGGCTCTTTTTCGTTATCCTCTTACTTCCTGAAAAAATAGGTCATGATACATCCATCCTCTTTGGGATGGTCATAAAACCCTTTGCGCAGCCCTACCGGTTCAAACCCCTCGCTGCGGTACAGCCCTGCTGCGGGAAGGTTGGAAGGACGCACTTCCAGAGACAAAAACTCATACCCCTCTTTTCGCGCGGTTTCCAGCAGGGAACGCACCAGCGCCCTGCCGATCCCCTGGTTGCGATACTCCGGGAACACCGCAATGTTGGCGATATACCCTTCCCCGCAAACGCCGTGCATACCCGCGTATCCCGCGGTCTTCCCATCCCACAGAGCCACAAAAAAACGGGCGGTGGGATTGGTAAGTTCCTCTTCCAACCCCTGCCGGCTCCACGGCTGGGAAAAACAAACGCTCTCCAGCCGGGCGATTTCCGGGATATGTTCCAGCGCCATGGGCGCAATCACCGCCTTGGCGGCCTTTCCGCTATCCATGGGACCGCTCCTGAATGAGGCCGTACAGCTTTTCCAAAGCGGCGCGGATCCGGTCCCGGCACACCCGGTAGGTCTGCTCATCCCCTCCAAAGGGGTCGGGGATCTCTTCCCCCAGCACATAAAGGCGGTTCTCCGGTATGCCCGCCTGGCGCAATACGTAAGCATGGGTGGCGGTCATCACGGCGAACACGTCAAAAGCAGCCAGATTTCCCAAGTCTGAAATTTTCCTAGCCCGATGTTTGCTGATATCCACCCCGATCTCCTTGCACACTTTCACAGCGTTTTCCGTAGGCGGCGCGTCTTCCGCCGCCGCCAGGCCCGCGCTCATGCAATAGATCCTTTCTTCATCCCCATGCTCCTCGATCATCTTCCGGAAAATGCCCTCCGCCATAGGGCTCCGGCAGGTATTTCCTGTACATACAAACAGTACTTTCACGATGATACCATCCTTTCTCTCCCACGTCCGCTTTATGATCGGATCCCGCTGTGTAATCCGTCATAAAATTTCAAAACCGTCCCAAACCCCATCCTGGCAGCAAGCAAACGCTTCGCTGTTTTCTTCCTGCAAAAACAGCTTGAGATAGTCGGGAATCCCATCGGACAAACGGGGGCTTTTTACCATTTTCTCAAGATCCATCCAAAAAACCGGCCCTTCCCGGGTCTCTCCAATCAAACTGCCCGTAAACTCACTGGCGCGGTACAGAAAAATGATCCGGCGTTCCCCCGTTTTCCGGTCGCACCAGTGGACTACGCCGCACAATCTGGGGCGCGCGATACACAGCCCGGTTTCCTCCCGCACTTCCCGGCACACGGAGGCCGCCAGGCTTTCCCCCGGTTCCACATGGCCTCCCGGGAACGTTAGGCCGTCCCAACGGCTGCCCCGTTTATCCTGTACCAGCACCTTGCCGGTGGCTGGGTCGGTGATCATACACATATTTAATAAGGTCGCCTTCGTCATATCGACCATACTCCTTTTATGTATCAATCCTTATGGGTTCATGCTTCCTGTTCCGGCGCATCCCCATCCAGGACTTCCAGTTCCTCTAATTTCTCCCGGGCCTGTTTGGCTTCGATCATGGTATTCCCTTTTTGGGCTACAAATTCCAGACGTTCTTTGGCCCTGTCCTTGTCCCCTTCCATCAGATCGATACAGGCCAGCTGATACAGGATGGAAACCTTCTGATACAGCACCTTCACCCGGTTCAGGCGATCCATCTGGTACTCCCGGGCCTTGATCAGCTGACGCTGGTGCAGGTATATCTCCGCTTCCACCGAAGCCAAGGCGGTACGGGCGGCCTTCTCCGCCGTGGAACGCAGCTTGCCGCTTTTAATCAGGATTTCAATATCCTCCCGGGTGCGCTCCACCATGTCCCATTGGTCCAGCCTGGCGTAACATTTGCTCATCAGGTTATAAACCCGCAGCACCGCGTTTTTGCCAATGCCTTTGGACCTCAGGTTAATGGTCTGCAATAAGTCCAGCGCCTGCTGGTAGTCACCCTGGAAGATCATGCCGAAGGCCAATTCTATTTTATCGTCTACCAGCCCGAATTTTAATTTGCGGTGATTTACGATCCGTTCATACACTTCCCGGTACGTTTTGGCGTCGCAGTGCCGGTATAAGATAGGGATCAACCCATGGCGGTTTTTCCCTTTGAGGAAACGCCACGCCAAATAGGCAATGCACCATCCCAGAAACGCCCACATAAACAAAATCCAGTTCCTCTGCCAGATGGAAAGGGCGATCAACGCTAAGGTGATCAGCACGAAAATCCCATCCAGAGCCAGGCTTTTGATCCGATAGTTCCGATAAATCTGCTGTGCTGTTTTCATAATCTTCCTACTCCCTCTCTATATTCCGGCTGTCTTCAGCCTTTTGCATCATACCAGGTTTTCCCAATGGACGCTTCCGCTACCAGAGGCACCGAAAGGGAAACCGCCTGTTCCATCTCTTCCCGCAGCAGTTTGGCGGTCTTCTCCGCTTCTTCCTCAGGAGCTTCCACAATCAGCTCGTCGTGCACCTGCAAGATCAAGCGGGCTCGCATCCCCTCTTGCTGTAAGCGGCGCTCCACCCGGATCATGGCGATCTTAATGATATCCGCGGCGGTTCCCTGAATGGGCATGTTGCGGGCCACCCGTTCCCCAAACGCCCGCAGGTTAAAGTTGGAGGAGGCGAGCTCCGGCAGGTAACGCCGTCGGCCGAACATGGTCTCTACATACCCCTGTTCCTTGGCCTGCTCCGTCACCTGTTTCATATAGCGGTCCACGCCGGAATAGTGGGCCAGATAATCTTTGATATATTGGTCGGCCTCTTTCCGGGTAACGTGAATATCTTTGGAAAGGGAAAACGCGCCGATGCCGTAAACAATGCCAAAGTTGACCGCCTTGGCGTGGCTGCGCATCAGCGGCGTCACCATATCCAGCGGCATGTGGAACACCTGGGACGCAGTGATGGCATGGATGTCCTCTTTTTTGCGGAAAGCCTCGATCATATTGGCGTCCCCGGACACGTGGGCCAGCACCCGCAGCTCGATTTGGGAATAATCCGCGTCCACCAGCACCCAGCCGTCTTTGGCGCAGAAAAACCGGCGCAGTTCCCGGCCCAGTTCGGTCCTCACCGGGATATTCTGTAAGTTAGGATCCGTAGAACTGATGCGCCCTGTGCGGGTTTCCGTCTGGTTAAACCGGGAATGGATCCGTCCATCCTCCCCGATGACTTTGAGCAGGCCGTCGCAGTAAGTGGATTTCAGTTTGCTGAGCATACGGAATTGGAGTACCAGATCCACCGCCGGATGGGCGTAACGCAGCCCTTCCAGCACGTCGGCGCTGGTGGAATATCCGCTTTTGTTCTTTTTCCCATGGGGCAGCCCCAGCTTGTCAAACAAGGCTTCCCCCAGCTGTTTGGGGGAATTGATATTGAACTCATATCCCACCGCCTCATAGACCTGGCGCTGCATTTCCACGAGCTGCCCTTCAATAGCCGCTCCATATTCCCGGATACCCTGTTCGTCCACATCAAACCCAACGCTTTCCATATGGGCCAGCACCCGGGCCAACGGCAGTTCAATGTCCCGCAGCAGGGCGGTCTGCTGATTCTGTTCAATCTGTTCCCGGAGCTTTTCCTCCAGGCCGGGCAGCAAAGCGGCCTGCTGCGCCAATTCTTCCCAAGGCTCCGGTACGCCTTGAAGAGCTGGAATCCCCACCTGATATTCCTCCGACAGCCTTTTCCATTCGTAACTGGCGGAAGATGGGTTGAGCAGGTAAGCGGCCAGCATGGCGTCAAATTGAATGGCGTCCCCCATGCCGGCGGGCCGCCCCTCTAAGCAATCCAAAGCGGCATACACGGGCTTGCTGTCGTGGGTGGATAAACAGAGCTGCGGATTGGAAAAGATACGCCCCAACAGCTCCGGCGTGCAGGCTTCTTTTTCCAGCAGCGCCACCTTTCCCTGACAGCAGAAGGCAAGGCCCTGGATAGCCCCTTTTTTGATCTTGGCACAAAAGGCCGCCTTTCCGGCCTGGTTTAGCTGGGATACAAGGGCTTCCCCCTCCAGTATCTCCACCGCCATGGGGGATTCTTTGTCCTCCGCCCCCTGCTCCTCCGGAAGGACGTCCGCGTGCATCCCCATCTTTTCCATCAGCGAGAAAAACTCCAGACGGGCCATGAGCCTGGCAGCCGCCTGTGGGTCCCCTTGGGTGGGGATATAATGGGAAAGCTCCGTATCCACCGGCGCGTCGGTGACAATGGTCCCCAACATCCGGCTCATATACGCGCTGTCTTTTCCCGCCGTCAGCTTTTTACGCATGCCTTCTTTGATATCCAAGGTTTCCAAATGCTCATAAATATAATCCAGATCGTGGAATTTCTGGATCAGTTCCGCCGCGCCTTTCTGCCCGATACCCGCCACGCCGGGGATATTGTCGGAACTGTCCCCCTGGATGGCTTTGATATCGATTAACTGTTTGGGCGTTACCCCGTAGGTTTCCTGAATTTTTTCTTCGTCGTAAAGCGTCACTTCCGGGCGGCCAAACTTGGTGGCCGCAATGCGCACGGTGACGTTGGGGGATACCAGCTGCAAGCTGTCCCGGTCCCCTGTGGCAATGACGCACTGGTCGCCGGTTTCTTCACAGCGGTGCGCCAAAGTTCCCAGGATGTCGTCGGCTTCAAACCCGGCGCATTCCACAAGCTGGTACCCCAGATCCGCCAACAGCTCCTTGAGTACCGGGAGTTGCTGCGCCAGCTCCTCCGGCATCCCTTTGCGCTGGGCTTTATAACCGTCATAGGCTTTATGGCGGAAGGTAGGTTCCCTCCGGTCAAACGCAATGGCCACCGCATCCGGCTGGGTCTCTTCTTTCAGCTTTTGCAGCATGGTCAGAAAACCGTAAATTCCGTTGGTATAAGAACCGTCCTTAGTGGTCAATAGCCTGATCCCATAAAAGGCTCGGTTGAGGATGCTGTTGCCGTCAAGCACCAATACTTTCATAGATACGCTCCCATCATGATTTGAGGATGGTATTATTATAACATCTTTTGCGATAGAACATAAGATGGTTTCCCTCTTTTAAAACCGCCTGTTCTCTTCTTTTACCTGGAAAACGCAGTAAAAGGCTTTTTATTGTCAATTTTCTGGTTTTATTGTGCTCGTCCCGCTCTGTTTTTTTGGGGGCTCTTGGCTTTTGGAAACAGCCTGTTATTTGTTTTCCAAGTTTATTTTTATTATCTGGTTTTCCTCGATTACCCGCTCATGCCGCGGGGGCACGCCTGCGGCGGGCACAACGCGCACGGGGCTGGAATATAGCGATAACGCCCGCGTTTTCGCTGGAAAGTTTAACCCACCAGCCCAAAAGAAGGAAGCAAGAAAAGGGCCTGGGAATCGCTTGCATGTCCGCTGCGCTTCCAAAACGCGATTCCTGCTCCCTACATTAAGTTACTGCAAAAGGGGCCGAACAAGTGCGATACGACAGGGACCTAATCATCCCTTTTGATGGGGCTTGCTGCTTCCATCTTCCCCTTGCGCTCACCCCCGCCCAAAGTTTTCTTTTGTGAAAACCTTTTCTTTCGTTTCCTTTTTGTTG
>CAJFUH010000072.1 GCA_904420155.1 uncultured Clostridia bacterium
CGTAATCCCGTAGGTGAACACCGCGCCGATCAGAGATCCCACCGCCAGCATCAACAGCGTCAATACATAACGGGAAAGGACGATCTGTTTTCTCGAGACCGGCAAGGTAAGCCCATAGGCGTCCCATTTAGCGGATTCGTCATAAGAAAACACCGTAAGCGGCATCATGAGAAAAAGGACCGCTAAAATGGAGCTGACAAACATAGCGGTTTTCATCAGCACCGATAAGATCAAAAAAGCGAGACAGATCACTGCAAAAGAGAAAAAAT
Organism: uncultured Clostridia bacterium; assembly: GCA_904420155.1. GTDB lineage: Bacteria > Bacillota > Clostridia > Oscillospirales > Acutalibacteraceae > CAJFUH01. The sequence goes on from CAJFUH010000072.1 coordinate 270, forward strand.
ATCTGCGTAAGCCTAAGATATCCTTAATGAGTAACCCTTTCATACCATTCACTCCTTTTCCGGCGCCATATTGCCTTTGACGTAGTACAGCATGATTTCATCCAACGTGGTGGGGTCGATGACGATATGGGGATATTTCCGGCGGCACCGTTTTTGATCGGATACCAGAACTTCCCATCCAAAGCGGTTCTGGCGGCTTCCCACAATGTCCGACCGGTCAAGCTTTTCATAGTCCGCCGCGCTGCACTTCATGACGCCATATTGTTGCAGCAAGTCATCCTTAGAACAGCTGAACACCACTTTCCCCTGATGCAGGAACGTGATATAATCGGCAATCTGTTCCAAATCGCTGGTGATATGAGAAGACAGCAATATGGAATGGTCTTCATCCTGGATAAAATCCAGGAAAATATCCAGGATCTCACTGCGCATCACCGGATCCAGGCCGCTGGTGGCCTCGTCCAGGATCAGCAGCCTGGGTCGATGGGCCAAAGCGGTGGCAATGGACAGCTTCATTTTCATCCCTTTGGAATATTCCTTGATAGTCTTATTCTCCGGCAATTGGAATTCCCTCAGGTAACGGGAATAGAGGGAATCCTCCCAAGAACGGTAGATAGAGCGCATCACTTTGGCAATATCCTTGGGCGTCATGTCCATAAAGAAAAAGCCCTCGTCCAACACCACGCCGATCTGCTCCTTGATTTTCCGCTCGTCTTTTTGGTTATCCAACCCAAAGACGGAAATATTTCCCCCTTGCCGTTTGATCTCATTGAGAATCAGTTTAATGGTAGTGGTTTTGCCTGCGCCGTTTTCCCCAATGAACCCCATGATACTTCCCCGGGGGACTTGAAAGCTTACATGGTCCAGGGTAAACCCCGGATAACTTTTACATACATCCTTTAGTACCAGCACTTGTTCCATCGTTATTCCTCCTTATAGAGCAAAGTAAGCATATCGGTCAGTTCCTCTAGGGTGATGCCGCTGGATTTTGCGATATCTACCGCTTTCTGTATACATTCCTCTGTCATACGAAAATGCTCCTCCCGGATAAATTCCGCGTTCTTATGGGCGACAAAGCTGCCCTTGCCGGGAACCGTCTCAATAAATCCATCCCGCTCCAGGTCTTCATATGCCCGCTTGGTGGTGATGACGCTAATACGCAATTCCTTGGCCAACAGGCGCATGGAGGGCAACGCCTCCCCCGCCTGTAACGTCCCAGACAGAATCATATTTTTAATCTGGGAGGTGATCTGCTCATAGATAGGTTTTCCACTGGAATTGCTGATAAGGATATCCACCATTGCCCCTCCTAAACGAAATATTGTATATATACTGTATACACAATATAACACCCATTTATTCCTTTGTCAATAAGAAAATCCCAACCTTCGGAAAAATCTGAAGGTTGGGATTTTCTGTTCGCTGTTCTTTTATTCTTCGATATGCCATTTCACGCCCTGGGGGGTGTCTTCCAAAACCACGTGCCGCTCCTTCAATTCGTCGCGGATACGGTCCGCCGTGGCCCAGTCTTTCTGTTTCCTGGCTTCTGTCCTTTGTCGGATTAATTCCTCAATCTCTTCGTCCAGGGATTGTTCCTTGCGATTGTACAGCAATCCCAGCACGCCGTTTAATTCATCATACAGATGCAAGGCAAACTCGCACAGCTCTTTGGATGGATGGTTGCCCACGCCCAAGGTGGTGTTGATATCCCTGGCCAACTCAAAAATGGAGGAAAGGGCGTCGGCTGTATTCATGTCATCTTCCATAGCGTTAATAAAGTGATCCCGATAGGTGAGGAATCTGGCTTTTGCCTCTTCTTCCCCCGGAAGTTCCCCCGGCTGGGCGTTTTCCAATACAAAAACCAGGTTGTCCCTACAGGTATACAGGCGCTCCAAGGCGGCCTTGCACTGCTGGATCATCTCCACGCTGTAATTAATGGGGCTGCGGTAATGGGAGGCAATCATCAGGTAACGGATTGGTTCATATCCATACTGCTCCGCCACATCCCGTACCGTAAAGAAGTTCCCCAGGGATTTGCTCATCTTCTGGTTATCCACGTTGATGTAGCCGTTGTGCATCCAATAACGGGCAAACGGAACCCCATTGCAGCATTCGCTTTGGGCGATTTCATTTTCGTGATGGGGGAAAATCAAATCCTGCCCGCCGCAGTGGAGATCAATGGTGTCCCCCAGATACCGTTTGGCCATGGCGGAACATTCGATATGCCAGCCCGGACGGCCTTTGCCCCAAGGGGCTTCCCACATGGGCTCTCCCGGTTTGGCCGCCTTCCACAGGGCAAAATCCATGGGGTCTTCTTTGATCTCCCCCACGCTGATCCGGGCGCCCGCCTGTAATTCTTCCAACGGTTGATGGGAAAGTTTTCCATACTCGTTAAACTTGAGGGTACGGAAATAAACGTCCCCGTTTTCCGCTGTATAAGCGTATCCTTTGTCCAGCAGGGTTTGGATGATAAGGATGATCTCGTCAATGTTCTCTGTCGCCAGCGGATGGATGGTAGCTTCCCGGATATTTAAACCTTTGGCGTCGATTTGATATTCCTGGATATACCGCTTGGATACCGTGAGATAATCGGACCCTTCCTCATTGGCCTTATTGATGATTTTATCGTCGATATCGGTAAAATTCTGCACATAGGTTACTTTCATACCTCGGTATTCCAGATAGCGGCGCAAAACATCAAATACGCAGATAGGCCGGGCGTTTCCTATGTGGATATAATTATATACCGTAGGGCCGCAGGCATAGATTTTCACTTCTTCCTCCTTGAGGGGGATGAACTCTTCTTTCTGTCTGGACAGGGTGTTGAATATCTTCATATGCTATTTCTCCTCGCTTTTTAATTTTTCCAATTGATTGATTTTGTTTTGTATCTGCACTACCTGGTACTGTAGACGGCACAGCTCCTGGGAAACCGGGTCGGTCACATGGATCTGATCCAGGGCCGTGGTTTTGATGCCATTGACGCGCACTACGCGGGCCGGTACGCCAACAGCCGTAGCATTGGGCGGCACCTCATCCAGTACTACCGCGCCGGCGGCAATTCTGGCGTTGTCCCCCACGGTAAACGGCCCCAACACTTTGGCTCCCGACCCTACCATAACATTATTTCCCAACGTAGGATGTCGTTTTCCCTGATGTTTTCCCGTTCCCCCCAGGGTGACATTCTGGTAAATAGTGCAGTTATCCCCAATCTCTGTGGTTTCCCCGATAACCACGCCCATCCCGTGGTCGATAAACAGTCCTCTTCCTATTTTTGCCCCTGGATGGATTTCAATTCCTGTTTTATGGCGTGCCCGTTGGCTCAGCCATCGGGCAATAAATTTATGGTTGTGTTCATAAAACCAATGGGCTTTTCGGTAAGCCCTCACCGCCCGAAATCCCGAGTATAAGAAATAGACTTCCAACCGGGAACGGGCCGCCGGGTCCCTTTCCATAATGGAATCCAATTCCGCCTTTAATTTTTCAAACATGGTAATCACCTCCGCGGTACGAATTCTCTGATAATATGCATACAAAAGTTTTCTTTTTTCTTTTTGGAAACCACTTTTTGTTGGTTTCCAACTGATTGTTATATCATAGATCCTTTTAGTTGTATTGCACCCGCTCAGGCCGCGGCGGGCACATCGCGCACAGGGTTGTTCCTGGAACGTCGGGAGTGCGCCCGCGTTTTCACTGGATAGTTTTGTCCGCCAGCCCAAAAGAAGGAAGCAAGAAAAGGGCCAGGGAATCGCTTGCATGTCCGCTACGCTCCCAAAACGCGATTCCTGCTCCCTACGCCAAGTTACCGCAACAGGGGCCGAACACGTGCGATACGATAGGGAATCCATTCGGCCCCTTTTGATAAGGCTTTTTGCCTCCATCTCCTCTCTTGCGCTCACCCCCGCTCTACCTTTCTTTTGTGGAAACCATTTGACGGGTTTTTTAATGGAAGTAAAACGAAAAATTTAGGGAGCGGTGCGACCGAGGTATGACGGCGACTTGAGCGGGCGGATGCCGCTCACCGGAGCCGGCATACTTCCCGGGCTTTTTTAGAAGACCCGCCGCAGCGACTTTGTAGGGGGTTCAAAGGGGGGAAACATGATTCCCCCCTTTGCGCTCTCTTTCCGCCCTTTCTCTGGCGGCAGAGAAAGGGCGAGCCCGCGCGGCTTGAGCGC
>CAJFUH010000073.1 GCA_904420155.1 uncultured Clostridia bacterium
TAACTTGGCGTAGGGAGCAGGAATCGCGTTTTGGGAGCGTAGCGGACATGTAAGCGATTCCCTGGCCCTTTTCTTGCTTCCTTCTTTTGGGCCGGTGGATAAAGCTTTCAAGTGAAAACGTGGGCGCTCTCGCCACATTCCCAGAACAGCCCTGTGCACGTTGTGCCCGCCGCAGGCGTGCCACAGCGGCATGAGCGGTTGAAATAGAAGAAAAAGGATCTATGGAATAACGCAGGTTGGAAAAGCAGACAAAAGTTGTTTCCCAAAAATTCGAGACTAGCATCAAAAAATTATTACGGAAACCGATAGAAAGTCCCTTTTGCCTGTCCACAAGATGAGCGAAAAGAAAAATGAATTTGGCTGGCATGATATTTCATGGAATATCGTAAAAAATAAGGAGATAGAAATCCATTTTTCAAGGAAGAAAAGAAAAAACAAGGCAATGAATAAATCCAGCCTATCCATAAGCAGTAAATTTGTTATTTTTAGATTTTTTTCTACAAATGGTAGACTATTAGGAGGTGTAGTTATTGCAGAAAACCATATATACCAACGGCCCTATTATTACGATGAATCCACATTGTCTCCAAACGGAGGCAGTCCTAGTAGAGGATGGGAGAATTCAGGCGTGTGGAAGGAAAGAAGATCTGCTGCAACAAAATGGCGGCGCACAGGTATTCGATTTACAAGGAGCTACTTTGATGCCTGCGTTTTTGGACAGCCACAGCCATATCACTGCCTTTGCCCAGACGCTGGGTTGCGTTTCCCTCACCGGCGCAAAGGATTTTCAAGATATTACCCAACGGATTCGGCAATTCAAAAAAGAAAAGGGGCTTTCGGATCAGGACTGGATTACCGGGTTTGGATATGACCAAAATCTTTTGTCAGAACGGCGACACCCTACGCAGAAACTGTTGGACCAGGCGTCTGCCACAAACCCGATTGTAATTTCTCATGTATCCGGACATATGGGCGTAATGAATACGGCGGCTCTGCAGGCTGTAGGGATCAGCCAGGATACCCCGGACCCGGAAGGGGGAAAAATAGGAAGATTCTCCGACGGCCAACCCACCGGCTACCTGGAAGAAAAAGCGTTTACCCTCTATTCTGCCCGTCAACCGGAAGCGCCTTGGGAGACAAAGAAAAAATGGATGCAGGAAGCGCAGGATCTCTATCTGCAATATGGAATTACCACCGTACAGGATGGGTTTACCCGGGGCCCGGAATGGGAAACGCTTCGAAAAATGGCGGAAGATAAAGCGTTAAAACTGGATGTGGTAAGTTATGTAGATCTTAGAAATTCTCAGGATATTGTAAACAAGAATCCTCATTATGTGCAAAAATATCATAATAGGCTTAAAATCGGGGGATACAAGCTCATATTGGACGGTTCTCCCCAGGGAAAAACCGCGTGGCTGACAGAGCCTTATCAGGGAGGAACGGAAAAAGGATACGGCGCTTATTCCTTACAGCAAGTCCGGGATATGGTGCGGCAAGCCCTTCGTGAAAAAATGCAGCTGTTGGTACACTGTAACGGGGATGCTTCCGCCGATCAAATGATCACGGCGTTTCAAATGCAGTCCCCCTCTTTAAAAAAAACAATATGCGATACCCGGCCGGTTATGATCCATGCACAGACGGTACGCAAAGATCAATTGCAGCGGATGGCCCGGATGGGGATGTTAGCTTCTTTTTTTATAGCGCATACCTACTATTGGGGAGATATCCATCGGGAAAATCTGGGGTGGGAGAGGGCGCAGCGCATCAGCCCCGCCCGCACGGCGATTAAGGAGCGGGTGATATACACATTCCACCAGGATACGCCGGTGCTGCCGCCGGATATGCTGATGACTATTTGGTGCGCTGTCATGCGACTCACACAGAAAGGACTGGTGATAGGGGAACAGGAGAGGATTTCCCCATGGGAGGCATTGCAGGGGATCACCCGCCACGCGGCTTACCAGTATTTTGAAGAAAATCAAAAAGGCAGCATTTCTCCCGGAAAACTGGCGGACCTGGTGATTTTGGATCAGAACCCTCTTAGGGTCCCTCCGGAGAAAATAAAGGAGATACAAGTGCTTTACACCATCAAAGAGGGGGAGATCCTGTATAGAAAATACAGGTAACTGTTTTAGCGGTTTGCGCGATTGGCCGTGCGGCCGTTTATATAGCCCCCTTGGATAACAGAGATTAAAAGCAGGAAGGAAGCTCCCTTTTTCCTTCTTAGGAAAAGGGGAGCTTCATCTTTGTAGAAAAAATTATTAATTATAAAAGATACAAAAAAGAGATGTGAAAGTTTTCGCCCGCCTTTTCCAAAGATGGGGAAACAAAGAGATTTTCCCCAATAAGCCCTACTATACACGGTTATCCGCTGTAAGCGTCCCTGATATAGCGCTGGAAGGAAAGATAAGTGGCGATAAAATAACAGATATAAATAAGGAAGAATAAAAAATAGGTGAGGGCTAAACTTTTCCACGCGATGGGGAAGAAAAGCCGTTCGTATCCCAGCGGAACTACCATCCGAAAAATAAAGAGATTGGAGAATAAGGGGACCAGGGTGGGAAGGAAAAAAGAAATGGCCAATTGCCGGAAAGCCAACCGGTTGCGTTGGCTTTCGCTCACGCCTAACCGGTTTAATAGAGAAAACCGGTATTGCTGGGCAGAAATTCCGCTGGTCTGCTGTAAAGAGAGTACAGTAGCACAGATCAGCAATAATACAATCCCCAAATAAAAGGCGGCAAAAGAGATGGACAGGTATCCTATCATAGAACTGTCCCCACCGGAACGGATTTGTAAGCTGACAGCGGATTCCAATACGCTGTATCCCTCCTGAGAGTAGTAGGGATACCCATACAGTTCCCGGGCCAGTTCTTCAGAAGGAGGAACAGAGGTACTCACAGCCAGACAGGACGACCAGCGGGAAAGGTAAGAACACACGTAGTCGGGAAGAACCAGAAGAAATCCAGTACCGTTGTTCCCATATTCCTGCCCCAATCCTTCCTGATAAAGCGCATGCCTCTGTAACGGGACGCCGGCTATGGTTATGGGGACGGCGACCTGTTCGAGGATGGAAATATATTCCGGAAACTGCGTGTGGATCAGATACGACCGGTTATCCAGAGAAACCGGAGCAAGCCCCACTTGGACGCGAAGCCGGTTATAGTCCGAAAGGGAAATGCACCGGTCGTCCGGAGTATCGGATAAAAACCGGTGATAATAGGATTCCCCCAGGCTGTCCACAACGGCATGTTGCCCGGAATAATAGAGGAGATACTCCGTCGCCTGCTGGATCCCGCAGGATTCCTCGATGGCTTGCAAAGCGGGCTGATAATCTATCTGCGGAGCTTCCACATCCAATAAGATATCAAAGGGGCAGATATAATCCTCCATCACCGGATACAGGAACCGGCATCCAAAACCGATGATAAAGCAAAAAAGGGAAATGGATAATAACAGCGCCACCGTTCCCATCATGGCGCCGTTGGAACCGGCCCGGGAGGTAATTTGCCGCAGCAGGAACAGGCGGGCCTTTTTCCAGCGGATAAACGGGAGTTTGCACAAAGATTCCAAAAAAGAAGGAATCCCGATATGGACCCCATAGATGCCTGTAATCAATAAAATCAGGATAACAACCAGCGTAAGTCCAGGATCCGGGCTTTGATAGATTTCCGGGATCCCGGACAATCCCGTCAGCAGCGAAAAGAAAGAGAGAAGAAAAATCAAAAAACGTAGAACAGGACGCCGGAGGACAGTTTTCTCCCGGCGCACGCCCCCATACATCAAATCGTATATGCTGGCTTTTTTCAGCCGTCGCCGGCTTTTCCGCAGGGCGAGCAGATAAGCCAGAAAAAAATAAAGGAAAGTGAGGCAAAGGGCGGAAAAAGAAAAATCAATGGAAAAAGAATACGATTCCTCCAGCAGCGAGTTTAATAAAATAGAGCGGATGATCTGATACAACAGGCTGCCCAAGGCCAATCCACATAAGAAAGAACCGAACCCTAACCCAATATTTTCGATGAGAAAGAGCCGGCAAACTTTCTTCTTTCGCATTCCCAACAGAAGGTAGTTGGCAAATTCCCGGCTCCTCCGCTCCATCATAAAGCGGGTGGCGTAACGCACAAGCCCCATGGTGATAGCCGCCACCACTGCGGAAACGATCAGCAGCAGGGCGGAAGTGGTTTCAAAATCAGCGGACAGATGGGACAGCTCCTGGGAGGTAATCAGAAGATCGAATGCGTAAACCAAAGCGGCGGTCAAAGAGATAGTAATCCCATAAGCCCAATATTCCCGGGCGCTGCGTTGGATGTTGCGCAGGCAAAGCTTAACGTACATCAGAGAAGTTTCCCCCCAGAAGAGACATCACATCCAGGATTTCCTGAAAAAACTGACGCCTCGTTTTTTCTCCCCGGATCAATTCATTAAAAATACGGCCGTCTTTCAAAAAAAGAATACGCCCGCAGTAACTGGCGGAAAACGCGTCATGGGTTACCATTAACAGGGTAGTGGAGTATTCCTGATTGATAAAAAGAAACTGTTCCAGCAACATGCGAGCGTTTTTGGAATCTAGCGCCCCGGTAGGTTCATCCGCCAAAATGAGCTTTGGGTTTGCCGCTAAGGCGCGGGCGCAAGCGCACCGCTGCTGCTGGCCCCCGGAAACTTCATAGGGGTATTTATCGAGGATTTCTTCAATACCCAACTGGCGTGCGGCGGAAAGGACGGCCTGCTTTGCCTTTTTTCGGGGGATATCCCGGATGGTAAGGGAAAGCGAAATATTTTCCCCAAGGGTAAGGGTATCCAAAAGGTTATAGTTTTGGAAAATAAATCCCAGGTTTTGTTTCCGAAAATCCGAGAGCTCGTCTTCGGTGCGTTCCGTAATCTCCAGACCATCGATAGAAATGTGTCCGGCGCTCACGGAATCGATGGTGGCGATCATATTAAGCAGGGTGGTTTTTCCGGAACCGGAGGGCCCCATAATTCCCAGAAATTCCCCCGGATCTACCGAAAAGGAAATATCATCCACGGCTTTGGTAATATGGCCCCGCCCGCCGTAATATTTTTCCACGCGTTCCAATTGTAAGATAGGTTCCATGGGTTTCACCTCTTTGTTATTGTACAATAAGTTGTCCCGAAAAGATACGGAGTTTTCATGTAAGAATTCTTACAAATTTGAAAGAAAAATAAAGGACTGTTTTTTAACTAAAATGGTATATTTCTCCAAACAAGGGACAAAAATAGTAGCATCGAGATGGAAAGGCTTGGTGTTCTTATGTTATCGGAACAAATCAAAAAATCTCCTTTGTGGACGTCAATCAATCCGGTTCCCGCTATTTATCCCTGGATGTACCAGGACGAGACCTGTGAAGTCTGTGTAGTGGGAGGCGGAATCACCGGGGCCCTGTGCGCCCTACAGTTTGCCAAGGCGGGCATGGATACCGTGCTGTTAGCGGGCGGGCCCATCGGGCATGGGGGGACGGCCCGGTCCGCCGGGATCCTACAGGCGGACCCGGAGGGTGGGCTCAGGGGGCTATCCCGCCAGATTGGGGTGGATCAGGCGGTAGAGGTTTACCGGCAAAGTTCCCAGGCCCTCCAAGAGCTTCAGGACATTGCCGCTCAGGGGCCGTATAATTGTGGATTTACCCAGCGGGATTTCCTATATTTCGCAGATACAGAGGAGCGGATGGAAGATATTCATGAGGAATATCTTCTAAAAAAACATAACGGATTTGCTGTAGAGCTTATCCATCCGGACCGGGCCAGGGAACGGTATTCCTTTGACATGGAAGAAGGGCTGCTGTGCCGTGGGGAAGCAGCGACCGTTGATCCCTATCTGCTGACCCATAACGCCATTATGGCGGCGGAAAAAGCAGGGGCTAGAATCTATGAGAATACCACAGTGGAGGACATCTCCCAAGAAAACGGAAAACGTTCCCTGCTCACTTCCGTGTGCCATACCGTAAAGGCAGATACCGTGGTGTTGGCTATCGGCCTGGATAGCTGCGATTTCTTGAAAGGGATAGGGAGCAAGCGGACCTGTTTCTCTGTTGTTACGGAAGCGGGGGGAGATTTATCAGGATGGGAAGACGGTTGTATCATCCATCATATAGGACGCCCGGAAATCACCTATTCCGTCACGCCGCAGGGACGTATTTTGGCTTCCGGATTAGATACCGGGCTAATCGACCGGAACCGCCGAATGGCGGGACTGCTGCCGCTGGATGTATTAGCGGAAAAGAAGTTTGCCCATTTACAGGAAGAGATTATCGGGATGTTCCCCGGTATCCGGGAAACACAGGTGGAATACGCTTATACGTCGGACTATCTGGAAACGGAGGACGGCCTTCCGGTGATTGGAACGCAGGAACAGTATCCAGGCTGTTATTTCGCCATTTGCCCTTCCCAGAATGGGATCCTATTTTCCCAGGTGGCGGCTGACCTTTTGGTACAGATGTCCCGGGGGGATGAGCCGGAGATTGCAAAGGTATACAGCCCCCAACGGTGATGCGGCTATCGATTGGTCAGATAAAAGAATGAATAACAGAGAGGGCTTGCCGCATGCATCATAGCAAGGGCAAGCCCTCTTTGTTTGGCATCGTTTGTAGAGGGGTTATGATAAGGCTTTCTGTTGGGATCCAAACCGATAAGCGCCGCCATAAAAAGTCCGAAGGAAAAAATACAGGGGATGACCAGAAAAAGTCATTCACAGACTTTATAAGCAAACAGCGCGCATTGGTTGTAGGATATCCCGGTTCCCCCGTTGTGTAGCCATAGGGGGGCGGGGGCGTCGGTGACAGAGACCGCCAGGGAGGCGCTGATACATACCGTTTGCTCTGCGTGGAGGAAGGTTTGTTCCAAGAAACTTCCCGGGACCCGTTCCCCGGAGAGATACAGGCCCACGTTGGCGGCTTTTGGGAAAACGCCGTCCGCGTTGGAAAGAGTGGCGGAATAGGAGATTTGGTAAACGCCGGGTTGGGTCAGAACAAACGAGGGCTCCCCTGGGATATGGCGAATAGCGGTACCCCGGTATAGGGCATGGTCGGAAAAGGAAATAGGGGAAGAACCCACCGGGATTTGCGGTTTTTCCTGCACCGCCAGCAAAAGATGGTATCCCGGCGGATTTCCCACGGTTGGAAGAAAAGTGGATTTGGCGGAGGACGGGGATTGGGGAATCGCTTCCGTCTGGGATGGGGGAGACCCGTGGCAAAGTTCCTGGTGAGATAACTCACAAGGAACCGGCGGGGTATGGCAGCGGCACGGGACGGGGATTGGATAAGGTTCCACGGGGGAGGAAGGATACAGAAATTTGGAGGGAATCCCCTCAGGGAAAGTTTTGTTCCAGGAAGGACGGGCGTAACGTTTCATAGACGGTCTCCTTTATGTAAATCAGAATATAGAAAATAGAATGATGAGAGATCTATGTATCTTTGGCAAAAGGAAAAAGAGAAAACCCTAGTGTCATAGTATTCCAATCAAAGAAAAGGGTTAAAAGGATCAAAAGAACGCTTTTTTACTGATAGAACGTTCCTTACTCCATGATCCTATAAAAATAGCGCGTTTGGTGACAAAGCTAGTCGCCAAACGCGCTATGATCCCTTTTATCAAATACAGGTGTTTTAAAGATAACGGCAAATATCCATGGGAGTTGCGGCCAGGTAATCTGCACCGGCCTGCTTGAGTTCCTCATAGCCCCGGAATCCCCACAAGGCCCCGCAGCAGCGGATCCCGGCGTTATGGGCGGTATACACGTCCACGTTGCTGTCCCCGATGTATAGGCAGGATTTCTTGGAAACGCCCTGCTGCCGAATCATTTCATTGAGAGCGGCGGGATCGGGCTTTTTTTCAAAACCGGGCCGCTTTCCAAACACAGAAGAAAAGGAAAAGTCCGGGTAAAGCCTTTTTACAATTTCACCCACAAATTCATCCGGCTTGTTGGAGAGCACGGCACAGGCCACCCCCTTTTGGGAAAGGATTTCTAAAAGCTCGGCGCATCCCGGGTAAGGACGCGTGTGGTCAAAGCAGTGGGCCGCATAATACTCGTCGAATCCCCGGTGCAACTGCTCCAGGATTTCCTGGCCCGTACCTTCCGGCGCGGCCCGGCGCAACAGCATGAGAATGCCGTCTCCCACAAAATGGCGGTATGCATCCGTAGGATGGGTGGGAAATCCCTGCTGCCGCAACGCATGGTTTGTGGCGGCGGCCAAGTCTTCCAGGGAATTGACCAGTGTACCGTCTAAATCAAAAATACAAAATTGGGTCATAAAAAAGCCTCGTTTCCATATCCATTCCAATATCAAATTTGGTAAATGCTAAATATCCGCTAAGATGTCTTCTATGGGCTCCTCCGGGTCGTAAAGAACCAGGGAAGGATCTTGTTTTTTACCGGTGGATCCCCCGCCCCGCTTGCGGATAAAGAATATCAAGATGATTACACCGGCAATGACGCAGATGACAGCCAAAAAGACCAGAAAAATCCCCAGGTTGTTGGAGGTATAACCGTTATATTCGATGACGGTATCCCCGCTGTCCAGAGAAAATTGAAGGGCGCCGTCCTGTTCTTGTGCGAGAGAAACCGAAGAAGAATGGGTCTCGCTGGTATATTGGACGTCATAAAGCTGTTCTTTTCCGTTGGTCCGAATCCGATAGGTGATAGGTATCCCCTGATTGATTCCTGTAAATAAATGCTCCATATGGATGATATCGGTGAGGCGGGTGGTGTGGTGTACTTCTACAGATCCCCCTTCCCGGGCGTATTTCATCACGTTTTGTTCCCCGAATAAGGCGCTCATCTCACGGGAAATTTCTTCCGCGGTACCTTGGGTGGACACACGGCATAAAAGTCCCTCGTCAGCGGTGTCCTGCCGGATCTCTGCGCCGCTGCCTTTGGATTGTAAGTAGTCCAAGGCGTATTGAACGCCGGTGATATCCTGCGCGTCAAACAGAAAATCTACATCCCGCTGGAAACGGCCGTCCCCCAGGCAGGAAAGGGTGATGGTCGCGCCCAACGCTTGGTGTTCCGTTTGCTCAGATATGCGGATATTCAGGAGGGAAGCGCGGCTTTCATATTGAAAGACGCCGTCAGAGACGTCCCCTGCGGAATGCCAAGAACCTTCTTTATAAGTTTCCCCGCCCGCTAAAGTCCGGGAAGACTGGGAAGAATAACGGTAATAAAGGGGGATATTTTTTCCCTGTTCACCGGTATAGCTGGAAAGGTCGATGGTTTCCGTAAAGAGAGAAGCGTCCACAAAAGGAGTGGAGTGTTCGGAATGTTCTTCAGAGAAGATCGTTCCGCTAAAACGGGAATTGAACAGCAGGTTGGTACACCGGGACAGCTCCTCCAAGGAGAGCCCCTGGAAAGTGACGGCATATTCCCGGCCGGAGATGTAATCGGTCCATTGGGCGCTGGACGCTAAAGAATCGGTACGGGCGTTCATATAGGGCTCCAAATCGTCTCCCAGGTCGTGGACCGTTGTGAGGGGGATCCGGAAAACGATGGTACGGTCAAAGGTACCGTCTCCCCGGTTGACCGTGTCTACAAAAATAGCGTCCAGGGGAGATCCTTGGGTGCGATTGAGGGCGATCCGGCTGCTGGTGGTCTGGGTTCTCCCATCCAGGGAAACCGCAGTAGACCCGCTGGAAAATCGAGGGGATAAGCTTCCCTGCAATTCCTCCAAAGAAATGGAGGCATAAAGCCAGCTGAATAAATCCCCGCTTTCAAAGTCCTCTGAGATCCGGCTTCCGGTGGTAAAAATATTGTCGGGGAATGAGAAAATAATAACAGGTTTTCTTCCTAGCAATTGGGTTATTTTTTCCATATAATCCTGATAAGAAGAAAAGTCCAATTGAAATTGGTAGGAGAGGTTATCGCCCTCTTCCGTTTTGCTGTAAGTAAGCATGGAAGGGCAGTATTGAGCAATCAATCCATCCAGTTGGGCGGCGGTCTCTGAACCTGATCCCGTATCGGAAAAATGGCAGGTCATAGTACGGCTGCCCGCCCCAGAAGAATCTAATGTGAGCAGCGTATCCACGGAAACCACCTGGTTATTCCCGCAGGAGGAACAGAGAAAAATCATTGCCATACATAGAAAAAAGAGGACCCCCGTTTTGATTTTTTTCATACGGCACCTCCGTAAAACATTCTTGTCTTTTATTCTAACACAAATGGGCTGAGATTTCTTTTCTTTTATAAAATTTCTAAACTTGCTTCACAAAGAGTAAATATCCTAAAACTGAAAAACCAACCGTCATTTAAATTATATTGTTAATTTTTAGATTTTTTATTACTTCCTCAAAAAGGAAGCTTATTTTTGTTTGCGCTTAAGCCGCGCAGGCTCCTTCTTTCTCTGCCGCCAGAGAAAGAAGGCAAAGAGACCGCAAAGGGGGGAATCATGTTTCCCCCCTTTGAAACCCCTTACA
>CAJFUH010000074.1 GCA_904420155.1 uncultured Clostridia bacterium
CCCGCCGTTGCAAACCTGCAAACTTTCAGCTTATCCTGAAATTGATCGCCGTAAATTGCCTCAAAATCTTCATACGTCTTCTTCGTGGTTACGGTGATGACGTCCGCAAACCGGAAACACCGCTCCCTGATTTTCACTACAAAAGGCGCCTTATTTTCCACATCTCCCCCCCAATAAGAGGCGATGAGATGGGAAAATTTTCTGCGGTTTAACAAATAAAACAGGATACTGGTCTTATAAACAGAATGGATATGGCAGAGATCGATTTTGGGAAGTTCCCGGAATAATTTCAATTTCTGCAAAAGGTTATGCAGGCGTTCTTTTCTGGTATGGTTCGGGACGTCTCCCCCATACTTTTCCGCAATGGAATGAAGGGTGATATGGTGTTCCCGGTAATACCTGCGATAGGATTCTTTCACCCGCTCCGTGGAAAGGGTGAGCAGGTGGATTTCAAAGGGATAGCCCTCCAAAACGGTTTTTACATAGTTAAAAATGTGCATAGAATTGGCGTCGCCGATAATTAAGTATTTCATTTTTCCCCCGGCTTTCTCATTTTCACAAGGATTTTCCGGATCCCCCGTTCTCCTTTTCGGAGCAGGCGTTTGCCAAAGGGAGGGGCGATATGGTCCATTAATTTTTGAAAATAATGATAGTCCTCGATGACATAAGGGGGGTGCTGGAGCGGGAAGGAAATCTCGTGCGCGCTTGTGGTAAACATCTGTTGGATATCCTTCGGCAATTCAGCGATGTTATCGGGCGCATGCGTGGCGTTTACGGAGGTCCCCACATTTTCGATGAGGTTTTCCCTTGGGTAGATCACCAATCCCGAATTCATCAACGTCCGAAACCCTACGATGTGTTCCCAATAGGGGATCCCCTCCGCCCTGCACTTCTGTGCAGTCTTTAAGCTGGTCTGGAATCTTCGATGGCCAAACCGGCGCCCCGCAAGGTCCAAATAGTAGGGATCATCCAGGAACTTATAGTCTGTTTCCCAGGAATCCGCCACGCGTTTCCAGGTGGCCCATCCCCAGGAAGAGCCGGACCGGCTGAAAAAATAGCTGTATCGTTTATCCTCAATGCCGCCGTACAGGGTCTGCCCGCAGATCCGGTCGATCCGGGTATCGTTCTCGTACTTGTCCAAAAGTTCTTTGCAGAACAAAAAGAACGATTGGGAAGCAACGATGTCGTCTTCTAAAATAATGCATTTATCCACGATGGAAAACGCCCATTTATGGGATAGATGGGTGGAGGGGTCGCATCCCATATTTTCTTCGTGGTAGTTCTTATGTACCTCGCATTCCCAATCGATATTCTCCGCGATCCGCCGGCAGGCAAGAATATTTTCCATATCTTTCGGATGCCCTTTTCTTGGCCCGTCCTGCCACAGCAACAATACGCGGGGCCTGGCTTTTCTCACCTGCTCAAACACTTGTTTAAACTGTTCCGGACGGGCAAAGAAGATACACAGTACAGCCGTATCCAAGTTCCACTTTTCCATTGATCTATCCCCTCACAAATAAATTTTCCTGATGGTTGGCAAAAATCATATCCCGCAGATACAAACGCGTATTTTACGCGGTGGATCCGGCCTGTTGTTTTCTCTGAAAAATAGAAATCCATATGGGAACTAAAAAATAACAAGCGATGGTCACTTCAAATACATAACCAATCGGATTGAATAACGCCAGAACGCATACGTAAATTACGGCGATATTGAATAATTCATAGGACAGCCCTTTTTCCTTTAAAACGTTCCGGATTTTCTTCCAAGACTGGACAAAGAGGTACCCCCACAATCCCAATCCGATGAGGCCGTTATGTTCCAAAATCCCCAGCAGCATGGAATGCGCATTGGAATTCTCATAGTTTCCGCCAAAGATCGGGCTGTTTAGCCAGTTCTGTATGGATTGCAGCATCAATTCCGGGCGGCTGCCCAATTGATTGGCGTCATGGTTGGTTAACGCGTCCGCCATCTGGGAAAATTTAGAGGAGAGCAGCGAACCGGCAAACACATCGCTGAGGTATTGAAAAAGCGGCGCCAGCCCCATAATAAGGGCAATGCCTCCAATCACCAACAGGATCCTCACATATAGATTGTGCGTATGCAGAAAGATGAGCAGGGCCGATCCGATGAAAGCCAGCAAAAGCAGCGTGGTATACTGGCACTGGATGATATAATAAAAAGATACGATTACCAACGCCGCACTGATGAGCTTCAGCCATATTTTAGAAGCGCTTAATAAAAGCCAGACAAAACACAGGGTGACAATCCCCATCATATAAGAGAATTCAAAGCCGCCCACATTCCGCAGACGATAGGAATTCAGTTCCCCGGAACTGGTGGACGTACTCTGGGCCAGCAACCTGGCAACCCAGGGATCCTGCTGCAGCGCCTGCAAGGTATTGATCAAAATAAAAAACGTCATCAACAGGAAAACAACCAGGAAAAACGCTCTCTGCTTATTGCTGCAATACCGAAGCGCATAAAATCCCCAGAGGACCGGCATAAAAAACCGTAAGTTTCGGACGGCCTCGTTGATAGCCTCCGCCAGCGGATAATCACAAAACAGCAGATAACCAAAGAAAAGGACCAACGAAACGCCGATCAGAAGGATTGCATACTTCACCAGGTTATCCCGGCGCAGCAGCAAAAACGGCATAGGCGCCAACATAAGGAAAGCCGCCAAAACGTAGGGAACCCTCAGTTTTGTATACGGCAAAACATAAACAATAGTGGTTATCACCGTATAGAGTATAAATAGGATTTGGTTGTAAGCCACTTGCTTATTCTGTCGAAACACCTGTTTTTCCATTTTTTGTTTTCTCCATCAAATCTATATATAAATTTTTATATTGATCCGCCATGGTTTCGCTGGAATAAACGCCCATTGCCCGGTGGCTAACGGCTTCTGGATCCCATTTTTTGTGAAATAAAAACTCTTCCAGCTTTTCCTGCAAACACTCTATCCTGCCGTATTCTACAAAGGAGGAATATTCCGGGATGGAAATGCCCTCCGGCGCCCCCGCCTGAAATCCCACTACCGGGGTCCCGCAGCAAAGGCTTTCGGCGCATACCATGGAAAAGGTCTCTTTTTCACTGGTAAGCAGCGTTACATCCGCCGCAGAATAAACAGAAGCCAGCTCGGACTGATCTTCCACCCTGCCGATATCCAGCACATTATCCGGCATGGGGATCGTTTGATCCCGATTCCCTACGACTACAAAGACAACCTCCTGATTTTTCATCCGTTCTGCAAGGGCCAAGACGTGCCGTCCGCCTTTGATGGGATCTGAAAAATTAGCGGTGACATGGAGCACCATTTTTTTCCCATTCAGCCCAAACTTATCTTTAAAATCGGAACCCTCTTTTTTCCGGTGGAAAACGGAGGTGTCAATCCCGTTTAAGACCACTTCATGATGGAATCCCTGGAGGATCGGGGAAACTTTGGCCCGTTCCATCAGCCAGGGGGAAACGGAACACACCGTGAGAAAATTCCCAAACCCCTCAAAGGCTTTTTTCATTTTCGACCAGGATTGGGCCGTACGGTCCAGGAAAATAGATTTGGTTTCCTGTCTGTTCCTGGGACAATGCCCACACCCGGTTTTCCATTGCTCGCAGTCCAACGCATGCCCGCAGTTGGCGGTATACATAAACTCAGCGTGCAAGGTGAGGACCGTAGGGATATGATGTATGTTTAACCAGCGCATCAGCCGGTAGATATTAACAAAATAACCATTGATACAATGGACATGCACCACATCCGGCTTTTCCCGTTGGATCACACGGATTAGTTTGCGGGTAGAAAAGAAACATCCCCCATACATGATGCCTGTAAAGCAGGAAAGCAAATGGTTACACTTGGAATAAAGCTCCCCGCAGGTTTTATAAACCCCTGGTTTGCTCACCTTTTCACCGCGCCCATAACAGATCACGGTTTCTATCCCCGCTTTTGCCAACTGGCGGTCAATATCGCACATGATTTTTCCAGTACTGCCCTTATTATATACACAATTCACTTGGAGTATTTTCATCTGTCAAAACCTCTTCAAAAACCTCTCTCAGCAGCCTGCTTTGCCCCTCTTTTGCATGGCAGCGGTTGGCGACCTCAATCCCCTTTTCCGCAGTCCCCGCCCGCTTTTCCGGGTGGGAGAGGTAATCCCAAAGTATCCCTTTTAATTGTGCCCGGTCGGTAGCTACCGCAGCGCATTGATGGCTTTGTAGATGCTGGATGGACGCCACCTCCGCTGGACCATAGGCAAACAAACAAACCCCGCTGGCCAAGCTGTCCGCAATTTTTGTCGACATGGAATAACGGACCCGCTCCACATCCAAAGGTTCAAAGGATTCCGTATGGACCAGCATGCAGGCCCCTTTCATGATGCGGTGTACCTCCGGCCCGCTGACGAACCCTTTCACCTGGATCGAAGAAACCCCATCAAACGTTTGAAGGATCCCGGGATCTTTATCCCCCGTATAAATCTCAAGGCAGTATTGGGTGTGATGGGCCTGATTCAGTTCGTCCAAAGCCATCCCAATCTCTTTTAACGATTGATTGCGGTTTAATTGCAGGTTCCCCAGATAGACCAGGGAACGGCTGTCGGCCAAACTGGCCTGCTTTGCAATCTCTATATTGGCGCCTGAAAACACGGTAGTGGTTTGGCATCCAAACTCTTTGCGGTAATCGTCTCCCAACGCATCGCAGATGGTGACCACCCGGGCGGAACGGCGCATCAACTTGCCTATTTTTTTACGGAGCGACTGATAATAGGCTTTCTGCAAGCCGTTGCTCTTTAAGGGCAACGTACTAAAATAAAAATCATCGCATACATAGCTGACCACGGGGATAGAAAGGGTATCCGCGATTTTTTCAATGACGTCATAAAAAAAGGACGAGGCGCCTGCGGCTGCAAAAATGATATCCGGCTTCTGCCCTGCCAGCCACTGTTTTAAGCAACCCGTATTCCAGCGCCCCAATTTCCAAATGAGGTTCCGGCAGGCCAGTTTCAGTTCCCTGTGGGAAGATTTATTTTGATACAGTTTCTGATCCGAAGCGTTTTCATATAAGGTATTGCCGGCCTGGATCTCACGGCTTTCCACAATATGCCCTGACCGCTTTCCTTTCAAAACGTCTTGATCCGTTATGCGATAATAACTGCAACATTTTTTGACATTGGGCAAGGTGGGATAGATATAAAACTGGCACACTTCTTCCGGTGAAAACGTTTCAAACAGGGCCAAAAATGTTTTTCCCATACTGTTATAGTCTGTGATGGGGTTATGACTTAGAATTAATACCTTCATGCTCATTCAACCACTTCACACAATCAAAATGTTTTTCAAATATTCTTACGCCAAAGATATTGCAGTACCGTAGGGTATCTCCCACTTTGCTTTGCCCTTGGAATTCCGGCAAATACACTTGCCAATCATACTGCGTATCTTTACGGGAGGTAAAACACACTTTTGGATAGGCGATACGGTCAAACCGCTTTTCCTCTTCCTCGTCGTGGAGGAAATTATCCGTAGCAATCAAAAGGATATTGTTGTAGTTTACCCGCTTTGCCCTTCGCACCCAATCTTTCATCAGCATTTCACAGGTTGCGTAATGAACCCCAATGATGGAAATATCCTCCAGCATACAGACGGGATACCCCTCTTTTGTCTTTTCGCCCTCCACAGGAGTCACCTGCAAATAATGCTGTAAATTTTCTGCAAAGGTTACAAATTGGGGAATAATCAAATTGATGGTCGGGGTCCGGAACTGTTCGCCGACGTCATGATATAAGATACCGCCGACACAATTGGCTGAAATGATGGAAAACTCATGGTTTTTTAGCTTTTTTCTCATGTAAAACCGAAGAGGGGCTCTCCAAAGGTCTTTGATTCGATTCTTCATCTTCTTATTCATGTTCTTTTAACAACCCTTCTATCACCGGAACCAGTTTTGGATAGCTTGTCCTTCTATCAAACTTCTGTTGGTACATCTCTTTGGCATGGGCGCTCATGGATTCCCGAAAACTTTTGTCGTCATAAAGGCGGCGGATCGCGGCTGCGAACCCCTTGACGTCGCCATTTTCCACGTTGATGCCCGCCTGATATTGCTCTAAAAGATCCCGGTATTCCGCACAATTCTGCGTATTGACTACAGGCACTCCTGCCGCCGCATAATCAGACACTTTATTGATAATGGAAGCCACCGACTTCCCTACAATGGGGTTCACCGCCACATCGCACTGCATCAGCGTTTTCATCATCAGGCCATATTCAAGCAGCCCGGTAAAATCACACCTGGCCCCCAACTGGGACGCATATTGCTCAAACTCCCGGCGCAGGACGCCTTCCCCCATCACTTTAAAAACGATATTGGTATATCCCGCCTGCTCCAGTTCTTTTACCGCCCGGATCACCAGTTTGATATCGTAACTGTGCCCCAAAGCCCCCACATATCCAATCCAAAACTCATTGGGATCCTTTTCTACGGAAATCCCCTGGGTCTTGGCCGACACCAAATCTCCGTCTGTCCCTATGTAAATACTCAACCCCCGGCAATGAGGGTTCTGGGATTTTCCTCTGGCAACGTAAGTGTCCGATACGGCCATGATTTCATCCGCACGGCGGTATATCCGGTTTGCCTGCCTCATCATGGGGGAAAACAGGATATCCGAAACCACCGGAACCGGCAATGCCATTTGAAAGGCTTCCGGCCACAGATCCTGGATATCCACGATCACAGGGATTCCCTCTTTTTTGGCAAATCTTGTGACATAATCGGCCACCGAAAGGGACGGGACGGAAACCAGGATAATATCCGGCCTTTTTCGTTTTTGCAGGTAACGGTATACGTTCTTCCCGAACTGTTTGTAACTGGATATCCTTTTTAAGCAGATGTTTTTCGGATACCCTTTTTCATATTGCAGGGTCATCTGGTACGGCAAGGTATCCAAATGAAGCGATTCGGGGTCCCTCTGCCGCTTTTTCAGATGGCAAAACGTGGAGGTGACCACTTCCAGGTTATAATAACGGCAAAGGATATCGGCAAAAGTCCGATAGCGGCTGCTGGCCTTTTCTTCTTCAAAATGCCAGTAATTGGCGATCAGCAGCAAATCCTTTTTCGGTGCATCCATTTATGGTCAACCCCCTTGATATTCTTTGAGATTGCGATAAACCACGTCCCATAACCTCCGGCGGTTTCCTTCCCCGATAAAAGAATTATGGGGAGTTAAAATCACATGTTTTGCATCCCACAGCGGAGAGTCGCGGTCCAACGGCTCTTCTTCAAAAACATCCAAGACCGCGCCCCCAAGGGGGCCTTCCCGGAGTTTTTCCAAGAGAGCCTCTTCTTCCACAACCGGTCCGCGTGCGATATTCACCAAAACACAGCCTTCTTTGAATCGGGACAGCCGCCCGCCGTCAAACAGATGATACGTCTGCGGGGTCAGCGGAAGGGTTAATACCACAACATCGCACATGGGCAGCCATTGGTCCATCTCCTCCAGCCCATAGACGGCGGAAAAAGATTCCTGGGAAAACGGGGCAAGGTCAATCCCAATGACGCGGCATCCAAAGGCGCCAAACCGTTTGGCGCACTCCTGCCCCACGCTTCCACAGCCCACAATACAGACGGTCCTTCCAGCTAGCTCCAGTAAATCCCGGCGCTTTTCCCATACATGCGACTTCTGGTTTTCATAAAAAAAGGGGCTCTGTTTATAGAGCTGGAGCACCCCGCACAAAGCAAATTCCGCCATAGGAACGCTGTACACCCCTCTGGCGTTGCAGATTTTTATATTGCGTTTTTGGATCTCCTCTAAAGGCACGCGGTCATAGCCGGCGCTGGTCAATTGGATAAACTTTAAATGGGAAAAGCCTTCGATCGGATTCTTCAGGAACAAGGAATTACAGATAACCCCTTCGATCCCAGATAAGGCAATCCCCTGTTTACTCAATGGGACGGTTTCATCCTTTACATAGGTTACGGAATAGCCCAGCCCCTCTATCTGCCCTATTTGGTCTGGGGAACATGGAAAAGCCCCCGTTATCAATAAGTTCATGATATCTTACTCACAATCTTATTTACGTCGGAAACAACCTCATCCTGGTTATCGGAAAAAAAGTCCCTGTATTGCTGGACTTTCTTTTCAAACTCCCTGATTTCCCGAATCCCGTTTACAAAAGTATTGCTAATAACCCCCATATGCTTCACTTGGCTGGTGTTGCAAAAACTCCTGGATAAAATCGCGCAGGTGGATCCCAAACGATAATGTTCAATAATAATTTTTTCGGAATGCAGCATTCCCTTGCTTAAAGAAGCGATTCCCCCAAAGCCATAGGGCAACTTTCTTTTCCGGAAAACGCTGCAAATATTTTCTACCGTGCCGTCGGCTAACAATTCAAACATAAATTTCTTTTGATATCCCAAGCTCAAATCGTTTAAACCGATAAACACTTCGTCAATTCCGTCGTTGTCTAAAATTTCCTCTATTTGTTCTACCGATTCCGGCGTTTCAAAAAGGAGCATGGTTTTTGCCCTGCCGCCCACATACTGAATAAACTCCTGCACCTCACGCGGCGTTTTAAAATACGGGAGCATCACGATATCGGCGCCGGCGCGGATCACAGCGTCAATCTCTTCTTGGGAAGAACCGTATGCAGCAGAAGCTTCATGGATGGGGTTGACACGGACCAGCAATTGGGCCTGTGTAATCGCATTGCGCACAGCGGCCACGTCTTCCACCGTATGATGGGACTGGACCGTATCCATGCCTTTTTGCCTTTTGTCCTTGCCGATATATTCCATATCGATAAAAATCCGGTCAACCCCCGCCGACTCCGCTATCTGGGCGATGTCGGGCCGGTTTGTTATGTACATAAGCTTGATTGGCATTCGATGATCCTCCCTTTTATCTTTTTTCAACCGTTTCCTTTGGCGCCGGAGCGCCGGTATGTTCCGTCACGGTGACTTGCGAGTTTTCATTGTCCTGGTTGGTAAACGTTTTAAGGACCGTCATAAAAAGAATTTTTATATCGAGAAGAAAAGAAACATGTTCTACATACCAAACGTTCAATTCGATCCTTTTATTCCATTCTACCGTTTTTCTGCCGTTTACCTGGGCCCATCCGGTGATGCCGGGGCGGACCTCAAACATCCTGAGCTGTTCTTTGGTATATTCCGACAGGGGCCAGGGATGGTAGGTGAGGGGCGGTCGGGGCCCGATTAACGACATAGAACCTGTCAGTACATTCCACAATTGGGGAAACTCATCGATGCTGGTTGCGCGGATGATCCGCCCAACACGGGTAATCCTGGGATCCTTTTTATTGGAATATACGCCGCTGCCCGTATGCTCTGCATTCATGCACATGGACCGGAACTTCATGATCTCAAATTCCTTTCCGTCCAGCCCCAGCCGTTTTTGCCTGAAAAGCACCGGCCCCGGCGAATCGATTTTTATGGCCAAGGCGACGATCAGCATGGGTATGATCAGCACGATCAACCCGATAAACGACAACACGATATCGATCAGCCTTTTTATGTAATGTTTATACATCCTTTTCTACCCCATCTCCAGCGGTTTTGATTGACCCGCATTGAAATCATACGCTAATACTCCAACCTCTTTTTATGGAAAAATATTAGTTGTCTCTCACATCTTAAAAAATAAGGTTCATCGTAATCCTATAACGTATCATCACCAGATTCTGTTAAAAAGATAAGGTTTTTCAAAGCAAAGACGATGGATCATTGGAATTATGACCATTTGAAATGTTTTTTCCTCAACGGAAACCTGTTTTCTGAAAGAAACAGATGGTAAATTGTCGAGTTTTCTGTAGCCATATTCATTATAAATTTTCCTCCAGAATAAGTCAATTATGGGTCACTAAAAACTATCTTTTTCAGTATTATTGGACAGGAATTGTCTTTTGCTCTTTTAAGATTAAGGAAAATAGACAAGAATAAAGTTCTATTTTATAATATTGTAAAAATTATATATAAATATTGGGAGAATACCCTTCTGTTATTTGGATACAAAAAAGAAGCCCTAGTTTCCATCCTTCTGAAGCAACCAATATGGAAAATAAATGCTCTTCGGGGACAATCGCCGTCCCCCCCTTCCTTTTATGCATCCTCACCCTTTTTGACCGGTGCGGATGATCGCCATAGCATGGATGGGATTCCTGCCGGCGGAGGCTATGCTTTTGGAATGGGATATTGTATAATAAAGCCTCGGGGGGATCCCCAAAATGACTGTTCTCAGGAGGCGGGAATCATGTACCGTATTTTTATTGTAGAGGACGATGAACCCATCCGGATGCAGCTCAAAGTGCTTCTGGAAAAATACGGATATCAGGGAATTGTTTCTGATGATTTTGAACATATTGTAGACCGGATTTTGGAGGCCAAGCCTCACTTGGTCCTATTAGACATCAATTTACCGCAATTTGACGGCTATCATGTATGCCGGGAAATCCGCAAGCAGGGGGAAATCCCCATCATTATGGTGACCAGCCGGGACAGCGAAGTGGACGAACTGATGAGTATGAACCTGGGGGCGGACGATTTCATCACGAAGCCTTACCATACGCAGATTTTGCTGGCCCACATTGCAGCCATTTTAAAAAGGGCCTATCATAGGGAACCATCCCGAACGCTGGAACACAAAGGGGTTTTACTGGACCTCTCCAAAAGCACGGTGAGCTATGAAGGGAAACAGGCGGAACTCACCAAAAACGAAATGCGCATTTTGCATCTGCTGATGGAAAACAAAGGGGCCATTATTTCCCGGGATGAAATCATGAACGACTTGTGGCAATCGGACGAATTTGTCGACGACAACACCCTGACCGTCAATATCAACCGGCTGCGCAAAAAACTGGAGGAAGTTGGGGTTCGACAATTTCTAATCACCAAACGGGGGCAGGGATATCTGGTATGAAATGGACCGCTTATTTGCGGGATCAATGCCTTCCCATCGTGATTTGGGCATTGACCGCGGGATTTATTGTGATGATGCTGGGGACCTTAGGGGTAAACTCCTCGGCGCAAGGTTTTTTGGTGATCGTGCTGGCGGTGGCGGGCATTGCCTGCCTGCTGTACGGCTATTTCCGCAGGGCGGGTTTTTATAAAGAATTGCGGGCCCGGCTGGAAAGCTTGGATCAGAAATATCTGATTACCGAAATGATAGAACGACCGGACTTTTTAGAGGGAAAACTCCTGTATGACGTGATGATCCAGGTAAACAAATCCATGAACGACCGGTTGGCTTCCTATCGCCGGGCTTCCAACGACTATCGGGAATACATCGAAACCTGGGTGCATGAGGTAAAAACGCCCATCGCCTCCAGCCGCCTGATGATAGAAAATAATAAAAACGAGGTCACCCGCAGTTTGGAAACGGAGATTTCCCGGATCGAAGGCTATGTGGAACAGGCCTTGTTTTATACCCGCAGCAACAGCGTGGAGAAGGATTATATCATCAAAAAGGTAAACCTCAAGGAGATGATCTCCTCCTGTGTGAAAAAGAACGCCAGGGCTTTGATCGAAAGCAGGATTTCGGTGCAGATGCAGGACTTGGAGGAGGACGTCTTTACCGACGCCAAATGGATTGACTTTATTGTCGGACAGATTCTGAGCAACTCCATCAAATACCGCAGGGATCAAGATCCTCAAATCAAGATTTTCGCGGAGAAAAAAGAGAACAGCATCCGGCTTTCTATCTGCGACAACGGGATCGGGATCCCTCCCCAGGATATCCGGCGGGTATTTGAAAAAGGATTTACCGGGGAAAACGGCAGGAGGTTCACACGATCCACCGGAATGGGGCTGTATCTATGCAAAAAGTTATGTGAAAAACTGGGGCTGAGCATTTCCCTCACTTCCCAGGTGGGTCAGGGCACCCTGATAGAGATCCTGTTCCCGAAAAGCAAAATGTTCCTTTTGGAAAACGACCATCCCTGATCGGAGTACGGAAAATCGTATTGTATCCATGCTTTGTTAAAAGAAAGGCAATTCCCCAAAAGAAAACAGATGGAATCTAGGAAAAAGCCTGTCGGCCGGGGGTTCACAAGTTCCCCTGGCCGACAGCTTTTTCCTTTACAGATGACGGGCCAGCGATGGCGGGACAAAACAACAGGCCTCTATGGACCGTCACAGAAAACCGCCTTGCCGGCGCCTGGAACTCCTATTGATTTTTAGCAAAATAAATGGTACAATAATTGTACTATTTTAATTAGTACAATTGTTGTAGAGATCCTTTTCAAAGAAGGCAACGAACAATCCACCGGAAGGTAAACCGGAAGAAACTCATTAGGAAGGAGGGAATCCATTGCTGACCTTGGATTTTCAAAGCCGTACGCCGATTTACGAACAGCTGTATAAAAACATTGTCCGCCTGGTGGCGGTGGGCGTTATGGGGCCCAATGAACAGCTCCCCACAGTACGGGCCTTAGCCCAGGAGCTGGGGGTCAACCCCAATACGGTACAGAAAGCCTATCAAATGTTGGAGAGGGACGGCGTGATCTATTCCATGACCGGAAGAGGTTCCTTTGTCTCCCCGGACCTGTCCCCGGTGAAACAAAAGAGGTCTTTGGCCCGGGACAAATTGCTGGCGGCTCTGGAAGAGGCATTGGATACCGGAATGACCATAGAGGAGATCCGGCAGCTAGTAGAGGAGTGTAACAGGAAGAGAGGAGGAAAACAGGGTGCTGGAGATTAAGGATCTAACGAAACGGTTTGGGAAAAAGGTGGCGCTGGACCATATGACCTGTACCATAGAAAGCGGTTCTATCTTTGGGCTGGTGGGGTCCAACGGATCAGGAAAATCCACCCTGCTGCGCACCATTGCGGGAATTTACCAACCGGACGGAGGAGTGATAAAGTGGAACGGTATGTCCACCTTTGAAAATGTTTCCTGTAAGGGGACCATGTTCTTCGTGCCGGATTTCCCGTATTTTTTCCATCAGTCCACCATTTATCACATGGCGGACCTCTATCAAAACCTATATCCCGGGTGGGACCCCGCCCGGTTCCAGGACTTATGCCGCCTGTTCCCCTTAGAAACAGACCTGCGCATTTCCAATATGTCCAAGGGGATGCAGAGGCAGGCGGCCCTGATTCTGGCGCTGTCCACCCGCCCCCATCTGTTGCTGCTCGACGAGGTATTCGACGGGCTGGACCCGGTGGTGCGGCAACTGCTCAAACGCCTGCTGGCCCAGGAGGTAGGGGAACGGGGCATGACCATTATCATCGCCTCGCACAACCTGCGGGAGCTGGAAGATCTGTGCGACCACGTGGGCCTGCTGCACCAGGGCGGCGTGGTGTTTGAGCGCGATCTGGACGAACTGAAACTGGGCATCCACAAGGTACAGGCGGCCTATATGCCGGAACTGCCTGAAAACGCCCTGGAGGGGCTGGACGTTATCAAGCGGGAAAAAAGGGGTTCCCTGTATAGCTTTGTCATCCGGGGCCGGCGGGAAGAGATACTGGAACGGCTCAACGCCCTGCATCCCGTGTTTATTGAGGCGCTGCCCTTGACCCTGGAAGAAGTCTTTATCAGTGAAATGGAGGTAGTAGGCTATGACATCGACCATATTATCCAGTAGCTCCCTGCATCCCTTCCGCAGCCTCTACCGGTGGGCGCTGCGGCAGCATATGGGGTTATCCGTCCTATATATGATCCTGCTGTTTTTGGCGATGCCCGGCACGATCCTGATTCATCTAATACAGGGGCGCGACTACAGCAATTATATCAATGGGGCGGAAGATATATTTTCGATGCTGTGTATCCCTTTGACCATGCTGTTTACCCTGCTGTTCAGCGCTTTGCACTTTAGCTACCTTCATAAAAAAAGGGCGATCGACCTGTTTTATTCCCTGCCGGCCAAACGGAACACCCTACTGTCGGCGCGGCTTTGCGCGGCGGCCACCCAAGTACTGGCGCCGCTGCTGATCAATTATCTGCTGATGCAACTGCTGTTGTTTGCCAGACGGGAAACCTTAGGATGGGTAAGGAAGCCGTGGATGGTAACAAACGCTGGTTCCGCCATCTGTTTCCTGTGCTTGGCCGTGCTGGCTTCCCTAGTGTTTTCCGCCTTGATCTATGTGTGCAGCGGTACCGGCGTCGACGCGATCGTCTCTATTTTTGTCATCAATGGTATTTACCCTGTGCTGGTTATCCTCCTGATGCTGGTTTCGGAAAACCTATTGACCGGGGTCATGGTGAGTTATAGCGTTTCCCCTATCGTCTATACCCTGGCCTCCCCTTACCTATCTATGCTCTCTTTTTATGGGGTATCTTACGACGGATACTCTAACGAGACAAATCTCTATGCAATTTGGTGGGTTTTGTTTACCGTAGCGCTGTTGGCCCTGACCCTGGCGCTGAATCGGAAGCGCAAAAGCGAATCGGCGGAAACCGGCTGGGCATTTGCCGTGCCCAATGTTGTCATCCGGATCGCCGCTTCGGCCACGGCGGGATTAGGTCTTGGCACCATAATGGCACAGGCAATGTCGGGGCTGTTGATTCAGTTTATCCTGGGGATGGTCATCGGCGCGTTTGCCATGCATATGATATTGGAGGCGGTATATTCCAGAGGCTTGCGCAGATGGCTGAAAAGCCTGCCGTATTATGGGAGTACCGTAGCGGTCCTGTTATGTTTCCTGCTGGCCATGTCCTATGGGATGAATGGGATTGTCAACCGGATTCCCGCAGTGGAAAATATAGAACAGGTATCGTGTTCCATTCAAGGCCTCAATGGATTATGGGATCAGCATGTGGGGTATTACCGGGACGGGATTTTCCAGGCCCCCGTCCTGACGGAAGAGGAAAATATTCAGCTGGTAACCCAAATCCAACAGGAGGCGATCCGGGACAGCAGAACTCATACTTTCTCCACTTCTTATCTGGGCGTTGTAGAACTGGACTACACCCTAAAGGACGGCACCCACTTAAAAAGAAGCTATCAAATAACCAACGCCGGATTCCCGAAAGAACAGGCGCAGGAACTGTTGGATGAATTGATAGACAGCCGGGAGTTTATCGAAAAGGCCAATTCCGTGTTCCAGATCTCCCCGGAGCAAACCGGGCATTTCCAGCTGGAGGAAATGGATACGTACGAAACGGCTGATTTGTTGGTGAATGCAGAGAAAAAGGAAGAACTCTTAAACGCACTAAAACAGGATATCCTGGAGGATAGCTCCCAGAAAAGGGAAGAGTGGATAGATAACGGTAGCCGGCAGATCGTTTTGTCTTTCCAAATAAACTCCGGAAGACGGCAAGAAACGTGGCAGCCCATCATTGATACCGATCAATATATGATCCCCGATTACTACACCCGCACCAGGGCCGTACTGGATACCTTGGAAACAGACGCCAGTTATGAATAAATATTGTTTCCAATTTTCTGAAAGGCCTTGCTTTTTCGGTATGTTTGACGTAATATTGTACTATCACGATCATACAAACAAGATGGTTGCTATTAGGAGAGGTGCGAAATGACAAAATTATATCGCGTGTTGGGCGTAGTAAGCCTAGCCTGCGGCGTGATTGCCTGTTTCCTGCTGTTTAAAACCCAACCGCTTCATGGAATGCTTTATGGCGTCCTGGGGATCGCCCTGGGGCTGGCCCTATATGAAATTGGAGAGCTTCGGGAAAGAGTGGATCATGTAGAAGACGTCCTTTCCATCTCTGCGGAAAAGGAAGCTTTACGGGAAGAGGAAAAAGCCGCGGAAAAAATGGCGGTATCCGCCCATCGGAAATAAAAAGATAGCCAAAGGATGGATTCCGTAGTACATAACGGAGGTTCGCCTATCTATGAATGGTTGAAAAAAGGCTGCTGGTATGCAAAGTTTTTGCATACCAGCAGCCTTTTATTTTCTTGGAGGGTTTCCCCATGCATATATTTGTCAAATACCAAGTAGGCCCGTCAAATCCGGATCCCGTTATAACTCCCATAACTCCTTCGCGTATTGCTGAATGGTGCGGTCGCTGGAGAATAAGCCCGCGTTAGCCGCATTGAGCAGGCATTTGCGCCCAAAAGCCTCCCGGTCCTTGTAATCCTCAATGGCCTGTAACTTGGCCTTGGTATACAGAGGCAGGTCGTGCAGCAGGAAATAATGATCCGGACGGTGCCAGGAAGCCCCTTCCAGCAGGGACGTGTACAGTTCCCGGAACATACCGGTCCCTCCGTCGTCCAGCGTGCCGTCTACCAACGTGTCCACGATCCGGCGGATGTTTGCGTCGCTCTCATAAATTTCCTTGGGATTGTAGCTTTCCCTCATCCGGTTGATCTCTTCTACCCGGGCGCCGAAGATGTAATTATTCTCTTCTCCGGCCTGTTCCACAATCTCAATATTGGCGCCGTCGTAGGTACCCAAGGTCACCGCGCCGTTGAGCATCAATTTCATATTTCCCGTGCCGGACGCTTCCGTGCCCGCCGTGGAAATCTGTTCGGAGATATCCGCCGCCGGTATCAGCTTTTCCGCGTAAGAGACATTATAATTGGAGACAAAGAGTACCTTCATCTTGCCTGCCATATCCGGGTCCGAATCGATGAGTTTTGCGATTTCATTGATATATTTGATAATTCCCTTAGCCCGGAAATAACCAGGCGCGGCCTTGGCCCCAAACAGGAACGCGGTCGGGGTAAAGTCCGGCAATTCCCCTTCTTTGATCCGGTAATAGATATCCAGGATAGAAAACGCGTTGAGCAGCTGCCGTTTGTATTCGTGCAGCCGTTTGACCTGGATATCAAATACAAAGGATGGATCTAACGATATCCCTTCTTTTTTCTGGATCCAGTGGCACAGCTGGCGTTTCTTTTCCATTTTGATCTGCTGGAACCGGACGATGGTGGAAGGATTGATATGTTCTTCCAGGCGCTTGATCTGGCTCAGGTCCGTGATCCATTGGCCGCCGATCAAATCGGTGATCATTTGGGAAAATTCCGGATTGCAAAGCCCCAGCCACCGGCGTTGGGTAATGCCGTTCGTTTTGTTCTGGAAACGCTCCGGATACCACTCATACCATTCTTTCAGCGTATCCTCTTTGAGGATCTCCGTATGGATTTTGGCGACCCCGTTGACATGGCTGGAACCGTAAATCGCCAGGCGGGCCATGTGGATCACGCCGCCAGATAAGATCTTCCAGGGTTCCAGCGGGTCTTCCACGGGAACCGGCGGTACGGGTCCTTCTTCCGCCGGCGCGGCCTCTTCTGTTTCTTCCTCCTGAAGGCTTTCCTCCTCGTCCGGGGAAGCTTCGGCTTTCTCCTTCGGGGGCTCCGCCTTGGGGGGTTCCGGCAGGGGATAGCGGGGACGCCATTCCTCGATCAGCCTTTCATGGATTTTTTCAATGATTTCATATACCTGAGGCAGCACGCCGCGGAACAGGTCGATCCCCCATTTTTCCAAAGCCTCCGCCATAACGGTGTGATTAGTATAATGGAAGGTCTTCTGCGCGATCCCAAACGCTTCCTCAAATGACAGGCCGTCTTCCTGCAACAGGCGAATGAGCTCGGGAATCGCTACCGTGGGATGGGTATCGTTTAACTGGATGGCGCAGTGGGCGGCAAACTGATCATAACCCGTTCCATGATCTTGGCGGTACCGTTTGATGATATCCTGCAAGGAAGCGCTGCAAAAGAAATACTGCTGTTTTAAGCGCAGCCTGCGGCCTTCGTCGGAGCTGTCGTTGGGATACAGCACCCGAGAGATATCTTCCGCCGCATTCTTTTCCGCCACGGCGTCCTGGTACCGCTGGTCGTTAAACGAATCAAAATGGAATTCCGTGATGGGTTCGCTCTGCCATAAACGCAGGGTATTGACGTTTTGCCCGCCGTAGCCGATCACCGCCATATCATAGGGCACGGCCCGCACCGTCTGCCCGGAAAAGGATACCTCCACCGCGTCCTCTTCCCGGCGCACGCTCCATGGGTCGCCCATCCTTTGCCAGTCGTCGGCGCTTTCCGTCTGGAACCCGTTTTCAATCCCCTGTTTAAACAGGCCGTCCTTATACCGGATGCCATAACCGTCCAGGGGGATACGATGGGTAGCGGCGGAATCCAGAAAACAGGCCGCCAGCCGTCCCAGGCCCCCGTTCCCCAGGGCCGCGTCTTCCACTTCTTCCATCTGGGCGTTCAGGTCTATGCCCTTTTGGGCAAACAGCCGGCGCACATCCTCCAAAATTCCCAAAGCATACAGG
>CAJFUH010000075.1 GCA_904420155.1 uncultured Clostridia bacterium
GGCCGAATGGATCCGTTTCGTATCGCACATGTTCGGCCCCTGTTGCGGAAACTTAACGTAGGGAGCAGGATTCGCGTTTTGGGAGCGAAGCGGTCATGTAAGCGATTCCCAGGCCGTTTTCTTGCTTCCTTCTTTTGGGCCGGTGGATATAGCTTTCCAGTGAAAACGCGGGCGCTTTCGCCACGTTCCAAGAACAGCTCTGTGCGCGTTGTGCCCGCCGCAGGCGTGCCACTGCGGCATGAGCGGCGGAGATAGAAGAAAATGGATCTATGGTAAAACACAGGTTGGAAAACCAACAAAAAGTTGTTTTTCCAAAAATTCGTCACTAATATCAAGAAAATCAGTACAGAAACCCGCTGCAAGTAACCAATAAAAAAGAATTGCAACAGACCGCTTTTTCACATGGCCTTCATGATAAAAGATGAAAATAGAGCCGAAAAGCAAAAGAAAACGAAATAATAGTAACTATATTTTTAGTAGTAATAAGTAAAATAAAGTAACTATAAGAGATGTTTTGCCAAAAACAGGGCAATAATGGAGGATAGTATATGGAGTATCAGGCAGGACGCTACCAGGTAGCCGTGGTGGGCGCCGGGCACGCGGGGATCGAAGCCGGCTTAGCCGCCGCCCGATTGGGCTGCACAACAGCGGTGTTTACCATCAATATGGACGCTGTGGGGAACTGCCCGTGCAACCCCTCTATTGGAGGCACGGCAAAAGGGCATTTGGTGCGTGAAATTGACGCCATGGGAGGAGAAATGGGACGGACCGCGGATGAATGTATGCTGCAAATGCGTATGCTCAACCGGGGGAAAGGCCCTGCCGTACATTCCCTTCGGGCACAAATTGACCGCCGGAAATATTCGACGGTAATGAAACATAAATTGGAATTACAGCCGAACCTGGATTTGCGCCAGGCAGAAGTAACCGAACTCCGCCGGCGGGAGGACGGTTTGTGGGAAGTAGTTACACGTATGAACGCCGTTTTTATAGCCGAATGTGTGGTAATTGCGACGGGTACCTATCTGGGAGGACGGATTTATATTGGGGAAGTAGCTTATGACAGCGGCCCGGACGGTATTTTTCCGGCTGCTTTCCTGGGAGCATCCCTCAAAAAATTGGGGCTGCGCCTGCGCCGGTTTAAGACAGGGACGCCCGCCCGGGTATTGAAGTCCTCGATCCATTTGGAGGAACTGGAACAACAGCCGGGGGATGAACAGGTGGTGCCATTCTCTTACGATACCACCCAGCCCCTGCACAATAAAGAAATCTGTTATATCAGTTGGACCAATACCCGCACGAAACAGATTATTTTAGATAATATCCACCGTTCCCCATTGTATGGCGGAAAGATCGAAGGGGTAGGCCCTCGCTATTGCCCCAGCTTGGAGGATAAGATTGTCCGGTTTTCCGATAAAGAAAGGCATCAGCTTTTCATTGAGCCCTGCGGAGAAGATACGGAAGAAATGTACTTGCAGGGAATGTCCTCTTCCCTGCCGGAAGAGGTGCAGATTCAGTTTTATCATTCTATCAAAGGGCTGGAAGACGCTTTGGTGATGCGCCCGGCCTATGCCATTGAATATGATTGCGTAGACCCCTTGCAGATGAACGCCACGTTGGAATTTCAGGACCTGCCCGGATTATATGGCGCGGGCCAGTTTAACGGCAGCTCCGGCTATGAAGAGGCGGCCGCGCAGGGCCTGATCGCCGGCATCAATGCCGCCCGCCGCGCCCAGGGAAAGGAACAGATTGTCCTGGATCGGGCCAGCTCTTATATCGGTACGCTGATTGACGACCTGGTGACAAAAGGGGTGATGGACCCTTACCGTATGATGACTTCCCGTTCCGAGTACCGACTGGTACTCCGCCAGGATAACGCGGACGAGCGCCTCACCCCTATCGGCCGGGAAATTGGACTGATTGGGGACGGGCGATGGGAGCGTTTTCAATATAAGCAGGAATGTAAACGGCAGGAAATGGAACGTTTGAAAAAAACAGTAATAGCTCCGGGGGAGACTGTCAACCAGATTTTGGTTTCACGTGAAACGCAGCCGATTTCTACCGGGGTGCGCCTGTTGGATCTGCTGAAACGCCCCCAGTTAAACTATGAATGTTTGGCCCCGGTGGATCCCACCCGCCCCGATTGGGACCCCAATGTACTGGAACAGGTGGAAGTGGAGGTCAAGTACGAGGGATATATCAAACGCCAAAAGGCGCAGATTGAGGATATGAGGCGGTTGGAAAATAAAAAATTGCCGCGAAAGGCCGATTATTCCACCGTTACAGGGTTGCGGCTGGAAGCCCGGGAGAAATTACAGGCGGTGCGCCCAGAGAATATTGGACAGGCGTCCCGCATCTCCGGCGTTAGCCCGGCGGATATTTCTGTGCTGCTGATCTGGCTGAGCCAGCAGAAAAAGGAGGAAAAGGAATCTTGAGCATTGCGTCCATTGTGGCGGAGGGCGCCTCTTCTTTCGGTATCGATCTGGAGGAAGAGGCGCTGTCCCGGCTGGAAACCTACGCCTCTTGTTTATTGGAATGGAATGAGAGGATGAATCTCACCGCCATTACCCGTCCGGAAGAGGTGGCGGTCAAACATTTCGTAGACAGCATCGCGTTATTGTCGGTCGTAGATATTCCCAAGGGGGGCAGGATGGTGGATATCGGAACCGGGGCGGGATTCCCCGGGGTGCCTATCCTGATTGCCCGACCGGATATCCGTCTGACTTTGTTGGATAGTTTAAACAAGAGGCTAATTTTTTTAAAGGAACTGCTGGGCCAATTGGGCTTAACGGCCCAGTTACAGCATGGCAGGGCCGAGGAAGGCGGCAAAAAGCCGGAATTCCGGGAACAATTTGATTTGGCGACTTCCCGGGCGGTGGCCAACCTGCGACTTTTGGCGGAATATTGCCTGCCCTATGTAAAGGTAGGGGGGATATTCGCCGCCATGAAAGGCCCGGATGTGGAATCCGAGCGGAAAGAGGCGGAAAACGCCATCCGGCTATTGGGGGGAAAGGTGGTTTCCGTCCATCCCTTTTCCCTGCCGGATGGGAGCGGGCGCACCATCGTGGTGATTCAAAAGGAAAAGAAGACGCCCGACGCTTATCCCCGGCATGGTTCCCAGATTTCCAAAAAGCCGCTGTGAACGCGCAAAAAAACAGATAGAAAAGAAGGGGGCTTTTTGCGTAAAAGCCCCCTTTTAGACTGTTAAAAGATAATTCCTTTTGGATAACAGAACAAGCCGGAGGTGAATGGGGAACCCCTCGCTAGGGTTCCCCACGGCCAAACCGTCTCCCGGACGGTTTGGCCTCCCCTCCTGAGCCTGTGGGAATCTTGAAGATTTCGCCCATTGCGATGGGCGAGGAAGGGCTCCGCCCCTCCACCCCGCCGCCTTTTGAAAAAGGCGGGCGAAAACGTTTATGTTTCATCGCGGGAAGTCGGGTTATTTTTAGAGAAAACTTAGTGCGCGTAGCACCCGCCGTAGGCGCGCGGCGTGCCCCACTTGCAGGTGGCGACGCAGGCGTGAAAAAAAGGGAATTTTGTCTTTTAAATCTGGGCACCCGTTGCCACCGTTTGACAAATATCACGACGCGATCATGGTATGCTATAGCCAAGGAGATGGACAAGCGCAGGAGGTGGCCGCAGATGCTATTTTCACCGAAAGATAATCGGATCCGGCAAATCCCAGTGATTCATATTTGTCCCAACGAAAGCCAGCCCAGAACGGAGTTTTCCCGGGAAGAGCTGTTGGAGCTTTCCGCCAGTATCCGGGAAAATGGGCTGTTGCAGCCCCTTACTGTGCGAAAAGGCAAGCAGAATAAATATGAGCTCATCGCCGGGGAACGGCGGCTGCGCGCCTCCATTCTGGCAGGACTGGATACCGTCCCCTGTATTGTCATTCAATGCGACGACCAGCAATCGGCAGTGTTTGCGCTGCTGGAAAATTTGCAGCGGGTAGATTTGGGCCCCTTTGAAGAGGCGGAAGGGATTGACCGCCTGATCCATACCTGGGGCATTACCCAGGAAGAAGCCGCCAAAAGGCTTGGGAAAAAGCAGTCTACCATTGCCAATAAGCTCCGCTTGTTAAAGCTGAGCCCAGAGGAGCGCAAGCAGATCATAGAGGCTTCTCTTACTGAAAGGCATGCCCGGGCGCTGCTTCGTCTGAAGACGCCGGAAAGCCGCCAGGAGGTCCTACAGCAGGTCATCCAAAAGGGGTTAAACGTCCATCAGACGGAAACCTTGATTGACCAGTACTTAGAACAGGGCCAACAGTCGGAAAAAAAGGAATCGCACCGCACGGTCATCATCAAAGACGTCCGGCTGTTTATGAATACCATCCAAAAAGCGGTGGATACCATGCGCCTTTCCGGGATTCCTGCCGTCACCACACAAAACGAAACGGAAGAATATATCGAGTGTGTGGTGCGTATCCCCAAATCGTCGGCTACCCGCCGTCGGGTGGGATAACCTTCTCCTTTTTCTAATGCGTACGACGAATTTTTTGATACCCATTCCTTATCCATTCCCTCTGGAAAGATCCACGCGAAGAGCAGCTTCTTTGCGTGGATCTTTCTTTTTATCAAAAAAGAAATAAGGGTAAGCGTCAAGAAGGGGCGTATCCATTAAAAAAAGGAAAAAAAGAATTTACAAGGTTATACTTGTCAGCCGTCCCAAAAGAAAGTATAATAAGGAAAAATGGATAAATCCGGACAGCGGGGACGTTGTTTTATTTAGGAAAAAATTACAAGAATCAGGAAAACAAGTTTAGGAGGAAACAGATATGTGGAAAGAATGGATTGGCGGCATGGATGAAAAGCAGGCCGTAACATTTGCGCAGCCCGCGTCAGACGATGAAATCCAGGCGTTAGAGGAAGATTTTGAAATTGGGCTTCCAGAGCAGTTGGCCGGATATTTGAAAGAGGCCAACGGGGACGATACGCTCATGATGTCGGTAGAGCGCATATTTGACAGCAATACCCAACTGAGGGAAGAATGTAAGGCGGACCACATGCCATTGGATTGCCTGCTGTTTTTTGCGGAAAATGGCTGCGGCGGATATTATGGCTATCCTTTGATACAGGGGAAGCTACAGGAAGACAAGATTTATTTTTGGTGGAAAGAGACCGATGACCGCACATTGGTGGCGGGAGATTTAAAAGATTTCCTCCAGAAATATTATATGGGCGAGATTTAAAAAGGAAAAGATCCGGGACGGAAACGAGTTTCATCCGAGGCGGGTTGATGGAAACTTGTCCGCCCCAGCGGTAGGAAAGGGAGGCCGCTGCGCTTGGGAAAGGAACCGGCGCAGCGGCCTCCCTTTCCTATATCTTGGAAAACATTTTGAAGTAAAATCGTTGTTGCTTTAAATTGGAAATTCAGGAAAGACATTTTTGGCAAAAACCAAATGTTTCACGTGAAACGGTTAGTCCATAATAAAACAAAAACGTTTCACGTGAAACAATGCCTTTTTTCGGCATTTTTAGGAGAAACTCTTTTCCTTTATGGGAAAGAGTGATATAATGACAAACAGAAATGGAGGGATCGTTGGTATGAGTAAAATCATTGCCATAGCAAACCAAAAAGGCGGCGTGGGAAAAACCACCACGGCTATTAATTTATCCGCTGCCGTAGGCGCCAAAAATAAAAAGGTACTGTTGGTGGATATCGATCCCCAGGGCAATTCCTCCAGCGGGTTAGGGGTAGATCGGCGGACGTTAAAGCAATCGGTCTATGATATTTTGATTGCAGAGGCCAAGGCGGAGGACGTCGTGGTTCATACGGAATTTCAAAATTTGGATCTGATTCCTTCCAGCATGGACCTGGCGGCCGCAGAATTAGAGCTGGTGGACATTGAACGGCGGGAATCACGCTTAAAAAACGCGCTTCTTCCTTTGCGCGGCCAATATGATTTTATTTTTATTGACTGCCCTCCCTCTTTAGGACTGATTACCACCAACGCCCTATGCGCTTCCGATACGCTTTTGGTGCCCATTCAATGCGAATATTATGCGCTGGAGGGGCTTTCCCAATTGATGAACACGGTACGCCGGGTGAAACGGCAGTATAACGACCGCCTGGATATGGAAGGCGTATTGCTCACTATGTACGACGGGCGTTTAAATCTGACCCAACAGGTGGTAGAGGAAGTGAAAAAATTTTTTCCGCGCAAAGTGTTTGCAACAGTGATTCCCAGAGGGGTACGCTTATCGGAAGCGCCCAGTTTCGGAAAACCCATCCTTTATTTTGACAAGCACTGCAAAGGGGCGCTGGCTTACAATAACTTAGCCGATGAAATCATCGAAAAGAATTAAGATGCAAATCAAATGCGTTGAAAAGACGGGTTACATATAAACGTTACAAAGGAAAAAGGTAATATTGATGTGTTTTAGCCGTGAACGATACAGAGAGAAAGGAGATACGGGGGAATGGCGGCAAAAAAAGGAGGGCTTGGCAAAGGCCTGGATGCTATTTTTATGGAAAACGCCACAGAAGACAGCAACCATACCATTACTTTGAAACTGTCTGAAATTGAACCCAACCGAACCCAGCCCAGAAAGGACTTCAGTGAAGAGGCAATGGCTGAACTGGCGGATTCCATTTCCCGGCATGGCGTGCTTCAGCCTTTGCTGGTCCGTCCTTTGGCGGGCGGAGGCTACCAGATCGTGGCGGGAGAACGGCGCTGGCGGGCCTGCCGGATGGCGGGCGTCTCAGAGGTGCCGGTGGTCATCCGGGATTTAAGCGACAGCGAAGTGATGCAGCTGGCCTTGATTGAAAATTTACAGCGGGAAGACTTGTCCCCAGTGGAAGAGGCTATGGGCTATCAGACGTTGATCGAACAATACCAGTTTACCCAGGAAGAGGTTTCCAAGACAGTGGGAAAATCCCGTCCCGCTATCACCAACGCCCTGCGGCTTCTGTCGTTGCCGCAAGACCTGCTGGAGTTGGTTTCTGAAGGGAAATTGAGCGCGGGCCATGCCCGTACGCTGCTGGCATTTCCAGAGGAAGAATCTATGCGCCAGGCCGCAAAACTGACGGTAGAACAAGGGCTTTCCGTACGGCAATTGGAAAGGCT
Source organism: uncultured Clostridia bacterium (assembly GCA_904420155.1). GTDB lineage: Bacteria > Bacillota > Clostridia > Oscillospirales > Acutalibacteraceae > CAJFUH01. Next base: position 7,070 of record CAJFUH010000075.1, read on the forward strand.
GGCGAAAAAAGCGGGAGAACCGCCTTCCGCCGCGCAGGCGGATAAACGAACCAAGAAAAACACATTCTATAATGAAGTGGAGCTAGCCCTTCATGACCATCTGGGACGGAAAGTAAAGGTCAGCCAAAAGGCGAAAAATAAGGGTGTGTTGGAGATCGAATTTTACAGTGAAGAGGATCTCGCGGAATTGGCCCGCTTGCTGGGCAGGGAAGAAATTCTTTAAAAAGGGAAAGGAATCAGGAGTTTTCCTTCCTGGTTATCATTCAAATAGAGGAGAAGAACTATCATGCTGGATATTAAAGTCATCCGGAACGATCCGGAAAGGGTAAAACGAGCCATGAAGACCCGCAACGCGGACATGGATGCGAAAATTGATGAAATTTTGGCAATTGATGGAGAGCGCAGAGAATTCATTGCGGAAGCAGAATCCAAAAAGGCGCAGCAAAATGCAGAGAGCAAACAAATTCCGGCGATCAAAAAGGCCGGAGGGGATATCAGTGAGATCATGGCCAAGATGAAGGCGTTGTCGGATGAGGTTACCGCCTGTAACGCAAAGCTGAGTGAATTGGAGGAAAAACAACGAACCATTCTGCTGTCTATTCCGAATATTCCCAACGAAAGCGTACCGGTGGGCAAGGACGATACGGAAAATGTGGAAATCCGCCGCTGGGGGAATCCTACAGAGTTTGCTTTTGAACCCAAAGCCCATTGGGACATTGGCAAGGATCTGGATATTCTAGATCCCGAACGGGCCGCCAAAGTAACCGGCAAACGGTTTCATTTTTATAAGGGCCTGGGCGCCCGCCTGGAGCGCGCTATCATCAATTTCTATTTGAATACCCACACTGAAAACGGATATACGGAAATCCTGCCCCCGTTTATGGTGAACCGCGCTTCTATGACAGGTACCGGCCAGTTGCCCAAATTTGAAGAGGACGCTTTTAAGCTGGTGGATCCGGACTATTTTATGATTCCCACCGCAGAGGTGCCCGTCACCAACTTCCACCGGGATGAAATTTTAAATGGCGCAGACCTCCCCATCAAATATTGCGCATATTCGGCCTGCTTCCGTGCAGAAGCCGGTTCCGCAGGACGCGATACCCGCGGACTGATCCGCCAGCACCAGTTTAATAAGGTAGAGCTGGTAAAATTTGCACGCCCAGAGGATTCCTATGAGGAGTTAGAGAAGCTTACCAACGACGCGGAACGGGTGCTCCAACTTCTGGGATTGCCCTACCGGGTGGTATGCCTGAGCACCGGGGATCTGGGATTCAGTTCGGCCAAGACGTACGATATTGAAGTTTGGATGCCTTCTTACGGACGGTATCTGGAAATTTCCAGTTGTTCCAACTTTGAAGATTACCAGGCACGCCGCGCGGCTATCCGCTATAAAGACAGCCCCAAAGATAAAGCGCAGCTGGTGCATACGCTCAACGGATCGGGCGTGGCCATTGGCCGCACTGTGGCTGCGATTCTGGAAAACTACCAGCAGGAAGACGGCAGCGTAAAAATCCCGGAGGCGCTGGTACCTTATATGGGGACAGATACGATTCCCGCAAAATAAAGAAAGATTTTTTGAATAAAACCATAGAAAGGGAGAAAGTTATTCCACCGGAATAACTTTCTCCCTTTTCCTTCATTCCAAAGTTTGATATGTTATCCCGTGTTACTCCTTTTTATAGGAAGAAACAAAGCATATTTATAATAAATTTTTAAGTAATATAAATTTATAATGTAAAGAAGGAATGAAAGCTGTTGGCTTTCTTATTTCCAGTCCCTAAAAATCCCTATACATATAAATAGGTAAGATAAAAGGAAAAATTATTATACTCAATTATTTATAGTATAATAAAAGAAAAACGTTTTTTAAAATAGTTTTCCACCGGTTGTGGAAACGAAGTTGAAAACTAAATCCTTTTCCCTTCAGGTTACCGTAAGAAAAATCAACAGATTTTTTGAAAGCCTACTTTCTCAAAAGAAGCTTAATTTTGACTGCGCTCAAGCCGCGCGGGCTCACCCTTTCTCTGCCGCCAGAGAAAGGGTGGAAAGAGAGCGCAAAGGGGGGAATCATGTTTCCCCCCTTTGAACCCCTTACAAAGGCCGCCGCGGCGGGTCTCCTAAATTTAGCCCGGGAAGTATGCCGGCTCAAAATGAGCGGCTCCGCCCGCTCAACTCGCCGTCATACCGTAAAGCTACCGCTCATCTAATTTGTTCCTATCAGATTAGAAAAGGAACCAGGCAATGGTTTTCACTAAGGAAAACGAAGAACAGTGCAGGAAGAAAGAAAATAAAAGCTCAATTTTTCCTGAAAGTTTCTGTTTTCTAAGCAAGAAAAAATAGAGCGGGGGTGAGCGCTAGGGGATGATGGCGGCAATAAGCCCCATCAACAGGGGCCGAATGGATTCCCTACCGTATCGCACTTGTTCGGCCCCTGTTGCGATAACTTGGCGTAGGGAGCAGGAATCGCGTTTTGGGAGCGTAGCGGAC
>CAJFUH010000076.1 GCA_904420155.1 uncultured Clostridia bacterium
ACGTAAAATTAAAATGTATTATAGCATTCTGAGCAAAATTATGCAAGATTTGCCAGCGGCTAAACGTTAGCGGGGCGGCGTTTTTGTAAAAAACAAGCATAGAAAAAGGCCTTTGGGAATAGTCTTTTCAAACAGGGGGAGAGATATCAAAAGATTTTCTTTTTTTAGAGAAAGAACAAATAATTATGCCCAAATACAGATAAATTATATAAAATAAGAAGAAAATTAAATAAAAAAATAATCAAAGAATATAAATATGAAAAATTAAACAAGAAGCCATTGACTTTATAGGTTAGCAGCAGTAAACTATAGTTGTTCTTTTGGTTAGTATACACTTACCGAAATAGAATCGTTTCACAAAAAGTTCCCAGGGGAAGAGGGGGAAAGCCTTTTCCCATACAAAGAACAGTTGGGCACAAAAGTTAGCCAAAGCTAACAATTGAAGGAGCGATGAAATATGGCAGTAGAATATGCAGCCGCTTTTCCAGGGGCCGGCGGGCAGTCCCGCGCGGCAAAAACTTCCGTATCCCTGATGCCGCTTTCCATGGCGCGCACGGGGGAGACTGTGCGGATCCAAAGCATCCGGGGAAAAGACGATACCAGACGGTTCCTGAACAATTTAGGGTTTGTGGAGGAATCGGAAGTGACGGTGGTATCTGAACTGGGAGGAAACGTCATTGTACAGGTAAAAGGGACGCGGGTGGCCATCAGCAAAGCTATGGCGGGCCGCATCCTTACCATATCTCCAGAGGAGGGAACAAAATGAAGACCTTAAAAGAGATCAAATGCGGACAGACCGTCCAGGTAGCCAAGCTGACCGGGGAAGGCGCTTTAAAGCGTCGGATCATGGACATGGGGATTACCCGGGGCACCGAGATTTTTGTGCGCAAAGTGGCTCCCTTGGGCGATCCCATGGAAGTCAGCGTGCGCGGCTATGAGCTTTCCATTCGGAAAAGCGAAGCGGAAAACATTCTAGTTGAGGGATAAGGATATCCCTCATTTTTACCCAGTGATTAGCCTAAGCTAACACCTTAAAGGAGGAAACGAACGCATGAGCATGAAAATCGCCCTGGCGGGCAATCCGAACTGCGGAAAAACTACGCTGTTCAATGATTTGACCGGCAGCAGCCAATATGTAGGAAACTGGCCGGGAGTGACCGTGGAAAAGAAGGAAGGAAAACTTCGCGGCAATAAAGAAGTGATTATCACCGACCTTCCCGGTATTTATTCCCTGTCCCCGTATACATTGGAAGAGGTAGTCAGCCGGAATTACCTGATCGAGGAAAACCCGGAAGCCATCCTCAACCTGATCGACGGCACCAACCTGGAACGCAACCTTTATCTCACCACCCAGTTAGCGGAACTCGGCATCCCCATGGTGATCGCCGTCAATATGATGGACCTGGTGAAGAAAAACGGCGACAACATCGACATGAAGAAACTGGGGGATACCCTGGGCTGCGAAGTGGTTGGGATCTCCGCGTTAAAGGGCGACGGTTCCATGGACGCGGCAAAGAAAGCTATTGAGCTGGCGAAAAAAGGAAAGGCCGGCCAGCCGAAAAAGGAATTCAGCAAATCTGTGGAAGAAGCGCTGGATCAGATCGCCGGATTATGCGAAAACAAGGTAAACGCCAAACGGCTGCGCTGGTATGCCATCAAGGTATTCGAGCGGGACGAAAAAGTGATGGAAGAGCTGTCTTTCTCCGCCGCAGAGAAAAAGTTGGTGGAAGAAACCATCAGCAAGGTGGAAGCGGAATTGGACGACGACAGCGAGAGCATCATCACCAATGAGCGCTATGAATATATCGCTAAGCTGATGAAGAAATGCGTACATAAAAAGAAAAGCGGCCTGACCACTTCCGATAAGATCGACCGGATTGTCACTAACCGTTGGCTGGCGCTCCCCATCTTCGTGGTGGTTATGTTCATTGTATATTTCATCTCCGTATCCTGGCTGGGCACCATTGTGACCGACTGGACCAACGACACTTTCTTCGGCGAATGGATCCAGCCTACCGTAGCCGGATGGCTGGAAGCCGCCAACGCGGCGGATTGGCTTAACGGCCTGATTGTAGACGGCATCATCGGCGGCGTAGGCGCAGTACTGGGCTTTGTTCCCCAGATGCTTATCCTGTTCTTCTTCCTCTCTATTTTGGAGGACTGCGGTTACATGGCCCGCGTTGCGTTCATCATGGACCGTATTTTCCGCAAATTTGGGCTGTCCGGCAAGAGCTTTATCCCCATGCTGATCGGTTCCGGCTGCGGCGTGCCCGGCGTTATGGCCACAAAGACGATTGAAAACGACAAAGACCGCCGGATGACGGTCATGACCACCACCTTTATCCCCTGCAGCGCCAAACTTCCCATCATTGCCCTGATCGGCGGCGCCATGTTCCCAGATTTCCCCTTTATGGCTCCTTTGATGTACTTTATGGGGATTATTATGGTCATTGTTTCCGGCGTTATCCTGAAAAAGACCCGCATGTTCGCGGGCGATCCGGCTCCCTTCGTCATGGAATTGCCCCAATACCATGTGCCGGCCCCCAAAGGTGTGCTCATTCACATGTGGGAACGCGCGAAAGCCTTCATGATTAAAGCCGGTACCGTAATCTTTATCGCCTGCGGCCTGATCTGGTTCCTCTCCAACTTCGGCTTCACAGACGGCGGATTCGGCATGGTGGAGGAAGACGTCAGTCTGCTGGCGGCCATCGGCGGCTTTATCGCCCCGATTTTTGCGCCCCTGGGCTTTGGCGACTGGAGAGCCGCTGTGGCTACTGTTTCCGGCCTGGTAGCGAAAGAAAACGTAGTAGGTACCTTCGGCGTGCTCCTGGGCTTAGGCAGCGACATAGCCGAGGACGACCCGGGCCTGTTGGCCGCTATCGGAACGATATTCCCCTATGCGGCAGCCTCTGTTTCTTTCCTGGCTTTCAACCTGCTGTGCGCCCCCTGCTTTGCGGCCATCGGCGCCATCCGCAGAGAGATGGCCAGCGCCAAATGGACCTGGTTCGCCATTGGATATCAGACCGTATTGGCTTACGCGGTTGCTTTGATGATTAACCAGATTGGCGGATTGCTCACCGGAAGCCTCACTTTTGGCGCAGGTACGGTCGTGGCATTAATCGTACTGCTGGTCATGCTGTTCCTGTTATTCCGTCCCGATCCGCAAAAGAGACTCCGCCGCCAGGCCGCCGCGCATATTCCGGCCTAACTGGAAAGTGAGGTGTTTCCATGCCTGTTACATGGATCACACAAAATCTTGCCACCATTATTATCTGTCTGGTACTGCTGGTGGTTCTGATATTGGTTATCCGATATCTTGTAAAAACTCATAAAAAGGGAAACTGTGTGGGCTGCCATGGATGCAGCGGCGGTTCCTGCTGCCATTGTAATCATACCGCGCCCAGACAGACCCCTGAGAAAAAATAAATGAGACGTTACAGAAAGGGAACCCGATCCGGTAGGGAAAGGGTTCCCATATGATTGGCTTGAACAGAGAAAAGGGGTTCCGATATGTTGTTGTCCGCTACCAAAAAACGGTATCTATTTGCCATTGGCAAGTTGGGATTGGAAGGAAATGAAGTGGTGTCCAAGGACATCGCCGCTTATTTGGGGGTAAAGCGTCCCAGCGCTTCCAAGATGCTGACAGTGTTAACGGAAGATGGGCTGATCGAAAAGGAATACTATGGAAAAGTCCTTTTGACCCCACAGGGGTTGCAGCTGGCCAATGGGCTGTATACCAATTATCTTCTGCTGTATGAGTACTTCCACACATATCTGGGGGTAGGGGAAGCGGACGCGGAACACGACGCCTTAAGCTGCGTGTGCGAACTTTCGCCGGACGGTTTACAG
>CAJFUH010000077.1 GCA_904420155.1 uncultured Clostridia bacterium
GCGAACAAAAGAGATTTACCCAAGTAATGGCGAAACTGGACGCCCTCAATCCCATGAAGGTATTGGCGCGGGGATATGCGGTAGCGCAGGATTCACAGGGGAGGATTGTGAAAAGTATAAAGGAGACCGAGGTCGGGCAGAATCTGGATATCCAGCTTTCCGACGGTTTATTAGAATGTACTGTAGAGAGGAAAAAGGAGGAACTCCATGAAGAAGTTGTCCTTTGAGGCCGCCATGGATGAACTGGAAGAGATCGTTCATCAGCTGGAAAGCGGGGATGAACCGCTGGAGAATTCTTTGAAACTATTGGAAAAGGGGACCAAATTGTCTTCTTATTGCTATACCATGTTAAACAATGCGCAACAGAAAGTAACGGAATTATCGAAACTGGAAGTGGCGGAAAAGGAGGAGGTTTCAAATGCCGACCAATAAAGAATATATACAGATGATAGAACAGGCCTTACGTTCTTATTTGCCTAGCCAGAAGGGGTTAGAGGCGGATGTGTGTAAGGCGATGGAATACAGCTTGATGGGGGGAGGAAAACGCATTCGCCCCATTTTAACCTTGGAATTTTGCCGGCTCTGTGGGGGAAACCTGCTGGCCGCTCTTCCCTTTGCCTGTGCGGTAGAGATGGTGCATACCTATTCTTTAATCCATGACGATCTGCCTTGCATGGATAACGACGACATGCGCAGAGGGAGGCCGTCCAACCATAAAGTATATGGAGAAGATATCGCGTTGTTGGCGGGGGATGCCCTGCTTAGCCTTGCCTTTGAGACCATGCTTTCTCCCCGCAACGCAGGATTGGCCGGGGAAGACCGCGCCGCCCGTGCGGCAGGCCTGTTGGCCAAGGCGTCAGGCGCCACTGGAATGGTGGGGGGACAGGTCATTGATTTGCAACAGGAAGGCAAGCCTACCACCATTGAAGTGTTGCAGCAAATGGATGAAAAAAAGACCGGGGCTTTGATTATAGCGGCCGCTGAGATGGGATGTGTGATTGCAGGAGCAGAGGAAAATAAATTGGCCGCCGCGCGTACCTACACCCGGGCCATTGGGCTTGCTTTTCAAATTGTGGATGACATTTTGGATGTTACGGCAGACAGCAAACAATTGGGAAAACCGGTAGGAAGCGATGAGACGAACCAAAAGAACACGTATGTTTCTTTACTGGGATTAGAAAGATCCCGTGGACTAGTGAAAGAACTCACCGAACAAGCAATAAAGGTTTTGGAACAGTTCCCAGAGGATACTTCCTTTTTGTCGGATCTGGCTCGTTCTTTGGCGACCCGCCAATATTGAAAAAGAAAAGGGAGGGAGCGGTAAAACTCCGGAAACAGGATGGTTGCCGCTGGCTCCTTTTTCTTTTCCTATTAATAAAAAGTTTCCTTATTTGATTTTTGCAGGATTCCATAAAAAGCACGATTTCACAAAAAAGAGCTTTTTATATAGTTTAAAAATAAGATATTTTTTACAATCAAGAATGGAGCTGACAATCCATTGTATATCTTTAAATTCTATGGTATGATAATAGGTAATCTGGAAATGAGGTATTTTTGTGAACCAAGAGACTTTACTTAATACTGTACATTCTCCCGATGACATTAAAAATATGTCCTTACAGCAGCTCAACCAATTGTGCGGTGAGATCCGTGACAAATTAATCGAGACGGTTTCCCAAAATGGAGGGCATTTGGCCTCAAACCTGGGTGTGGTAGAACTTACCGTAGCCATCCATAAAGTATTTCATGCGCCGGAAGACGCAGTGGTCTGGGATGTGGGGCACCAGTGTTATGTGCATAAAATCCTAACGGGACGCTTAGACCAGCTGGACAGCATCCGGACCGAGGGAGGCCTATCCGGGTTCCCAAAACGCAGGGAGAGCGAATACGACAGTTTTAATACTGGACATAGCAGTACTTCTATTTCTTCGGCTTTTGGCATCGCCAATGCAAAAGCGATACAGGATCAGCCGGGAAAGGTGATCGCCGTGATAGGGGACGGCGCATTATCCGGCGGATTGGCATATGAAGGGCTCAACAATGCAGGCCGGTTTAAAAAGAATTTTATCGTCATTCTGAATGACAACAAGATGTCTATTTCCCAGAATGTAGGTTCTATGGCGAGGTATTTGGCGGGGATCCGGGCGACCCCGGCTTATTTGAAAACCAAAGACCGGGTGGAAAACCTGCTGCTTCATCTTCCCTTGATCGGGAAGCCTATCCGGAATTTTATGCAGCATACCAAATCTTTTTTAAAAAATCTCCTTTATAAAAGTACATTGTTTGAAGATATGGGCTTTATGTACTATGGACCATTCGACGGGCACGATTTGGGAAAGCTGATCGACGTCCTTCAAGTAGCCCAGGGCTTTAAAAGGCCTGTACTGATCCATGTGGTTACCAAAAAAGGAAAGGGATATCCCTTTGCGGAGAAAGATCCCAAATCTTTCCATGGGGTCTCCGCTTTTGATATTGAGACAGGGGAAACCCTATCAGGCGGAAAATCGTTTTCCAGTGTATTTGGTACGTTGTTGTGCTGTATGGCGGAAGCCGACCCGCATCTTTGCGCTATTACGGCGGCTATGCCTTCAGGGACGGGATTGTCCGACTTTGCACGAATCTTCCGCAGCCGCTTTTTTGACGTAGGAATAGCGGAAGAACACGCCGTCACCTTTGCCGGCGGTCTGGCCGCCGGAGGGATGCTCCCGGTGTTTGCGGTGTATTCCAGCTTTTTGCAGAGGGGATACGATCAGATTATACACGACGCGGCTTTGCAAAACGCAAAGGTGACGTTTGCTATTGACCGGGCGGGGATTGTGGGAGAGGATGGAGAAACCCATCAAGGCTTATTTGACGTCCCGTTTCTTAATACAATTCCTCACATTACCGTATTTTCCCCTACTTATTTTGAGGAGATGGCGAGCTGCTTTCAGCGCGCTTTGTATCAATGTGAAGGGGTAGCGGCGGTGCGATATCCCCGGGGTGGAGAATTATATAAGCCCAAGGATTTTTTTGCCTCTGATTCGCCTTTTGACGTTTATGGAGATGCCAAGGCTCCTATTGTGCTGGTGACGTACGGAAGGCTATTCTCTTACGCCTGCCAAGCAAAAGAGCAGTTAGAACGGGAAGGAATTTCCCTTTGTGTATTAAAACTTAACCAAATTAAGCCTGTTGACCCCGGCGCTTTACAGGTGATCCGCCATCAACAATGGGTATTCTTTTTTGAAGAAGGGATGCAGTACGGGGGCGTAGGCGAACATTTTGGATATTTGCTCAGCAGAAAAGGATTTTCTGGAACATATTATGTAAAAGCGGTGGACGATCAGTTTGTGCCGCAGGCGTCTATGGCGCAGGCCCTCCATCATTTGGGGCTGGATGACCAAGGAATGGTTAATTTGATAAGAAAAGAGTGCAAAGTGTGACGGAGAAAAAACGATTGGATGTTTTGCTGGTAGATTTGGGACTAGCAGAGAGCAGAGAAAAGGCAAAAGCCGTCATTATGGCAGGACAGGTTTATGTGGATCATCAAAAGGCGGACAAGCCCGGAACGGTATATCCTTCCACCGCGCAGGTGGAGGTGCGCGGACCGGTGATGCCTTATGTCAGCCGGGGAGGTTTAAAACTGGAAAAGGCCATGCGGACTTTTGGGCTCAAGCTGGATGGAAAAACCGCCATGGATATCGGAGCGTCTACCGGAGGGTTTACCGACTGTATGCTGCAAAATGGGGCGGTAAAGGTATATTCGGTGGACGTGGGCTATGGACAGCTGGCCTGGAAGCTGAGGACCGATCCGAGGGTGATTAATTTGGAACGTACCAATATCCGCTATGTCACCCGGGAACAAGTACCGGACCCTATTGATTTTGTCAGCGTAGACGTCTCCTTTATTTCCCTGAAACTGGTGCTTCCGGTAGCTAGGGAGCTAATGTCGGAAAACGCCCAGGCAGTATGCCTGATCAAACCACAATTTGAAGCGGGTAGAGAAAATGTTGGAAAAAAAGGCGTGGTACGCGACCCGGCCGTGCACATCCAGGTGATCCGGCAGGTGGTGGAGTTTGTAAAAGAACTGAGATTCACTATTTTAGGATTGACTTTTTCGCCGGTCAAAGGGCCTGAGGGAAATATCGAATATCTTCTCTACATACAAAAGGGTTTGACAGCACACTCCCCGGAACTATTCATTGAGGAACTGGTAAAGCAGTCCCATCTGCAATTGAATGGACGCTGATTGTTCTTGCAGCAAATGGGACGAATACAATAGAAAGGAAGACGGTTCCATGAAAATCGCTATATTACCCAACTTAAATAAGGCAGATGCACATAAGCACACGATTCGTATCATTCGTAAATTGATAAATTTGGGCGCTGATATTTTGATGTATGCCAAGTATCATGATTATTTCCATTATGATGGGATTGTCTTTTATCAGGATTTTTACGAAATGGTTACTTATTGCGATGTAATGATAGCGATTGGCGGGGATGGAACCATTATTCATGCTGCCAAGCATGCCGCTATCGCCGGAAAACCTTTGTTAGGAATTAATTTGGGAAGGATCGGCTTTGTAGCGGGTTTAGAATTAAACGAACTGGACCGCCTCCAAGATTTGGTGGACGGTCGTTATCATATTGAAAAACGTATGATGCTGCAAGTAGCGGTAACCCAGGAAAAGCAGCAGGAGACGTATTATGCCCTCAATGATGCGGTCATTTCCCGGGGAGCGCTATCCCGCATGATTGATTTAAACGTAGGCTTTCACGACAATAAAATTAGCCATTACCGGGCGGATGGATTGATTATCTCGACCCCAACCGGCTCCACTGCCTATTCCCTTTCAGCGGGAGGGCCTGTCATCGAACCGGTGATGCGTTGTATGTTATTGACGCCAATTTGCTCACACTCCCTGTTTTCCCGATCTGTGCTGTTTGGAGGAGATGCCAGGCTTACCGTACAGACAGCTGCAGGCGACGATAATGAGATCTTTCTGACCATTGATGGAGAGACCTCCGTGCAGATCCATGAAGAAGACACGGTGGCCATTCAAGCGGCGGATATCGAGGTCAGTCTGATAAAGATCAAAGACATCAGTTTCTATGAGGTGCTCAATGAGAAGCTTTCGGAAAGGAGGATATAAGTGAAAACAAAAAGACACGCAAAAATTTTAGAACTGGTTCAAGAACACAACATCGATACGCAGGAGGAACTACTCAAACTGCTCAAAAATGAGGGGTTTGATGTGACGCAGGCCACAGTATCCCGCGACATTAAAGAACTCCGGTTGATAAAGTCTTTGGCTAAAGACGGGCGCTACAAATATTCCACAGGAAAAAACGAAGCGATTGACATTTCAGCAAAATTTTTCACCCTGTTTTCCGATTCTGTCCTGTCTATTGATTTTGCAGGGAACATGGTGGCGGTAAAATGTATGAACGGTATGGCCCAAGGGATATGCGCCGCCTTAGACGCCATGCATTGGGAAGGCATTGTAGGAACGCTGGCGGGAGACGATACTATTTTTATTATCGCCCGTACGGAAAACAATGCCATCAGTCTGGTGACGGAATTCAAAAGGCTATTGCTCAGCAAGTAGGTGACAGGATGCTTTCACAGTTGTACATCGAGAACGTTGCGGTAATCCAAAAAGCGGAGCTGACCTTTCGTAAAGGGCTGAACGTGTTAACAGGAGAAACCGGCGCGGGAAAATCCATTATTATCGACGCAATCCATGCCGTTTTAGGGGAAAGGGTCTCTAAAGAACTGGTGCGAACCGGGACTTCCGCCGCCCTGATTAGCGCAGTATTTCAGGATCTTTCTCCTATAATTGCAGAGATATTAGAACGATTGGGATATCCGGCGGAAGAGGACGGTAGCCTGTTGTTGCAACGAGTGATCGGCGCGGAAGGAAAAGGAAGCTGCCGTATCAATGGGAGGCCGGCGACGGTATCTGTCCTTAAGGAATTGGGTGTACATCTTATCCATATCCATGGACAAAATGAAAGCTATGATTTGCTTTCCCCAAATCTGCATTTGGAATACATTGACGCTATGGGAGAGTTACTTCCCTTGCGGGAATCCTATCAGGTGTGCTATCGCCAGATGCGAGCTATAGAACAGGAACGAGATGCTTTGCAAATGGATGAGGCAGCCAAAGCCAGGAAGATTGATCTGCTTACTTATCAGATCGACGAATTGGAGACTGCCCAGCTGCGGCCAGGGGAATTAGAGGAACTCAACGAACAAAAGAATTTTTATCAGAATGGCGAAAGGGTGGCTCATGCCTTGATGGTGGCCCAGAGTGTGCTGGCGGGGGATGAGCAAACCGCTGGAGCCCAGCAGGCATTGGAACAGGCGGCCGCTTCTCTGCGGGAGGCGGCCCGCTATTTTCCTGCAGCGCAAACAGTCTCGGAACGAGTGAACAGTTTGGTTTTTGAACTGGAGGACTGCGGGGAAGAAGTAAGGACCCTCATTCAGCAAGCCGAGTGTGATCCCGCCCGCCTGGAAGAGATCGAGGATCGTCTAGACGTGCTTTACCGTTTATCCCGGAAATATGGGGAGACGGAAGAAGAGATGCTCTCTTTTTTGGAGCATGCCAAGAAAGAGTTAGATCAAATAACCTTTTCGGAAGAACGCAGAGAGCAGTTGGATGCCCGTTATCAGGAAGCGAAAGAAAAGGCCGAGGAATTGGCCCTAAAGCTTTCGGAAAAGAGGAGAAAGACCGCTTTGATATTAGCGGAACGGGTAAAAAAAGAATTGGCGTTTTTAAATATGCCGGGAGTACGCCTGTCGGTATCCCAACAAAGATGTCCTTTGAATCTCATGGGATGCGACGAAATGCAGTTCTTGATCTCCACGAATCCAGGGGAACCGCCGAAGCCCTTGGCAAAAATAGCTTCCGGGGGAGAACTATCCCGGATTATGCTGTCTATTAAGACCGTATTGGCAGATAAAGACGCGATTGACACATTAATATTTGATGAAATAGATACTGGGGTCAGCGGAAGCGCCGCTCAGAAGGTAGGAATGAAACTTAAAGAAGTTTCTTCCAGCCGGCAGGTGTTGTGTATTACTCATTCCGCACAAATTGCCGCTTTGGCAGACGAACATCTTCTGATACAAAAGGAGGTTCAGGAAGGCAGAACCTTCACCCATGTTGATATTTTGGATTTTGAGGGACGCAAACAGGAACTTGCCCGGATTATCGGCGGAGTACAAGTGACAGATTTAACCTTAAAAAGCGCAGAAGAGATGCTTTCTATGGCTGGAATTTCCAAAGAAGGTTGACAAGAAGAAAAAAATTAGGTATAATACAGCTAATTGCTGAGAAGGGAAGAAGTAGGCAGCTGGACTAGCCAAGAGAACCTGCGGCTGGTGGAAGCAGGAGTAGAAAAGTTGCTGAAATACATCCTGGAGCCGCAAGGAAGAACAGCTTTTTAAGCCTAGTAAGCTTTGCCGGGCAACGCCCGTTATTGCGTTCGGGTATGTTTGTACCCATGAGGCCGCAGTCGTGAGGTTGCGGTGAACTGAGGTGGTACCGCGGAATTTCCGCCCTCTGCGAAGAGCAGGGGGCTTTTTTGTTGCTCACACCCGAAAAAAGAGGCCCCCTGGAGTGTCTGTTGCCAGCGCTCTGTATTCGGATCTTTATGACGATTAGGAGGAAAAAAGATGGGTGTATTTGACGAATTAAAAGCAAGGGGCTTAATTGCCCAGATGACCAATGAAGAACGGGTAAAAGAACTGTTGAACCATGGGAAAACTAGTTTTTATATTGGATTTGATCCCACGGCCGATAGTTTGCATGTAGGACACTTTGTGCAGATTATGGTAATGTCCCATATGCAGAAGGCGGGACATACCCCAATCGCCCTGTTTGGCGGCGGAACCGGTATGGTGGGAGATCCTTCCGGAAAGAGCGATATGCGAAAAATGCTCACCCGGGAAGAGATTGACCACAATATTTCCTGTTTCCAAAAACAGATGTCCCGTTTGGTGGATTTCTCCGAAGGAAAAGCCATTATGGTCAATAATGCGGATTGGCTATTAGACCTCAATTATATCAATTTCCTACGGGAAATCGGGGTGCATTTTTCGGTCAATCGTATGTTGTCCGCGGAATGCTATAAGCAGCGTATGGAACGCGGGCTTACATTCTTTGAGCTGAACTACATGATTATGCAAAGCTATGATTTTCTGGAACTCAATCGGAAATATGGTTGCCAGCTGGAGCTGGGAGGAGACGATCAGTGGAGCAATATCATCGGCGGGGTGGAACTCATTCGCCGCGTAGAGGGCAAAGAGGCTTTCGGTATGACCTTTACCCTGTTGACCACCAGCGACGGCCGCAAGATGGGTAAAACAGAAAACGGGGCTGTCTGGCTGGACCCGGAAAAGACCAGCCCTTACGATTTTTATCAGTATTGGAGAAATGTGGATGACGCAGATGTTATCCGTTGCTTGAAGATTCTTACGTTCCTGCCGCTGGAACAGATCGACGAACTTGCCAAACTGCAAGGCAGCGAGTTAAACCGTGCCAAAGAGATTCTAGCTTATGAAGTAACCAAGTTGATCCATGGCGAAGAAGAGGCGGTAAAAGCTCAGGATGCCGCCCGTGCGTTGTTTGGAGCCGGCAGCAATACCGATAACATGCCCTCAACGGAGATTTCCTCAGCGGACTTCACCGACGGCGCTATTGCAATTTTGGATCTGCTGGTCAAAACCAAATTGGTGCCTTCCAAGGGCGAAGCGAGACGTCTTATTGGACAGGGCGGAATTGCAGTCAATGACAAAAAAGTGGAAGATGTCAATCAAAAGCTTACTTCTGATGATTTTGGAAACGGTTATCTCATCATCCGAAAGGGTAAAAAAGTATATCATAAAGTCGTATTGGGTTGATAAATCCAATACGGACACGGATAAAATAACAAAAGGGCCGCTTACTCCCTGTTTCCATGGGGGTAAGGCGGCCCTTTTTGTAAAAGATCCGATAGAACTAGAAAAAATAATCAGTTTATGATTAGACAGAGAATCGCATTGCGATTTGGTTTTTCCTATAAGTTGCTTGGCAAATTTACGATAAGTTAATTTAGGAATCTCGGCGTTCCTGTATTCCCTCTGCCTGCAAACGCAGCCTGAAAAGTACCTGTAACCACTCTGGCTGTGTGTACAGTTCAGAAGACATCCTCTGTAGTTTTCGTTTCCCAGTCCGTTTATCAAAAAATGCGAATAATCTTACGATTGGATCGGTGGAGCACAGGCTTTCTTGAATTTTATGGTTTTTGTATTCATAATATGCATCATAAAATGCAAATTGATCAAAACCGCCCAGGTTTTTAACTTCTAGATACACTCTGTCCCAAAAACATCTCCCGGGCTCGTTTGGAATTCTAGAAACAATATGTTGCTCTAATACCTTCTGCTCTTTGGCGTACCAATCAAAATAGCAGGATTTAAAAATTTCCTTTCCATCCAACCGAATGGCCACACGCCCTTCTTGATCGTGGGATTTCCGATAGCGGGTGGCAAAATATTGGATTCTTCCTTTCAGAGAATCACAGATATTATCTTCTTCCAGTGCTTTACGCATAGCGCTCCATGAAATCCCCATTGTCATCCCTCTTTCCAGCTTTGGTTCAGAAAATATGAATGTACCATGATTATACCGAAAAAACCTGGGAAATTCAAGAAAATCTTAGCTTTTTAGACGAAATATTCAGAATCAAGAATTTTAAATTGAAACAAAGAATTGACAGGGCGGGGAATCAGTGTTATATTAATAACCAATAGGATACAAATGGGGTACACCACCGCGGGTGTAGCTTTATTTGTGTCCTATTTTTTTGTGTAAAACTCAGAATGACGCAAGGAGGGTGAGGAAAATATGAGGGTAAACGGTGTGTCGATTCCATTGGGGGGAGAAAAAACACTCTTACAATATTTACAGGAAAATCAATATGATCCTTCTAAAATAGCGGTAGAACGCAACGGCAAAATTATCCCTAAAAGGGAATATGAAGCGACGCTGCTACAATCGGAAGATCAATTGGAAATTGTACAGTTTGTAGGAGGAGGCTGATGGATTGAGGATTACAGTAAATGGAAAGGTTATGGAAGGACCATGGAAGACGGTATATGAAGTACCGGTAGATCCAAAGCGAAAAGTGATCCGGATACTCAACGGCTTTCAGATAGAAAAAAACGTCCCGCTTCAGGAAGGGGATATCTTGAACGTGATCCCAAAGGGTATAATGCCGGACCAGCAGGAACTGGAAAGTATGATGGCCGCCCGGCATACGCCCCATGTACACGAATGCGTCAAGAAAGCCAAAGTAGGGATTGCGGGATTGGGAGGATTGGGCTCTCACATTGCGATTATGTTAGCCCGCACCGGAGTAGGAAAGCTCGTCTGCGTAGATTTTGACGAAGTAGAACCCAGCAATTTAAATCGCCAAAGTTATTTTGTAAGGGATCTGGGAACCCCAAAGGCGGAAGCCCTGACCAAGCAGATCCAGGAGATCAACCCTTTTATCCAAGTGGAATCCCACGCTGTCCGGGTGACGGCCCAAAACGCAGCGGCATTGTTCTCCGGATGCGACGTGGTATGCGAGGCGTTTGACCGTCCGAGACAAAAGGCTATGCTGGTCAATACAATTCTGGATCAGCTTCCCGGCGTTAAAGTGATCGCCTCCTCAGGTATGGCGGGATATGACAGTTCCAATCAAATCGAGACCCGCCGGGTAATGAAAAACCTCTATATATGCGGGGATCTTGTCAGCGAAGCCCAGATTGGAAATGGGCTGATGGCCCCTCGGGTGGAAATCTGTGCAGGACACCAGGCGAATATGGTCCTCCGTTTGCTGCTGGGAATAGAAGATGTATAAAAAGGAGAAAGAAGATATGAACGATACATTGGTAATTGGCGGACATGAATTTCAATCCCGGTTTATTTTGGGATCGGGAAAGTTTTCGTTGGAGATGACGAAACAGGTCATCGAAAACGGCGGGGTGGAAATGGCTACGCTGGCTCTACGCCGGGCAAATGTGGGAGGAGAGGAAAATATCCTGGACTACATGCCCAAAGGAATTACGCTTCTTCCCAACACCTCCGGGGCGAGAAACGCCCAAGAAGCGGTCCGTATCGCCCGCCTGGCCAGGGAATTGGGTTGCGGGGATTTTGTCAAAGTGGAAGTGATCCACGAATCCAAATACTTGCTGCCGGATAATTATGAGACGGTAAAGGCCACGGGAATCCTGGCAAAAGAAGGCTTTGTGGTTATGCCATATATGTATCCGGACTTAAACGCAGCCAGAGCATTGGCCGAGGCCGGCGCCGCCGCCGTGATGCCGTTAGGCGCTCCGATTGGCAGCAACAAAGGATTGCTTACCAAGGATTTTATCCAGATGCTGGTGGAGGAAATCGATCTTCCTATCATTGTGGATGCGGGGATCGGCCGTCCCTCCCAGGCTTGCGAAGCTATGGAGATGGGGGTGGACGCTGTGATGGCCAATACCGCCATTGCCACCGCCAGGGATGTAGCGTCTATGGCAAAGGCCTTTAAGTTAGCGATTGAAGCCGGACGCGCCGCTTATTTGGCGGGGCTGGGAAGAGTGCTGGACCGCAAGGCGGAAGCCAGCAGCCCCCTGACCGGTTTTTTACAGGACTAATTTTTGCGCAAAGAATGCAAACGGAAACCACCCTTTCCCGGCGGTCAAGCAAAAGAATAGGAGATTCCCATCATGTTACCAATCAAAACTAACCATATGGAATACTTGGCGGATATGGAACCAACAGACCCTTCTATTATGAATACGGTCTTAGAAAAAATGGAACAGTACGATTACCACCGCTATACGGAGCAGGATGTCAGAAGAGCTCTATCGAAGGATTCCTGTTCCCTGGAGGACTTTGCCGCTCTGCTGTCTCCGGCGGCGTTCCCTTTTTTGGAAGAGATGGCGCATAAAGCGCAGGAAGAGACCCGGAAGCACTTCGGCACATCCGTGTGCATGTTTACCCCCCTGTACATCGCCAATTATTGTGAAAACCACTGCGTCTACTGCGGGTTTAACTGCCAAAATAAAATTCATCGCGCTAAATTGAGCCAGGAGGAGATTGAAAAAGAGCTGAAAGCTATCGCCGCCACGGGATTACAGGAAATCCTGCTGCTCACAGGGGAATCCCGTTCCATGTCCAGCGTGGAGTACATTGGGGAAGCTGTGAAACTGGCGGCCCAGTATTTTACTACAGTGGGTATTGAGATTTACCCGCTTAATACAGATGAATATGCTTACTTGCGCGCTTGCGGGGCGGATTTTGTCTCCGTATATCAGGAGACTTATAATCCGGTCAAATATGAACAGATCCATTTGAGCGGCCACAAACGGATTTATCCCTACCGCTTTAACGCCCAGGAAAGGGCTTTAAAAGGAGGTATGAGAGGGGTGGCCTTTGGCGCGTTGCTGGGTTTGGATGATTTCCGAAAGGACGCTTTTGCCACCGGGCTGCACGCTTATTTGATCCAGCAGAAATATCCTCATGCGGAGATTTCCTTCTCGCCGCCCCGGCTGCGCCCCTACATTAATAATGCCGAGGAGAATCCCAACGACGTCCACGAGCCGCAGCTATTGCAGGTGATGCTTTCTTACCGCCTGTTTTTACCATTTGCCGGTATCACCATTTCTACACGGGAGAGAGCGGGATTCCGGGATCATGTGATCGGTATGTGCGCCACCAAAATTTCCGCCGGCGTAAAAGTCGGCGTAGGCGGGCATGAAGAAGAAAAAAAAGGCGACGAACAGTTTGAAATCTCCGACCCCAGAAGTGTAGACGAAGTGCACCAAGCCATCCTTTCCAGGGGCTTACAGCCGGTTTACACCGATTATATCCGCGTATGAAAGGGCTTCCTGTATTATGCGTCACCAATCGGAACTTGTGCAAGAAGGATTTCTTATCCCAAATAGAGGGCATTGCCCAGGGAAGGCCCCAAGGGATCCTTTTGCGGGAAAAGGATCTGAGTGAACAGGAGTACCGGCAGCTGGCGGCCCAATGTTTGACAATATGTCGCCGTTATCACGTGGATCTGATTATCCATTCTTATCCACGGGTAGCCCGCGAACTCTCTGTTTCCAAAATCCACTTGCCTTTGGAACGTTTCCTCCAGGAAAGGGATCTTTTGGAAGGCTTCCAGCAGATAGGGGTGTCCATTCACTCCCCGGAAGAAGCCCGCCAGGCACAGCGTATGGGGGCGGGCTATTTGATTGCCGGACATATCTATCCCACTGGATGTAAGCCAGGATTGCCCCCCCGGGGGTTGGATTTTTTACAGAAAGTGGTGGATTCTGTCTCTATCCCCGTTTATGCCATTGGCGGCATTACTCCGGCACGCGCGATGGAGGTAGCTAAAATGGGAGCGCAGGGAATTTGTGTGATGTCCCAGCTGATGACTAGTTCCTGCCCGCAGGAATTATTGAAAGCATATGCCTCTTGGTAAAATAGAGCGTTTTTCCATTGCCAGATGGAAAGAAACTATGATATAATAAATTTAATATGGGGAAGGAAATTTTTTGTAAGGGAAGAAGATTTCCTTTCAGGAGAACAAAGGTGTTCTTTAGATCCGGAGGCGGATCTAAAGGCACCTTTGTCTTTTGAGAGATAACGAAAGAAAAGAAATCAAGGGAAAAATGCAAGCATATGGGGGCCTCTGGGGATAGATTTGTACAGTTGTACCAATAAAATGCAGGATATCCCTCAAAGACTTTCATGATGGACGTAAGGAACATGCTTGAAAAAAAGGGGGAATCCGCATATAATAAGTTAGAATCGGAAAGAGCTTATCCTTTTTTCGTGAAAAAAGTTCTTATCTGTGGTGTTGATAATATAGAAGGAGTGTCAGGAATGTTTCGTATTGTGGAAAAGAAAGCGCTCAATCCCTCTATGACCAAAATGGTGGTTGAAGCTCCTTTCGTTGCTCATAAAGCCCAAGCAGGGCAGTTCATCATTTTGCGGGTGAATGAACATGGGGAGCGTATTCCCCTTACTGTCGCGGATTATGACCGGGAGAAAGGTACGGTTACTATTATTTTCCAAAAAGTAGGAAAGACCACCATGCTGCTAGACCAGTTGAATGAGAATGACGCGATACTGGACTTTATTGGGCCTTTGGGCAAGGCTTCTGAACTAGAGGGATATCATAAGGTGGCAGTCATCGGCGGCGGCGCCGGCTGTGCGATCGCCTATCCCCAAGCCAAGGCGCTGCATCAGATGGGGATCCCGGTGGATGTAATCGCCGGTTTCCGCAATATAGACCTGGTGATCTTAGAAGAGGAAATGAATCAGGTGAGCAATAACCTCACAGTAATGACTGACGACGGCTCCAATGGCAACAAAGGATTTGTCACTGACGCCCTGCGAAAAAATATTGAAGCGGGTGCGGGCTATGATTTGGTAATCGCCATTGGACCCATTCCCATGATGAAAGCGGTCAGCCAGCTGACTAAGGAATACAATATAAAAACCATCGTTAGTATGAATCCTATTATGATAGACGGTACGGGAATGTGCGGTGGATGCCGGCTTACTGTTGGCGGTAAAACAAAGTTTGCCTGTGTGGACGGTCCGGACTTTGATGGACATGAAGTGGGTTTTGACGAAGCGATGGAACGCCTGAGAACGTATAAAAAAGACGAAGAAAGAGAAACCAGAGAAGAAAATTGCCGATTGATGAGAGGTGCCGAACATGCCTAATATGACTCCGAATAAAACGCCAATGCCGGAACAGCCGGCGGAGGTAAGAAATAAAAACTTTGAAGAAGTGACCTTGGGTTATACCGATGAAATGGCGTTAAACGAAGCTCAAAGATGCCTGCACTGTAAAAACCAGCCTTGCGTATCCGGATGCCCAGTAAGTGTGCCGATCCCGGAATTTATCCGCCATATTGTGGACGGCGATATGGAAGGCGCTTACCAGACCATCAAATCCACCAATTCTTTGCCGGCCATCTGCGGGCGTGTTTGCCCTCAGGAGACCCAGTGTGAATCCAAGTGTGTGCGCGGGATCAAGGGGGAGCCGGTTGGAATTGGCCGGTTGGAACGCTATGTCGCGGATTGGTTTATGGAGCATGGTACCGCTAAGGACGAAAAGCCTCAAAGTAACGGCCATAAAGTAGCGGTATTGGGGTCCGGTCCTTCCGGGTTGACTTGTGCGGGCGATCTGGCAAAGTTGGGCTATGAAGTCACCGTGTTTGAGGCCCTGCATAGTGCTGGAGGCGTGCTGATGTATGGGATCCCGGAATTCCGTCTTCCTAAAAAGATCGTACAGAAGGAGATAGACCAGCTCAAACAAATGGGCGTTACCATTGATACCAACATGGTAATCGGCAAGGTGCTCTCTGTGGATGAGCTATTTGACATGGGATATGAGGCGCTGTATATTGGTACCGGCGCAGGGCTGCCCAGCTTTATGAATATCCCGGGCGAAGCTTTGGTAGGCGTGTACTCCGCCAACGAGTTCCTCACCCGTATCAATTTGATGAAGGCTTATCTGGAAGATTACGATACGCCGATCATCCATCCCCGCCGTGTGGCGGTCATCGGCGGCGGCAATGTGGCAATGGACGCCGCCCGCTGCGCCAAGCGTTTGGGGGCGGAAGAAGTTTCTATCATCTACCGCCGTTCCGAAGAAGAAATGCCTGCAAGAAAAGAAGAGATTCACCATGCCAAGGCGGAGGGAATTACTTTCCGTCTACTGAATAATCCGGTGGCTATTCATGGGGATGACCAAGGAAAGGTTAACCAGATTGAATGTGTGGAAATGGAGTTGGGAGAGCCGGATGCTTCCGGCCGCCGCCGTCCGATAGAAAAAGAGGGTTCCAACTTCCTGTTGGATGTAGATTGCGTGGTAGTTGCCATCGGCAATTCCCCCAACCCGCTGATTCGCAGTACGACCCATGGCATTGAAGCCAATAAACGAGGCTGCCTGATTGTAGACGATAATACTTTGCAGACTACCCGTGAAGGCGTGTATGCCGGGGGAGATGCCGTAACCGGTGCCGCTACTGTTATTTTGGCGATGGGCGCTGGCAAACATGCGGCTCGTTCCATTGATGAATACATCCGTTCTAAATAAAATATTAATGATTTAGAAAACTGTGCTCTGCCATTCTCTCAACAGAGATTGTGTATGGAGCACAGTTTTTATTTTGCCTTCTGGTATTCCCAAAGGATAAAGGAGACAAGTGTGGTATGAATCCCTTCTTCTGTTCATATAGATGGGGTGGGAGGGATCTAAAATGATGAGAGAATACGAAAACTATGAGGAAACGGCTTATCATCCTGAGTATTGGGAAGAAGAGGAAGAGACGCCTAAAACAGAACCGAAAAGGCCGAGATATAAAGGGACGCAATTGCTGTTACTGATTCAGATTGGCCTATGCGCCTTGGTATTACTGGTGGTATTGGGGCTAAAATTGATCGGGGGAGAATGGTACGAAGGATTCCGATCCTGGTATCAGACGGAGGTTAACCGTTCTATCATAGCCAGCGACGATATCGAGCAATATCAGGCGGTGTGGAATTCTGTCTTTTCCCCTCAAAAAGAACCAGAAGGAGACCCCGCCCAGGACACTTCCTCAGAGCTGGGGACCGCGCTACAGGTTTCCTATTCTCCTAATACGTCCACGGTATCTCAGAGTGAAAAACCTGTCTATCTGTCTGTGGGGATTTCAAAGCCCTTGGAATCCGGTACGGTATCTTCGGCCTTTGGCAATCGGCAGGATCCTTTTACTGGAGAAGCGTCTATCCACAAGGGGTTGGATATCGCCGCCCCAGAGGGAACTGTGATTCAGAGTGTGTTGCCAGGACAGGTAAAAGAAGCCCAGGAGAATGAATCCTATGGAAAATATGTGGTAGTAGATCATGGAAACGGGATCGAAACCCTTTATGCACATTGCAGCGAGCTGCTGGTTCAGTCGGGGGATACCGTATCCCGGGAAACCCCTCTTGCCAAAGTGGGGCAGACAGGGAAAGCCACAGCGGCTCATTTGCATTTGGAGCTTCATCTACAAGGGGAATATTATGATCCGCAGCCTTTGCTTGGAGGGAGCTACGTTTGATCCATATTCGGCTGTTTGGCTGCACCATAGAATTAAGGTTTTTATTTGTGGCGGCCATTGCTTGTTCCGTTTTGCTGGATCATACAGGCTGTGTCATTCACACATTGCTGGCCAGTTTTCTTCATGAGTGCGGCCACTTAGCGGCTATGGGATTCCTGGGAGGGATACCCAAAAAGGTTGTATTTGGAATTTTCCATATTGATATACAGGACGATCGCCGTGTAAAGAGAGGATATTATCAGGATATCGTTATTTTATTAGCGGGACCAGCGGTGAATTTTGCATTGTTTTTCTTATTGCTATTGGGCTTTGCTTTCTTTCAAAAACAGATTTTACTGTTTGCGGCGTCCACCAATCTGCTGATTGGCCTTTTTAATTTACTCCCTGTGGAATCATTGGACGGGGGGCAAATTCTGTATGCGGTCCTTTGCAAAAAGAGATCCCCGGAGAAAGCGCAGAAATGGGTTCAGATCATCTCCTTTTTGGTGCTGATCCCCATCGCCTGCATGGGCTTTTCTATTTTGTTGCAGTCAAAATATAATTTTTCCCTGCTCCTGGCCAGCTGCTATTTGATGGGGCAGCTTTTGTTAAAGAAGACATATGATAAGGTAACGCTTTCTATTTAAGGCAGTAGTAAATGCCTGTTGACCTCCCCGCCCTGAATAAAAGTTATGTCAGACCGGGAGCGTTGTATTTGAGGGATGGGGAAGTCTCATTTTGTATAGATAACATAAAAGATAAAGTAGGATTTTGCTGGAGTTGCGTTGTAATGGCAGCGCCGCTCCAGTTTTTCATAGAATACGGGTACAGTGATAAAAGAAAAATAAGAGGGATAGTACCATTAAATAGTGGCTATAGGGCTGTTAGAAAGATTTTTTAAGGGAAATCGGGAACCTCTATCCGCTTTCATTTTAAATTTGAGATAAAGAAAGAAATATGATATAATACTAAAATATCCTTTATATTTTAGTTCGTTTTTTTAGAAAGAATAGGACAGGAAAGGTAAGTATTTGGGATCAAAAGCATCAAAAGGAGGTCTGTGATGGTGTTGCCACACGGATATAATGGAAGTTTTGTTAGAAAAAGAAAAGAGGGGAGATGATTTTATGCGGGTAACCGATCAGATAGAACGGATATTGACAAAGGTACAAAAGCCGGGACGCTATGTAGGCGGGGAATTAAACTCCGTTATCAAAAATAAAGAAGAAGTAGAAGTTCGTTTCGCCTTTTGTTTCCCCGACGTCTATGAAGTTGGCATGTCCCATTTGGGAATGAAAATCTTATATGGACAGTTTAACTCCCTTCCTTATATATGGTGTGAACGGGTCTTCGCCCCCTGGGTGGATATGGAAGAAATCATGAGGGATAAGCATATTCCGCTCTATGGGTTGGAAAGTGGCGATCCCATCAAAGATTTTGATTTCATCGGGTTTACCCTGCAATATGAATTAAGTTTTACCAATGTACTAAATATGCTGGATTTAGCCGGGGTTCCTTTGCGCTCGGAAGACCGTAAAGAGCTGTGGCCTTTGGTGGTGGCCGGCGGCCCCTGCGCCTGTAACCCTGAGCCAATTGCGGATTTTATTGATCTATTTTTTATTGGGGAAGGCGAAGAAGTAGACTTGGAGGTGATCGACCTATACCGGGAATACAAGAAAAAGAACGCTACTAAGCAAGAGTTTTTGAAGGCGGCGGCCCAAATAGAAGGGGTTTATGTCCCTTCCCTGTATACGGTGGATTACAATCCGGACGGGACCATCGCGTCCGTTACTCCCAAAGATGGGGCGCCGGCTACCGTTAAAAAGCGGCTGATTATGGATCTGGATCATTTATATTTCCCAGAAAAATTTGTAGTCCCCTCCATTGAGATTGTCCATGACCGGGCCGTAGCGGAAATCTTCCGGGGGTGTATCCGGGGATGCCGTTTCTGCCAGGCAGGGTTTCTGTATCGCCCGGTGAGGGAGAAATCCCCTGGGGTCATCGACCGGCAGTGCCACGATTTGTGCAACAACACCGGTTACGACGAAGTTTCCCTTTCCTCGCTCAGTTCCAGCGATTATACCCGGATTGAAGGCTTATTGGAAGAGCTGCTCAGTTGGTCAGAGAAAGAAAAAGTCAGTATTTCGCTGCCTTCGCTGCGTGTGGACGGCTTTTCCGACGAACTGATGTCCAAATTGAAGACAGTCCGCAGAAGCGGGCTGACCTTTGCGCCGGAGGCGGGTACACAGCGCCTGCGCAACGTGATCAACAAAAATGTGACGGAAGAAGAACTGATGGAGACCTGTTCCACCGCTTTCAGCGGCGGATGGACGACAGTGAAGTTATATTTTATGATAGGATTGCCCACGGAGACGTTAGACGACGTGGCGGGTATCGCTCAATTGGGGCAAAAAGTGGTTAATGCTTATTACGCCAACCCTAACAAACCCAAAGGGAAAGCGGTTAAGGTGACAGTAAGCGCCTCGTCGTTTGTGCCGAAACCGTTTACCCCTTTCCAGTGGGAGCCCCAGGACACCATTGAAACCCTGCATCAAAAACAGAAGCATCTGCGGGATTCCATTACCAGCAAAAAGATCAACTGCAACTGGCATGACGCGGATACCAGCTTTTTGGAGGGAGTTTTTGCACGGGGAGACCGAAAATTGTGTAAGGTATTGGAAAAGGCCCAAAAACGCGGCTGCCATTTCGACGGCTGGGGGGACTTTTTCCGCCTAGATACCTGGATGGAAATTTTTGAGGAATGCGGCGTAGACCCCGCCTTTTATGCGAACCGCCGCCGCAGTTTTGAGGAAATACTGCCCTGGGATCACATTGATTATGGAGTAAAAAAGGAATTCTTTATCAACGAGTGCAAAAAAGCCTATGAGAACGCCACCACGGGAAACTGCCGCGAAGTCTGTTCCCATTGCGGGGCGGCTTGCTGGAAAGGGGGGATTTGCGTTGAAAAACGTGCGGATATGGTTTGAGAAAGATGGGACGTCCCGTTTTATTTCTCATCTGGACCTTAATCGCTGCATGTCCCGGGGAATCCACCGGTCTGGTATCCCGATTTGGTATACGGAAGGGTTTAACCCGCATCCTTTTTTGACGTTTGCTTTGCCGTTATCTTTAGGAGTGCGTGGAAAACGGGAATCTATGGACATCAAGCTTGTGGACGAGATGCCGGAAAAGGAAATTATAGAACGCCTTAACCCTTGCCTTCCAGAAGGGATCCGGGTTTTTGCCGTCACCGATCCGGTAATGAAACCGGGGCGTATTTCTTATGCGCGCTACCAATTGGTTTTGACAGCAGAGCATCATTCCCCTTCCCAAATTCTACAAGCGGTACAGAAGATTATGGACATGCCCCAGATTATGGTGGAAAAAAAGACCAAATCCGGGATAAAAGAAATGGACCTAAAGAAAAACTTGGGAGAATATCAGGTAACCGTAGGACAGGAATGTGTTTTTCTGCGTATATTATTGCCGGCTGGCAGCAGCAATAATGTCAATCCCCAACTGCTGCTGGATGCCATTAAGCGATATGAAGGCATAGAGCTGTACGCGGATATCACCCGTCTGGACCTCTATAACGAAGAAAGAGAGCCTTTCTGCTGAAATCCTTGGAAAATATTTAGACAGGAAGAGGGAGAAATGAGGAAATAAGGCAAAAATTGTTGCAGGATTCTGTTGCATCCATAGAAAAACTGTGGTATCATATATAGGCATTTGGATACCGTCGGGTTACCGATGGGGTTTGATGCCCGGAATCATTCCGAGACATTAAAGCTGACAGTCCTCTGCTGGAATAGATCCAGCAAGAATGTCTGATTACAAGGAGGATAAAAATGGACGCCCTAAAATTAATTGCTGCTGATTCCCTGAAAAAGGATCTCCCTAATTTTGAGATCGGTGATACGGTTCGAGTACACGTAAACATCCGTGAAGGAGACAGAGAAAGAATCCAGATGTTTGAAGGTACTGTGATTGCCCGCAAAGGCAGCGGAGTAGCCGAGACCTTTACAGTAAGACGCGTTTCCTACGGCGTTGGCGTAGAGAGAGTATTTCCTGTAAATTCTCCCAATGTGCAGGGTGTGGACATCGTCCGGAAGGGCCGTGTTCGCAGAAGCAAATTATATTATCTGCGTGACCGCGTAGGTAAGGCTGCAAAGGTAAAAGAGCAGATTCGCTAAGCTTAAAAAAGGGACGTTGGTCCCTTTTTTTGCTATTTTGAGATAATAAGGTGGTTATAATCATGAATGACCAAATGGAACCAATCAATGAAGAAGAAGTGGAAGAAAAAGAAGGCGTAACGCGCAGCTGCTTTGAATGGGCGGAAGCGTTGGTCAGTTCTATTGTGATTGTGATCGCTATCTTTACTTTTTTATTCCGCGTGGTAGCAGTCGATGGGACTTCCATGGAAACTACTTTGCTGGATGAAGATAGGATTGTGTTGACCAACCTGTTTTATCATCCTCAGCCGGGGGATATTGTTGTCATGTCCCATGGCGAGGTTTTTGACGCACCGTTGGTCAAGCGCGTCATTGCCGTAGAGGGGCAGACAGTAGATATCACCAACGACGGCGACGTTTATGTAGATGGAGAAAAATTAGACGAGCCGTATATCAACGGAGCCAAAACTTATAAAGGGGAACAAACATACCCCATGGAAGTCCCCGAAGGATATGTCTTCGTTTTGGGAGACCACCGGTCGGTGTCTTTGGATAGCCGTTATAAAGACGTAGGCCTGATTGACGAACGGAATATCATTGGGAAGGCCCAGTGCATTATTTATCCGTTGAACCGGATCGGCGGTTTATCTTAAAGGAAGCACAGATCTTGTAAAGGGATCCTTTATCTTTAACAGAAGGAGAGAACTCACCGTGAAAGCACGGCATATGCAGACTAGAAAAAAGGAAAAGAAGCGGGAGGGAAATGCTCCCGGTGGTGTTGCATGCTGCTTTGAATGGATGGAAGCGGTTGTAGGGATACTTCTTCTAGTAACGGTGTTTTTCACTTTTTTGTGTGGGTTAAAGCGGGTGGACAATGATTCTATGGAACCGGCCCTTTATCCGGAGGATCTGGTTTTGACGACGGATTTCTTTTATCAGCCCCAATCCCAGGATATGGTATTGATATCCGGCGTCAATGAGGAAAAAATGCGGATAGAACGAGTTGTCGCCTTGGAAGGGCAGACGGTTGACATCTCTGTAAACGGCGAAATGTATGTGGACGGAGAGGTAGTGGGAAAAACTAATCAGAAACAAATCCAAGACACAGATCCTGTGATCCTCCACTCATTTCAAGTCCCAGAGGGATTTGTATTTGTGACGGAAGACCATAAAGGGCTTTTCCAAGAAGAGGATTGGGAACAGGATGTAGTAGATAAACGCCGTATAAAGGGCAAAGTAGAAGCGGTGGTGTTCCCGTTTGACCGGATACAAAAGATAGGATGAGTTTTGGGTGATTAATAAAAATTGATACGGGTATTATATGGCCAGAAGCATTACTATTGCGGCATTTTTTCTTCCGTAGGAAAGTGGATTTGCGGGGCGCAATGGTAAAGGGTTTCTGGCCCATTCTTATTTGGGGTGTTAAGAGCCTCCGCAAAGAACCATTTGCTAATGGGTCCTATTGCGTTTCTGTGGGGAATATGATGCCCGTTACGAAAATCACAGGGACAAAAAACAGGCTATTTTAAATTATAAGGTATGGGATACGAGGAGGAAGACATGATGAGTGAGATACAATCTATTCAATGGTTTCCCGGCCATATGACAAGAACCAAACGAAAAATACAGGATAGCTTAAAACTGGTGGAAGCGGTAGCGGAAATCATAGACGCCCGGATTCCGGTAAGCAGCCGCAATCCCGATTTGGATCAATTGGTCCAGTCCAAACCTCGGATCATTTTGCTTAATAAATGTGATATGGCGGATCCGGTACAAACGGCAAAATGGATCGCTTATTTCCAAGGGAAGGGCGCTTATGCGCTGGCGGTAGACTGTAAGTCCGGAAAAGGGTTACAAGGATTTATGCCTTTGGTCCGGTCGGTGTTGGCGGATCAAATAGAAGCCTGGAAAACAAAAGGTATGGTAGGCCGGAGTATCCGTGTGATGGTGGTGGGAATCCCCAATGTGGGGAAATCCTCTTTTATTAATAAGATGTCCAAATCCAGTAAGGTAAAAGTGGAGGACCGCCCTGGGGTAACCCGCGGCAACCAATGGGTGACGATCGCCAAAGGGTTTGACTTGCTGGATACCCCCGGGGTACTGTGGCCTAAGTTTGAAGATCCGGCGGTGGGAGAAAAACTGGCGTTTACCGGGGCGGTAAAAGATCAGATCATGGATACCGAGCAGCTGGCAGGCCGCTTGTTAGAATTATTGGCGGCGCGCTATCCCCATTCTTTACAGGAGAGGTATAAGATACAGGCTTCCGACACAGAAGGAAAACCCGGCTATGAACTGTTGGAGGCTGTAGGCCGGAAACGGGGAATGCTGATTTCCGGAGGAGAGATTGATACCGAGCGGGCGGCAATGATGGTACTGGACGAGTTCCGGGGGGGAAAATTAGGGAAGATTACCCTGGAAACAGTGAAATAGAGGAGGGGAGAAAATGGATTGGCTTTCCTATGAGAAGCAGGCCTACGGAAAAGGGTATTCCGTGGTGTGCGGAGTGGACGAAGCGGGACGGGGGCCTCTGGCCGGCCCTGTCTATGCGGCGGCTGTTATTTTGCCGCCGGACGCTCACATAGAAGGAGTGAACGATTCCAAAAAATTGAGCGAAAAGAAGCGGGAAACTCTTTTTGATATCATCCGGCAGACAGCGGTATCCAGTTGCATCGCCAGCGCCAGCGTAGAGGAAATTGATACGCATAATATTTTAAACGCTACCTATCTGGCTATGCAGCGGGCGGTGGCGGGATTGTCGCCGCAGCCGCAGATGGTTTTGGTGGATGGCAATCGTTTGCCATCCTTGCCTATGGAAGCGCAGGCCATTGTAAAAGGGGATTCCCTTTCCCTCTCCATTGCGGCGGCCTCTATTCTGGCAAAGGTCAGCCGGGACCGTTATATGAAAGAACTGGCGCGGCAGTATCCCCAATATCAGTTGGAGAAGCACAAGGGCTATGGAACCAAGTTGCACCGGGAGTTGATCCGACAATACGGGCCTTCCCCTATCCACCGCAAGACCTTCCTAAAGAAAATATTGGGGGAGTCTTTGTGAACCGATCTAAGGAAAAGGGGACATGGGGAGAAGGGATCGCAGCCCGTTATTTAAGCCGCAAAGGCTATCGGGTGACGGCCCGCAATTACAGTTCCCGTTATGGGGAAATAGACATAATCGCCCAGAATACCCAATACATTGTTTTTGCCGAAGTAAAGTTGCGCAGGCGGGGAGATTCCGTTTCTCCCGCCGAAACCGTTACCTGGACAAAACAGAAAAAGATTATCCAAACAGCATTGGTTTATCTGTCAAAATACCCCACGGAATTACAGCCGCGATTTGATATCATAGAGATTCTGGAGCAGGGTGTGCAAGAAGGCTATTGCAGGCTCCGACAGATAGAAAACGCTTTTTCTTTGGAGGTTGGCGATGGAATTTTTTGATTTGCATTGTGACACATTATATGAAACCGTCATGCAGGATTGCGGTTTATACGAAAACGATTTGCAATTATCC
This sequence comes from uncultured Clostridia bacterium, assembly GCA_904420155.1. Taxonomy (GTDB): domain Bacteria; phylum Bacillota; class Clostridia; order Oscillospirales; family Acutalibacteraceae; genus CAJFUH01. The sequence continues at coordinate 24,761 of CAJFUH010000077.1, forward strand.
ATCCAGCGGGGGAAGGACTGCCGTCCATGGATACAGTGCTTTGCGGTCTGGATCCCGGACGAATGCCGGGAACGAAAAGCATTTACCTTATTTAATCGGGCGGTACACAAATTTCAAGCGGAACTGGAAGACCATCCGGATGAAATCATGCAGTGTTCTTCCGGGGAAGAGCTGCGCCGGGCGGTGGAGCAGAAAAAGGTGGGCGCCGTTCTCACTGTGGAGGGGGGAGGCGTGCTGGGAGGAGATCTTTCCAACCTGGCTTATTTAGCCGACTGCGGCGTTAAAATGATGACGCTCACTTGGAACGGATCGTGTGAAATTGGGGATGGAGCCTTGGTGAAACATCCTTCCGGATTAACAGAGTTCGGCCGACAAGTGGTCCGCAACATGGAAGCATATAAAATGGCGGTAGATATCTCTCACGCCAGCGACCCGCTTTTTTATGAGGTAGCTGAGATGGCTACCAGACCTTTGGTGGCCTCCCATTCCAATTCCAGAGCAGTGTGTTCTCATCCCAGAAATCTTACCGATGAACAGTTTGGTATGATCCGTGACAGCGGGGGATTGGTCGGCTTGAATTTCTATCCCGCTTTTTTGGAAAATAGCGGAGAGGCCAGCTATCTTTCTGTGTTAAAACACGCGGAACATTTTCTCTCTTTAGGAGGGGAGGAGACCTTGAGCATTGGCAGTGATTTTGATGGGGCGGATATGCCCAATGGTATCCGGGGAATCCAGGATATCGGCCGCCTGTACGAGGCTTTTTTGAAGCATGGTTACAAGGAAGATATTGTGAAAGCCATTTTTTTTGAGAATGCCTATAAATTCTTTTTAAGACTTTGACAGAACGCCAGTTGTGGTATACAATGAATGGATGAATCGAGAAGTAATCGGCCGGTATCTCAGAGGCAAAACGTCCCATAAGATACCAAACAAGGAAAGACAGAAGCGAAGGGCCTTTCTGAATAGGAAAAAGGGTGCTTTTGCTTCATTTTGTAAATTGGTTTACTCATGGAAAAGATATACTGAGCCGGTGGAAAGAGGGAACAAGCAATGAACTATAATAGTACAAGAAACAGCTCTGTAGTTGTTTCAGCGGCGCAAGCCATTGCACAGGGGATCTCTAAGGAAGGGGGGCTTTTCGTCCCTGGGCAGTTGCCCCATTATACCTATGAGGATTTGAGGGCGTTAAAGGAACTGGATTATGTGGGCAGGGCTCAGCGTATTTTGTCCGATTTTCTCACGGACTTTACGCCGGAAGAAATTCAGGAGAGCGTGGAGAAGGCCTATGCGCCGGAAAAATTCGGCGGCGATAATCCCGCGCCCCTCACCCTGCTGCAAAACAACGATAAAAATATGTATCTGATGGAATTATGGCATGGTCCGACCTGTGCCTTTAAGGATATGGCTTTACAGTTGCTTCCCCATCTTTTGACCAAATCCCTGCAAAAGACCTATGCGGGAAAGACGGCGGTCATCCTGGTGGCTACGTCCGGTGATACCGGAAAAGCGGCTCTGGAAGGCTTTAAGGATGTAGAAGGCACCAAGATCCTGGTGTTTTACCCGGAAGACGGCGTCAGCCCTATGCAAAAACGCCAAATGAATACCCAGGAGGGCAACAATGTCAGCGTATGCGCTATCGAGGGGAATTTTGACGACGCGCAAACCGGCGTGAAGAGGATTTTTACTGATCCCGAAACCGCAAAGCTATTGGAGAAGCATAATATGCTGTTTTCCAGCGCTAATTCTATTAACTGGGGACGCCTGTTGCCTCAGATTGTCTACTACTTCTCCGCTTACTGCGATCTCATGAACACCGGCGAAATGGATTATGAAGGGGAAGAAATCAATATTGTAGTTCCCACGGGAAACTTTGGAAATATTCTGGCCGCATATTATGCGAAAGAAATGGGTTTGCCTGTGCACAAATTGATTTGCGCTTCCAATTCCAACAATGTGCTCACTGATTTTATCCGTACCGGCACGTATGACAAGAACAGAAATTTCTATACCACCATTTCACCTTCCATGGATATCTTGGTGTCCAGCAATTTGGAACGCCTGTTGTATCATCTTACAGGGAGAGACGATAAAAAGGTAAGCCAGTGGATGAAACAGCTCGCAGAGACCGGCAAATATACGGTGGATGACGACGTAAAAGCCAAGATCCAGGAGTTGTTCTACAGCGGCTATTGTGATGACCAAGGCACGGAGCAAACCATTAAGATGTTGTACGATACGGAAAATTATCTGTGCGATACCCATACCGCAGTAGCTGTTCATGTTTATGATCAATATATAGCAGAGACCGATGACAAACAAACTCCTACTGTGATCGCTTCTACCGCTAGCCCTTACAAGTTTGCCGCCAGTGTACTGGAAGCTCTCACCGGGGAGAAAAGCCAACGGGATGAATTTTCCATGGTGGAGGAGCTTTCCGCCGTCAGTTCTACGGCGATTCCCCAGCCTATTGCTCAGTTAAAAGAGAAAACCCAGCGTTTCCAGCAGGTATGCGGTATTTCTGACATGCGTAAAGTTGTATTGGAGATGCTGCACATCCAGTAAGCTGGATAATAAGGGGGAATTCATGGCACTTTTTACAATAGCGGATCTACATCTGTCTTTTGGATGCGATAAGCCGATGGACGTCTTTCCGGGATGGAAGGACTATACCGCCCGTCTGGAGAAAAACTGGAGAGCGGTAGTCAGCGATCAAGATACAGTGGTCATCGCAGGGGATATTTCCTGGGCAATGAAGCTGGAAGAGACCGAAGCGGATTTTTCTTTTTTGGAATCCCTGCCAGGAAAGAAATGGCTGCTCAAAGGAAACCATGATTACTGGTGGACCACTCGAAAAAAGATGGAAGCCTATCTCAAGGAAAAGGGATTTTCTTCCCTAGGGATCCTGTTTAATTCTGCGGAAGCCGTGGGGGATGTGAGCATTTGCGGGACCAGAGGCTGGTTTTACGATGCGGAGAGCGATGCTGATAAAAAAGTCTTGAACAGAGAAGTAGGTCGCCTCAATACCTCTATTGCTCTGGCAAAGGCCACAGGGAAGGAACCGGTTGTATTTCTCCACTACCCTCCAGTTTATGGAGAAGCCGAATGTCAAGAAATTTTGCAGGTACTACTTGAACAGGATATCAAACAGTGTTATTATGGACACATTCATGGAGGTTTTGCCGCAAAAAAAGCGGTGACGGGTTATTATAAAGGGATAGATCTGCACTTGATTTCGTGCGATTTTACAGGTTTTATGCCGATTTTAATCCGATAATATCACATTTTGACTATTTTAGAAAAAATGTGGTAAATAGTATTCCTTTATGGTATAATTATTTAGATATTTTGCATTTTTGCAGGAGGATGACAAAAAATGAGCCTGAAAGCATCAAACAAAATCGATACCAATCGTTATGAGTTAGAGGTACAAGTGGACGCGGAAACATTTGAAAAAGCCGTTAACGACACTTATCTCAAAGAGCGCAAGAAAATCTCTCTGCCCGGTTTCCGTAAGGGAAAAGCGCCCCGTGCTATGGTGGAGAAGATGTACGGCGAGAGCACCTTCTATGAAGGCGCAGTGAACGCTTTGTATCCGGCCGCTTTGGACGCTGCGATTAAAGAAGCGGGCCTGGATGTGATTGATGACAAAATCGATTTTGACATGAAGGAAATTGGCAAGCAGGGCTTTACTTTTACTGCTGCCGTTACGACCAAACCGGAAGTAGAGATGGAAAATTACAAGGGTTTGGAACTCACGAAGAAACCGGAAGAAGTAACCGATGAGGATGTGGATGCGGAAGTTGCTAAGGTACAGGAGCGCAACGCCCGCCTGGTATCCGTGGAAGATAGAGCTGCTGAGAACGGCGACGTGGCAGTGATCGACTTTGAAGGATTTATCGATGGAAACGCCTTTGAAGGCGGTAAAGGGGTAGGATATAGCCTGACTTTGGGCAACGGTCAGTTTATTCCCGGTTTTGAGGATCAGATCGTAGGCCACAATGTAGAGGATGAGTTCGACGTGGTTGTCACTTTCCCGGAGGATTATCATGTAGAGGATCTGAAAGGAAAGGAAGCTACTTTTAAGGTGAAACTGCATGACATCAAGAAGAAGGAACTGCCCGCTGTGGACGATGAGTTTGTAAAAGATGTCAGCGAGTTTGACACCCTGGATGATTACAAGGCCGATTTGAGAAAGAAGCTGGAGACAAAGCGCAAGGAGGAAGTAGAGGATGATCTGGAAAATCAGATCATCGATCAACTGATCGAGCGTATGAAAGCGGAGATTCC
>CAJFUH010000078.1 GCA_904420155.1 uncultured Clostridia bacterium
GCCTGTAATTTTTCCAAACCCATACGCAGCCTTCTCAAAGATTCCTCTTTTCCTAAAATCTGTAAAATCTCAATGGCGCCGCCGGGCGTTACCGCCATGCCGGCCGCCGCAATCCGGGTAGGCCACATCACCGTACCATTTTTTACCTCCAATTGCTGCGCCAGGCCGATCAGGCAATCGTGAATGCTGGTGTGATCCCAAGTCTCCAGATTCTCCAAAGAAGGGATGACATGCTGCAGCATCACCAGGGAATTTTCCAGATTGGTTTTGCTCTTCTTGTTGATAAAGAGATCCTTTTCGTATTCCGGAAGCTGCCGGAAAAAGGCGATCATATCCGGGATCTGGGTGAGCTTGGTCACCCTGGGCTGTAAAATACCGGCCAGGGTATCCCAATCCAGTTGGATTTCTCCCATGACCTGACGGTAATAGGGCATGGCAATCTCTGTAAATTGCTCTGGAGACATGGCCCGAATATACTCCGCATTGAACCAAGTGAGTTTGTCATAATCAAAGATAGCGGGGGATTTGCTGATGCCATCGATGGAAAACGCTTGCTCCAGTTCTTTGAGGGTAAAGATTTCTTGGTTATCCTTGGGACACCAACCCAACAATGCAATATAGTTGGTGATGGCCTGCGGCAAATATCCGTCTTTCACCAAATCCTCAAAGCTGGTGGCCCCATGCCGTTTTGACAATTTAGAAACCGAACCGTCCTCATTTTTACCCATAATCAGCGGCAAATGGACATAGGTGGGGATTTCCCATCCAAACGCCTCATACAACAGGTTATATTTGGGCGCGGATGACAGATACTCGCAGCCGCGTACCACATGGGTGATATGCATGGCATGGTCGTCGATAACATTAGCGAAATTATAAGTGGGGTATCCGTCTGTCTTTAACAGGATCTGGTCCTCTAGTTCGCTGTTTTTCACCGTAATGGAACCGTATACCGCGTCTTCAAAGGTGGTGGAACCCTCCAGCGGCATCTTTTGGCGGATAACATAAGGGACGCCTTCTGCCAGCAGGCGGTCGACTTCCTCTTGGGGCAGATCCCGGCAGTGCCGGTCATAGCCTCCGGAGAATCCTCCCTCCTGGGCCGCCTGTTGATGTAAGGAATCCAGGCGCTCTTTGGTGCAGAAACAATAGTATGCCTTTCCTTCCTTTACCAATTGTTCCGCATAGGGACGGTACATATCCCGGCGCTGACTCTGGACATAAGGGCCGTATTCCCCGCCCACGTCCGGGCCCTCGTCGTGCTGCAAGCCCACTTGATCTAAGGTATTGTATATAATATCCACAGCGCCTTCCACCAGGCGTTCTTGGTCGGTATCTTCAATTCTTAAAATAAATTTTCCGCCTTGGCTTTTCGCAATCAAATACTCATACAAAGCTGTGCGCAGGTTTCCCACATGCATAAATCCTGTGGGGCTGGGCGCGTATCTGGTTCTTACTTCCGTTTTGGACATGCTGTTACCCCTTTCCTCTCACCATCCCTACGGAACGGATGATTTTCTAACCTTTATATTCTTTCCTATTATACCAAAATTTTTTACTTAATCAATCAGAGAGTGCATAATGAACGCGAAAATTGTCAGAAAACCTCAGAAACCATCCCATTTCGGCTAAATTGGGCGACCATCTTTTTCCTTTTGTCCGCGCTAGAAAACTATTTGCCCGGTAACCCCACGGAAAATAGGAGGGCTTTTTCTATCCTCCTTTTCCGTTTTATTCATGTTCAGCAAGTAAATGCATATATATGGAATAACACTAGAAAAGATGGAGGTTTTTTTCCTATGGAATCGAATAATATGCCTCAGCGTCCCCAGCCCAAACGCCCTCAAAAGCCGCCGGAACCCCCAGCGCCTTTATATGCTTGCCCAGATCCCTATCCCCCTATTGAGGTAGATTGCGTCAACCCCCACTATGCGCAGCTTTTAAAAATAAGCTTTGCTTCTTCCAAAAGCGAGACCACCGCAGTGATGCAATATGCTTATCAAAGTTGGGTCTTACATACGGAATTTTCCGAAATTGCAAACGTCATGCATCATGTGGCCATGGTAGAAATGCACCATTTGGAAATTTTAGGCCGCCTCATTGACCTTTTAGGGGGTACCCCCAGTTATTCCTGCATCCAGCGGAACAGGCAGTTTCCCTGGAATGCCACCATGGTATTTTACGGGCGCATGGTTCGGCAAATGATGCAAAATAATATTGCGGCCGAACAAGATGCAATCCGGCAATATCAAAAACAAATCCAAATGATTCAAGACTGTCATATTCAGGAAATCTTAAAACGTATTATTCAGGATGAGGAACTTCACATTGAACTCTTTAAAAAGTATCTATAGCCTAGTTGCCCGACATAGACGGGGGCCAAAGGATTTTGAGATCCTTTGGCCCCCGTTGTTTGGAAGCTTTTTTCTCTGAGCTCCTCCCGCTTTTCCAAGCCTTTCTGCGTCTTATGTCTCCTGTCAAAAGAGCTTTCCTTTAGGAAAAAACGCAGACTGCCGAAAAAGGCAGTAACCTTTAGCAAATGGTACAAGCCGGCAGACGATGGGGAACCCCTCGCTAGGGTTCCCCACGGCCAAACCGTCCCCCGGACGGTTTGGCCTCCCCTCCTGAGC
>CAJFUH010000079.1 GCA_904420155.1 uncultured Clostridia bacterium
CTGCGGCGGGTCTTCTAAGGAAGCCCGGGAAGTATGCCGGCTCAAAATGAGCGGCTCTGCCCGCTCAAATCGCCGTCATACCTGGGTCATACCGCTCCCTTAATTTTTCACCTTATCGCCATTAGAAAAGTTAGTAATATGGTTTCCACAATAGGAAACTTTGGGCGGGGGTGAGCGCAAAAGGAAGATGGCGACAGAAAGTTTCATCAAAAGGGATGATTAGATCCCTACCGTATCGCAATTATCCGGCCCCTTTTGCAGTAAGTGCGTTTAGGCAGCAGGAATCGCGTTTTGGAAGCGTAGCGGACATGCAAGCGATTCCTAGGCCGTTTTCTTGCTTCCTTCTTTTGGGCCAGCAAAAGAAGGAAGTGCCCCTGCGGCATGAGCGGCGGAGATAGAAGAAAAAGGATCTATGATATAACACAGGTTGGAAAACCAATAACAAGTTTCCTTTCTATATATTCAGATTTTTAAAAGCTTTCTTTTTCAAAGGAAACTTATTTTTCATTGCGCTCAACTCGCAGTCATACCTCGGTTGCACTGCTCCCCCAATTTTTTCTCATCGACAATAAGAAAACGCAGGCAATATTTTTCATAGAAAGAAAAACAAGAGAAATGCCCTTTGGAAATTTTCCAAAGGGCATTTCTCTTGTACCATTTGCATACGATTCTAAAGGAAAACCACTATCTTTAGCTCCAATAAAATAGAAAAACAGGCTGTTCCCCATGTTTCAGATTATAAACCAAATTATCAAAGTTCAGATAATAATCAGAAACCATATGAGGTTGGACGCAGAACAGTTCCCGCGCAAAATTGTGATACAATTCGTCAGTCATCCGCTCTTTGTCAAAAATCATCTGGACCATATCAAAATGGACGCACAAAAGCTGTACGCCGTACCGCTGTTTCCAGGCTTTTAAAATGCTGACCAGCTGATCCAGCTCGGTTTCCCCGTAGTTTTGGCAGAAAGGCAAATAAGCGGGCAATTCCCAGGAACGGCTGGTAGGGACTTTTAACAGCACAAAAGAACAAGAACCAAACCCGGAGGTCAATCGGTTGCTGCGGTATAACCGGCATTTATGCTCTTTTCTGATTTCCCTCCATTTTAAAGCTAGGCGGGCAAAAGAATACGAAAAAAAATGGTCAATGGGAAACTTTTCTGCTTTCTCCAAAGTTTTTACAATTTCCGAAGGAGAAAACGCTTGCTCCTCCCGGGCATAAAAGACAGACTCTCTCAAAAAATATTCCGAATCGTCCGCTAAAAAGACGGGGGTGAACCCCTCCTGTTCTCCAGCTTCCTGATAGGCCAGATATTGCTGGTAGGCTTCCTGGGCATCTGAACCTTCCCATAGAACCGTATAAGGGAGAAGCTGAGAAAAAGGGGGGATCTTCCCTCTGATTTCATCGGTACAGATGAAATCATCCCGTTCTAAATCAAAGATATCCACAGAATTTACACCAGCCTTTTTGTTTTTTTATTTGTTTTCATTATAGCATAAAAAACTGGAATTGATATTTCTAATAGAGAATAAAAAGGGGATGATTTTTTGGAAGCATTCCTTTCCATAGTGGAAAAAGGGAATGAAATGGTAAATAGGGTGGTGTGGGGCCCTGTTATGCTGTGTTTCCTATTGTTTGTGGGAATCCAGTTTACCTTCCGGCTGCGCTTTTTTCAACTCACAAAAATCAGGTTGTGGATGCGCCATACCCTGGGCAGTTTCTTGCATCCCCGCAAAAAGAAAGATAAAAACAGCAAGGCCATTTCCCCATTTCAGGCCATGACTACCGCGTTGGCGGGCGCTATCGGGACCGGGAATATTGTAGGGGTGGCCACGGCTATCACCTTAGGGGGGCCGGGGGCTATCTTTTGGATGTGGGTGGCTTCCTTTTTTGGCATGATGACCGTATTCGCGGAAAATATATTGGGTATCCGCTACCGATGCAAAAACCAAAAAGGGGAATGGACAGGCGGGCCTATGTATTATATTGAAAAAGGATTGCACCAGAAGTGGTTGGCAGTTGCTTTTTCTGTTGCTTGTATCTTGGCCTCCTTTGGCATGGGAAATATGACCCAGGCCAATTCTATTGCAGGGGCTCTACAGGAAGGGTTTGGGGTTTCTCCCAAAATTACAGGCGTTTTGATTGCAATGCTGGTGGGGTTTATTATCTTTGGAGGGATCCAACGAATTGCCAAAGTGACGGAAAAAGTGGTGCCGTTTATGGCGCTGTTTTATATGGCGGGGGCTGTTGTGGTCATGGTTGTGCATGCCTCCTCCGTCCCAGGGGTGTTGAAGGATATTGTACAGCAGGCGTTTCAGCTACAGTCCGCGGCAGGGGGAGCCGGCGGTTGTGTGATGGCGGCTGCCGTGAAATACGGGGTAGCCAGGGGAGTTTTCTCCAATGAAGCGGGACTGGGGAGTACCCCCATTGTCCATTCCGCCTCCGATACCAAAGAACCGGTAGAGCAGGGGATGTGGGGGATCTTTCAAGTTTTTTTAGATACGCTGGTCATGTGTACCATGACCGCCCTTTGTATTTTAGCCTCCGGGGCGGCAGAGAGCGGAAAAGAAGGGGTAGCCCTCAGCACGGCGGCTTTTTCCACAGTGTTTGGGAAATTTGGTTCTTTATTTGTGGCGGTTTCCATTGTATTATTTGCGTTTGCCACCATTGTGGGGTGGTCTTTTTATGGAGAACGATCCATTGAATATTTATCGGGAGGCAGCCGGAAATCTATTCCGATTTATAAGGCGGTCTATGTGGTAGCGGTTGCTTTCGGCTGTGTGATGGATTTACGCTTGGTTTGGAGTATTTCAGATACCTTCAACGGATTGATGGCGATTCCAAATCTCATAGCATTACTTTTGCTGTCCTCTCAGGTCGTATCTATCACGAAGGATTATCTTTCCCGTCCCCAAATTTCCCATATCAAAAGAAAGCAGAAACAAAGAGAAAAAGGGATGCAAAAGGCTAAGAGGAGGAGCGGATTTTTGTGATGGTATCGTTTGTATCAAAGAGGTCTTTGGTATAAAAAATCCCCTGGATTTAAGCTCAGGGGATTGGGAAACCATATCTTTTCTAATTTTTTTGTTGGGATTCTTCCCATTTTACTTCCATCTTTTCCGCTTTTTTCTCCAGCCCTGCGAAGGCAGAACCTACAATGATGGAAGAATAATAAGTGATAAAGCGCCATAACAGCATGGCTTGTTTGATGGCGGCATCGTCAAAGAACAGTTTGAACAACACCAAAAAACTCCCCTCTGACGTGCCGGAGGCGCCCGGCAAAGGGGTATAAGAAGAAATCATGGTAACAAAGGCTTGGGCAGAGATCATGTCGATCACTGGAAATCCAGGATTGCGAAACGCCTTATAGATAAAGAAAGGGACGGCAAACAAAGAGGTCAATTGTAAAAAAGTGAGACCATATAGTTTAAACGTCATGCTGGCGTTGTGATTCATGGATTTATTGTTATCCAGATAAAATTCCAATTGCTTTTCCACTTTTTTGCTGGTGGCTTCGGGATTTTTGACAATATGGAGTTTGGATAACAGCCAGAAGATCCCCCGAATAATTTTGGTGGTCAAAATACGGTTGGTGGAAAAGAGGAACAGAAGCACCACCACTGCCGCCTGTGAGACAAACCCTACCAGCGCCAAGGGCATAAATCCTGGGATCTGGCTGTCAAAAAAACCAAATTTGAACACGATGACCGTGAGGGAATAAAGGGTCAAAGTGATCTGATACACCAAAAATTTACGGACCAGCACAGACAGCGCGATGCCGGTACTGATTCCCTGCCGGGACATGGTTACAAGCTGCATGGGCTGGCCGGCTACGGAAAAAGGGGTAATGGCGTTGAAATATTGCCCCACCATGGTCACTTTAAAGGCGTTTTTTCTGGTATAGGCCCCGGGATATACCTCTTTGGTAATGATATAAATGAGCGTACTGTCAAAAAACCAACAAAGCACAATAGACAGCACGGAGGCGGCAAGCCAGACTGGGTGCAGATTGGGCAGGCTGTTGAGCAGGGTCAATAGGTTATTGTCCATGGTACAGAAATATACCAGCATACCCACGGAAAGCAGCAAAAGCCCAATATTAAAAAACTTTTTAAAATCAAACTTTTTTTTCATCCTGCTTCCCTTTCTTACATGAGGCAAAGATCAAGCCTGTTCATCCTGTGGGTCTTCTGTTTTGGCAACCCCTTTTTTCGACGGCATTTTGATAGGAGAAGGAAAATCCCCCGCGCCAGGGACGGGTTGATATTGTTTGCCAATATAATACTGTACCTCGCGGGTGGAAACCTTCAAATTGGTCCATAGCCCCTTTGCGCTTTTGTGTTTGATATGCGCTACCAAAATAGAATAGTAATTGGTCAAGATAACTTTATAGCCATAAAAAATGAGGGTGCGACGGTATCTGGGGTAATCGTTCTGCTGTTCCAAGAAGTTTCGGATGATTGCCAGAGACCGTATGTAATCGTTGATTTTTCGGACGTCCATGGACCCCAGGATGCTTCCCTTGCGCTGCATATAGTAATAGTAAGAGCCCTTGAGCACCGCTACTTTATTGGCAAAATACATCAGCCTGGGTGTGGTAGCGATGTCTTCAAAAAACATATGGGGAAACTGGATATCATGTTCCGTAAAAAGGGTCCGTTTCCAAAGCTTATTCCAGAGGAAATAGTGCATACGGACGTCTTTAATCAGGCTGCGCATAATCCGTTGAGTCTCATACAGCCCGGGCGGCAATTGAATGGGCAGCGTGATAAACCGTTTGGATTCCGACATATCCAGAATATAGTTGCAGCAGACCACGTCGGCGCCGGTTTTTTGCGCCTCTTGATATAGCTTCTCCAAAAATTCTGGTTTTACGTAATCGTCGCTGTCCAAAAATGCAATATAGTCCCCTTGCGCGGCCTGTACGCCTGCATTACGGGCGGAAGAAACGCCTCCGTTGGGTTTATCTATGATCCGAAAGCGGCTATCCCGGTCCGCGTATTCCTGCATAATCTCACGGGAAGAATCGGTACAGCCATCATTGACCATAATTACCTCAAAATCCCGCATAGTTTGCTGCAATAGGGAATCCAAACCCTTGCGCAAAAATTGTTCTACATTATAGATGGGGATGACGACGCTAATCGCCGGACAATTTGAATGTTTCAATCGATACCCTTCCTTACGCCATTACTCAAATTGGTTGCGTTAAACGCTGTTTTTTGTCTTTTCCTTTTCTGATTCTTCTGCTTCCCGCTCTTTTTTTGATTTTTTTCCCAGGTGGGAGAATGGGGCCGACAGCGCGATGGTTCCATAGTAGGTAATTAAGCGCCAAATGAGGACTGCCGACTGGATGGTTTCTTTGGTAAAAAACATACCGAAAAATCCCAAAAAACTGAGTTCCGAACCTCCTGCCGCCCCGGGAAGAGGGACAAAACAAGAGACCATGGTGACGAACGCCTGAGAAGCTACCATATCTACCACCCGTGCTCCATGAAGGGAAAATGAACGGTAGATACAATAGGGGATAATGAATGTAGCGGTCAGCTGTACCGCAGTACACACATAGGTTTCCAACAGCAGCCTGCGGTTTTTAAAAAGTTCCTTGTTACAGGTATGGAAGCTGGAGAGCTGGAATTCCAGGCTTTCAATCCTGGAATCCACGTCCTTCATAATGTGGAGCTTTCCCAGCAGATGGTAAATAAAAGTAATCAATTTATGGGTAATCTTTCTATTAAACGAAAATAAAAGGATTGCCACAATCACCAGGGCCTGGGAAGCAAAACCGATCAGCGCCGCACCCCACATCACCCGCATAGTGCCTCCAAAAAAATTCCAGCGCAGGATAATGGCCAGCAGGCTATAAACGGTCAAAGTGCTTTGGTAAACCAGAAATTTTTGCATAAGGCCCGCGGTAGAAATGCCGGGGTCTACCCCCTGTTTGGACATTAGATAAATTTGCATGGGCTGCCCGCCGGAAGCAAACGGGGTGATACAACTGAAAAACTGCCCCACCATCGAGGATTTTAAAGCCCCGGAAAAGCGGTACTGAGGACAGTTATTGGCAGTAAACCGATAAATCAAATAAGCGTCGATGGCGATGTTAAGCAGATGGCAGCTTATGGCCATGATAATCCATCCCGCATCAATCCTCTGGGCGCTTTTTAGGAAGGCTATCAATCCGTCTTCCGAAAGGCAAAAATACCCTAACATCCCGATGCAGAGTACCACCACGGACAAATTGAAAATGGTCTTCCCGCTTATTTTCTTTTTCATGTAGGCCCTCCAAGACAAACAATATTGCGCCTGCCCTGCACGAGAGTGCCGGTACAGAAACCTTGCTCCCGCTAGCCGGGGATAGAATCTATAGGAAGAAAAAGAGACCGCCTTTTCAAACATGGATCGAAGGATATGTCTCTATATCCTCTGGACTAGCCGTTCATAGAATATATTCTTCCATCTTGTAAAGAGAATACAAAAGAGAAAGGAAAACTTTCTCTTGGGCGAACTTGCGCCTCTTTACCATCCCAAATCCTCTTTTCCCAACAAAACAATGAGGGAAAACAGGGGAAATCCCCATGGGAAAAATAAAGACAGAATTCTGTTCTTATCATGATACTTCATTCATTTTATAAAAGTCAAGCCTGACGGGCCGCTGTTCTGAATTTCCCAATAAAGGATTTCCAAATAAGGAACATTTTTCCTTTGGAATATGAGATGACGATTTGCGATTTTTTTCCTTATTTTGCACAGAAGGAAAAATTTTTTAGATAGCCTATCAAATACTTGCAAACCCAGATTTATGATTCCTGTTTTTTGCGTTGTGGGGACCGATTGTCTTAGAAATATATGGTTTGGACGTCATGGAACAGGAAAAAAGGAACGCTGTTTTCATAGCATTCCTTTCATTCAAATCTGGGTCTGTTAAGAAGCGAGATGTTTCCACCTGGCGGCCCGGCGTTTTTTATGAGTGGCGAGAAAGAAAAACAGGAAAAACAGGATCGTCCCGGTGAGTATTCCCCCGAAGTCCAGCACTACGTCACTGACCTGGCTGCCGCGTCCCTCCACAAATAGCTGGATAAATTCATCTGCGACCGGGATCAGAAGGCCGAGGAATAGACCCACAAAGAGGTGGCGGCCCGGATGGGGAGAATAAGAGCGGATGGTTAAAAATAAAAGAATCCCCAAAAGGGTAAATTCAATAAAATGGGCGGATTTCCTGACAATATGATCGGTGACTTCCATGGGAATCCCGATTTGATGGAGCATAGAGTTCAGCTGGCCTACTACCCCTCCGCTGATGGCGCTGGACTGGGAGGCGGGAACTAGGGAGTTGGTAAAAACATAGCCAACCCATAAAAGAACCAGAATCGTTAACAATGCCCGAATGCCTTTGTTCCAGGGTTGCAATAGAATCATCCTTCCTTTCCAAATAATCTATCAAGGATTTGTTTATTGTACCATATTCCAGGGGAAGTTTCCATCATGAATGATTTTCCGGCTTACCAAATAAAAACAAGCATTTCCAACAGGAAATGCTTGTAAACCCACGGAAACATCTGCAATCCGTCAATTGGCCTTGTCCTGCCCAATCAGGGCAAGGATCTCATGGTAGATATTTTTTCCGGAATTGGATTTATCAAAGGTCTGGCAGGACTGTTTCATCCGCGCC
>CAJFUH010000080.1 GCA_904420155.1 uncultured Clostridia bacterium
AATACCTTTTTGTTCCGGCATTTCATTCTATGGAAAACCCGGATCTTTTCCCCTTGCCCCGTATGTTTTCCGGAAAAACTGTCAAACTGAATGTATAGAAGAAAAATTTCCGCAAGGAGAAAAAAGGATTACGAAAAATTTTTTATTGCAGGACAATCTTTGACGGAAGATCAAATTTTTATCCTACAGGAAATGGGGACAAAAAATGAATGGATTGCAAAAAAGGTCTATCGCTCTGTTTTCTATCCTAATGGCGGGAATGGTGGGACTGATGTGCCGTCTTTATTTTCTCACCATGGAGGACGACTTACAGGCAGCGGCAACCAATCAAAGTTCTTATCAACTGAATGTTGCAAAACTAAGAGGGACCATTTACGACCGCAATGGAACGCCTTTGACGGGATTGAATCACACCACCATTGCCGCGGTCTCCCCCACAGTAGAAGCGGCCAACTTTCTTTCTGAAACATTGCCGGAAGAAGAAAAAGAATCGGTATTTACTTTATTATCGTCTGGAAAGCCCTTTCTTCTCAAACCGGAACATAACGCCGTGTGGTCGGCGGAAGGGATCCATACATTTTCGGTGAGCGAGCGGTATCGCACCCCCCAAATATTATCCCATGTGATCGGTTATTTGGACGGGAGCGGTTCCGGTATTTCCGGGTTGGAAAAAGCGTATGACGAATATCTGTCACAAACCAGGGCGCAAATTTCGGTGCGCTATCCGGTAGACGCCCTCAGCCGTATTTTGCCGGGAGAACAAGAGAAAATCTCTGATACTTCCGAATTGGCAAAAAAAGGAGTAAAGCTCACCATTGACACGGACATCCAGCGCATTGCAGAAATTGCCGCCAACGATTATTTAAAACGGGGATGCGTCGTGGTGGCGGAAGCCGGAAGCTGCGACCTTTTGGCGGTGGTAAGCCGACCCGATTTTTCTCCCACCAATCTTTCCGCCGTATTGGACCGCGAGGATTCCCCACTGCTCAACCGGGCGTTTTCCGCTTACAGTTTGGGATCCGTCTTTAAGTTGGTCCCCGCTGCTGAAGCATTGGAAGAAGGGATTTCCCCGGATCAGACCTATCATTGTACCGGCAGCATTGAAGTCGACGGCGCTACCTTTCACTGTATCAACGGGACGGCCCATGGGGACGTGGATATGAACCATGCAATCGCTTATTCCTGTAACTGTTACTTTATCCACTTAGCACAGCAGATAGGCGGCAAAAACCTACTGGATCAGGCAGAACGGCTTGGTTTTGGGACATCTACCGAATTGGCCCCGGGGTTAGAATCTGTCGCCGGGGTATTGCCCAGCGAGCGCAATCTATCCAACGCCAGGGCGTTAGCGAATTTCTCCTTCGGACAGGGGGAATTGACCGCCACCCCTATTCAGATTACCGCCCTTATCAACACCATCATTTCTCAAGGGGAATACAGTCGGCCGCGTTTGGTGCAGGGATTAACAGACGAGACGGGGAATTTTGTAGAGGAATATACTGCGGAGGAGCCTCAGAAAATTCTACAAATATCTACAACGGAAAAAATCATGGAATATATGCGTTCTTCTGTAGAATTCGGTACCAGTTCCCAGGGAAAACCAGAGGAAGGAGGCGCGGGAGCAAAGACCGCCACGGCGGAAACCGGTGTAAAAATAGGCGATGAAGAGTTAGATCAGGCCTGGTACGCAGGGTTTTATCCCGCACAGGATCCCAAATATGTCATTGTGGTATTTGCCGAAGATGGAGAAGGAGGAGGACGCAGCTGCGGTCCTGTGTTCAAACAAATAGCCAATCAATTACATCACAAAGGGCTGGCCTAGGGAAAAATGTTCCTCCTCAGTGAAAGATAACGGCTCTTTTTGGCGTTATTATGATAAGATATAAATCTTTTTTACTATAATAACTGTATTTTTATTGATGTTTTTTCCTCTTTTTTCAATCCACCCTTTACAGATAACTTTTTTAAAAACAGGTGCTTGACAAATAAAAAACAAGAGTATATACTATTGGACATGAGAACGGCAATGGTGTCGCAGAAGTTCTGCTTCATCATTGCCGTTTTTTGTTTCCGGCAATCAAAACCGGAAGGAAAAGGGGCTCCGAACCCAAAAAGCGAAGTATACCCTTTCCAAATACTGCTGTTATTGATTTAAAAGCGACAAAGATGTCGTAGAAAGAAATTTCTACCCGTTTTTGCCGCTTATTTTTTTGAGAAAGAGGTTGTTTGTATGAACACGATCAAAAATGTGTTTGGCACCAATGTTTTCAATGACACCGTGATGAAAGAGCGGTTGCCTAAAGAAACCTATAAACAGTTGCAACGCACCATCAAAGAAGGAAAACATCTGGATAACGCCGTTGCCAACGTAGTTGCCAACGCCATGAAGGATTGGGCGATTGAAAAAGGGGCTACCCATTTTACCCACTGGTTCCAACCCATGACGGGTATCACTGCGGAGAAACACGACAGCTTTATCACACCAACAGACGACGGTCGTGTGATCCTTGAATTTTCCGGCAAAGAATTGATTCAAGGCGAACCGGACGCCTCTTCCTTCCCCTCCGGCGGCCTGCGCGCCACCTTTGAGGCGAGGGGATATACCGCATGGGATCCCACATCTTATGCTTTTATCAAGGGAAAGACCTTGTGTATTCCCACCGCTTTCTGTTCTTATGGAGGAGAAGCGCTGGATAAGAAAACCCCCTTGCTCCGCTCTATGGAAGCCATCAACCGCCAGGCCATGCGGGTGCTGAAATTATTTGGCGATACCAGCGTCACTTCGGTAAAAACCACCGTAGGTCCAGAACAAGAGTATTTCCTGGTGGAAAAAGAAATGTTCGACAAACGGCCGGACCTGCTTTATACGGGAAGGACGTTATTTGGCGCAAAATCCCCCAAAGGACAGGAATTGGACGATCATTACTTCGGCACCATCAAGACCAGAGTGGCCGAATTTATGGAAGACCTGGATGAAGAATTGTGGAAGTTAGGCGTGTTAGCCAAAACGGAACACAATGAAGTAGCCCCGGCGCAGCATGAATTGGCCCCTATCTTCACCACTACCAATATCGCCACCGACCATAACCAACTGACTATGGAACTGATGCAGCGTATTGCCAAAAAACACGGTCTGGTCTGCCTGCTCCATGAAAAACCTTTTGAGGGGGTCAACGGCTCGGGCAAACACAACAACTGGTCCATTTCCACAAACACCGGGAAAAACTTACTGGATCCCGGAGATACCCCCCATGAGAATGCACAGTTTTTATTGTTTTTGTGCGCCGTTATCAAAGCGGTGGACGACTATCAAGACCTGCTCCGGATTTCCGTGGCGTCCGCCGGAAACGACCACCGTTTAGGCGCCAATGAAGCGCCTCCGGCCATTGTATCTATGTTCCTGGGAACAGAATTAACGGAGATCCTGGATTCTATTGAAAAAGACGAACAATACGGTACCAAGGAAAAGGAACTGTGGAAAGTAGGGGTTCACATTTTGCCCCGTTTCCCCAAGGACGCCACGGACCGCAACCGCACTTCCCCGTTTGCCTTTACCGGCAATAAATTTGAATTCCGGATGCTGGGTTCCAGCGATTCCATTGCGGGCGCCAACATCGTGCTCAATACGGCGGTGGCCGAGAGCCTGCGGCAGTTTGCCGATGTCTTGGAGCAAAGCGCTGATTTTAACAGTTCCCTGCATGACCTGATCCAACAGACCATTAAAGATCATAAAAGGATTATCTTCAACGGCAACGGATATGACGAGACGTGGGTCGAAGAGGCCGAAAAACGCGGCCTGCTGAACTTGAGAAGCACCCCGGATTGCCTGCCCTATTTTATGAAGGAAAAAAATGTAAAGCTGTTTGAACAACATCGGGTATTTTCCGCCACGGAGATCCGGGCGAGATATGAAATTTTGTTGGATAACTACAGCAAGATCTTACATATTGAAGCGGTAACCATGGTGGATATGGCCAACAAGGATTTGCTGCCCGCTTATTCCGCCTTTGTCAAACAACTCAGCGATACGGTTGTCGCCAAAAAAGCGGCGATGCCGGAAGCCGACTGCCGTTATGAGCAGGAACGGATTCAAAAGATTTCCTCCTTGTGCGGCGATATGTTTGAAAAAACCAACCGATTGGAAGAGCTGCTGACAGCCCTTTCCCAGAAAGGCTATACCGAACTGGAGCGGGCGCAGTATTATCAGATCCAGATTCTGGATGCGATGACAAAGCTGCGTGCGGTTGCGGACAAAATAGAAGGTCTTACCGACAGAAGCTTTTATCCCTATCCCAATTACGGCGATTTGCTGTTTGGCGTTCGATAACACAAAATCCCAGCGCTTTTATTTTTTCCTGATAAGCGTAGCTTCCCCGGACTTGGGGGAGGCTGCGCTTATTCGTCAGGCAAGGAGGTTGCAACAAAGATGTGTTCCATTATGGGATATTGCGGCGCCAGTATGCCGCTTGAAATATTTCAGAAAGGGTTCGACAGGACCATTTCACGAGGGCCGGACGATACCCGTATCATCGATACGGGAGCGGGCCTGCTGGGCTTTCACCGCCTGGCGATCATGGGGCTTCAGCCGGAAGCCATGCAGCCCTTTTCCCTAGATGGGGATTATGTCGTCTGTAATGGGGAAATCTATGGATTTCGGCCGGTGAAGGAAGCGTTAAAGAAAAAAGGATATACCTTTCAAAGCGAATCCGACTGCGAAATTTTGCTCCCTCTGTATCGGGAATATGGAACAGAAATGTTCCAAAAATTAGACGCGGAATTTGCCCTGGTATTATATGACAGCAAAAAAGGCAAATATATCGCTGCCCGGGATCCCATTGGGATCCGGCCTCTGTTTTACGGCAGGGATGAAAAGGGGGATCTGCTGTTTGCCAGCGAGGCTAAAAACCTGGTGGGGCTGTGCGGGCAAATCATACCATTCCCTCCTGGGCATTACTACGACGGGGAAACCTTCGTATGCTACCGGGATATCACCAAGGTAGAGAAAGTATGTACCGACGATCTGGAAACCATCTGTAAAAATATCCGGGAAAAGCTGACGGCCGGTATTCAAAAACGCCTGGATTCCGATACGCCCGTTGGGTTCCTCCTCAGCGGAGGCCTAGATTCTTCCCTGGTGTGTTCTGTAGCGGCCAAGCTGTTGAGAAAACCTATTGAGACCTTTGCCATCGGCATGGATGTGGACGCCATCGACCTGAAGTACGCCCGGGAGGTAGCGGATCATATCGGCTCCCGTCACCACGAAATTATCATCACCAAAGAAGACGTTCTGAAAGCCCTGCCGGAAGTAGTGGCCCTGCTTGGCACTTATGATATCACCACCATCCGCGCCAGCATCGGTATGTATTTGGTGTGCAAGGCGGTGCATGAACAGACGGATATCCGTGTGCTGCTCACTGGAGAGATTTCCGACGAACTGTTTGGCTATAAATATACAGATTTCGCCCCCAGCGCCCAGGCGTTCCAGGAAGAATCGGAAAAACGGGTCCGGGAGCTCTATATGTACGACGTCCTGCGGGCGGACCGCTGTATTTCAGTAAATTCCCTGGAAGCCAGGGTTCCCTTTGGGGATATGGATTTTGTCCAGTATGTGATGTCTATCGATCCAGCCAAGAAAATGAATATCTACGGCAAAGGGAAATATCTATTGCGCCACGCGTTTGAAGGGGATTATCTTCCCCAGCGCATTCTTATGAGGGAAAAAGCGGCCTTTTCCGATGCGGTAGGCCACTCTATGGTGGATGACCTGAAAGCTTACGCAGAAGAGGTTTACAGCGATCAAGACTTTTTGGAAGGCTGCAACAAATATACATACGCGGCGCCATTTACCAAGGAATCCCTGCTTTACCGGGATCTATTTGAACAATATTATCCGGGCCAGGCGTCTATGATCGCAGGCTTTTGGATGCCCAACAAGGAGTGGGAAGGCTGCGACGTCTCCGACCCTTCCGCTCGGGTACTGGCCAACTATGGAGACAGTGGAAAATAAACAAAATGGAGGAATCAGAATGGAACAGGTACAAAACAGCCTTCACCAGCCATCCTTTGAACATGACGCCTGCGGGATAGGGGCTGTCATCAGCATCAAAGGGGAGAAAAGCCATCGAGTGGTAGACGACGCGCTGAAGATTGTGGAAAAATTGGAACATCGCGCTGGAAAAGACGCTACCGGAGAAGTGGGCGACGGCGTAGGCATTATGGTGCAGATTTCTCACTCATTTTTTGAAAAGATCGCCCAGGAAAAGGGATATTTCTTGGGGAAAGAACGGGAATATGGGGTAGGTATGTTTTTCTTTCCCCAGGATATGCTGCTGCGCACCCAGGCTCAGAAGATGCTGGAAGTGATCGTAAAAAAGGAAGGGCTTACCTTTGGCTTCTGGCGGGAAGTACCGGTCCATCCTGAGATTCTGGGGCAAAAAGCCCGGGATTGTATGCCTAAAATCTATCAATGCTTTATCAAAAAGCCGGCGGATATCCCCTGCGGTATTGAATTTGACCGCCGGTTATATGTGGTACGCCGTACCTTTGAACAGAGCGACAGCAGCACCTATGTGGCATCCCTTTCCAGTAGGACCATTGTGTATAAAGGCATGTTCCTGGTGGGCCAATTGCGGGAATTTTATGATGATTTGCAGGATGAGCGGTATATTTCCGCCATGGCCCTGGTACATTCCCGCTTTTCTACCAATACCAACCCCAGTTGGAAACGGGCGCACCCCAACCGCTTTTTGCTTCATAACGGAGAGATCAACACCATTCGCGGCAATATAGACCGGATGCTGGCCCGGGAAGAGACCATGTCCTCCCCCTGCTTACAGGCGGATATGGATAAGATCCTTCCGGTGGTGGACGACAGCGGCTCGGATTCTGCGATCCTGGATAATACCATTGAATTTTTAGTGATGAACGGAATGGATCTGCCGCTGGCTATGATGATTACTATTCCCGAACCATGGGAGAGCGAAGATAACATCAGCCGGGAAAAAAAGGATTTTTATCATTATTACGCCACCATGATGGAACCCTGGGACGGCCCGGCCTCTATCCTGTTTTCCGACGGGGACGTGGTGGGCGCTACTTTGGACCGCAACGGGCTGCGCCCCTCCCGGTACTATATCACCGACGACGACACTTTGATCCTCTCTTCCGAAGTGGGGGTGCTGGATATCCCGCCGGAAAAGGTCGTGCGCAAATCCCGATTGGAACCGGGCAAAATGCTGGTGGTAGATATGGGAAAAGGGACGATCGTTTCCGACGAAGAATTGAAAACGGCTTATGCCAGCCGGCAGCCTTACGGCGAGTGGCTGGATCAGAACCTGGTCCATCTCTCCTCTTTGAAGACCCCCAACCAGAGGATTGAAAACCATTCCCAGGAGCTGCGGGATAAGCTGTACAAAGCCTTTGGTTATACCTATGAAGACTTAAAGACCGCCATCCTTCCCATGGCCCGGGACGGCAATGAGCAGACTGCGGCCATGGGTATCGATATTCCCATCGCGGTGCTTTCTGATAAACATCAGCCTTTATTTAATTATTTTAAACAAAGTTTCGCCCAGGTAACCAATCCGCCTATCGATGCCATCCGGGAAAAGATTGTCACCAGTACCACTGTTTATGCGGGAAGAAACGGCAACCTGCTTGAGGAAAAAGCGGAAAACTGCGCCATGCTGCAAATTGAAAATCCCATCTTGACCAACGTAGATATGCTCAAAATCAAAAACCTGAATCAGAATGGGTTAAAGGCCGCCACCGTACCGCTCATTTACTATCAAAATACGCCGGTAAAGAAAGCGCTGGACCGTTTATTTGTCCAAGTAGATAAAGCATATAAAAACGGTGCAAATATCATCGTCCTGTCAGACCGCGGCGTGGATGAAAACCACGTGGCAATCCCGTCGCTGCTGGCCGTTTCGGCTATGGAACAGTACTTGATCAAAACAAAAAAGAGAACCGCTATCTCCATTATATTGGAGAGCGGCGAACCCCGGGACGTACACCATTTTGCTACGCTGTTAGGATATGGCGCCATTGCCATCAACCCCTATCTGGCGCATGAGGCCATTGGGGAACTGATTGAAAACAATATGCTGAATAAGGACCTGTACGAGGCCATTAAGGATTATGACAAGGCAATCCTCAGCGGCGTGGTCAAGATTGCCTCCAAGATGGGGATTTCCACCTTACAGTCTTACCAATCGGCCCAGATTTTTGAGGCCATCGGGATCAAAAAGTCGGTGGTGGACCAATATTTTACCAATACCGTCAGCCGGGTGGAGGGCATCGGATTAGAGGAAATCGACCAGGATATCCACGTCCGCCATTCCCATGCCTTTGACCCGCTGGGACTAGGGGTGGATACCACTCTGGATTCCTCCGGCAGCTATAACTTAAGAAGCGGCAAGGACAAAGACGACCATCTATATTCCCCTCAAGTGATTGTAGCCTTACAGCAAGCGACCCGGACGGGGAGCTTTGAAAAATTTCAGGAATATACCGCACTGGTGGATGACGAGACCAAACCCCATACCCTGCGGGGACTTCTTGATTTTGTTTTTGATAAAAACGGCGGTATTCCCCTGGATCAGGTGGAACCGGTGGAAAATATCGTCAAACGCTTTAAGACAGGCGCCATGTCCTATGGCTCCATCTCGGAAGAAGCCCACAAATGCATGGCGCTGGCCATGAACCAGCTGGGAGGGAAATCCAATTCCGGCGAAGGCGGAGAACTGCCGGAACGCCTGTCTTCCGAGTATTGCAGCGCAATTAAGCAAGTGGCTTCCGGACGTTTTGGCGTGACCAGCGAGTATTTAATTTCCGCCAGAGAAATCCAAATTAAGATGGCCCAGGGGGCAAAACCAGGGGAAGGCGGCCATCTGCCAGGGAAAAAGGTATATCCCTGGATTGCCAAAACCCGTTATTCCACCCCGGGCGTGTCCCTGATTTCCCCGCCGCCCCATCACGATATTTATTCCATTGAAGATCTCGCCCAGCTGATTTACGATTTAAAAAACGCCAACCATCAAGCGGATATTTCCGTCAAATTGGTTTCGGAAGCGGGAGTGGGGACTATCGCCGCGGGCGTCGCCAAAGCGGGCGCCAGCATTGTGCTGATTTCTGGATATGACGGGGGCACTGGGGCCGCTCCCCGTAACTCCATCCATCACGCCGGTATGCCCTGGGAACTGGGGCTTTCGGAAGCGCACCAGACCCTGATGAAAAATGGGCTGCGCTCCCGTGTGCGCATCGAAACCGACGGTAAGCTTATGAGCGGGCGGGACGTAGCCATTGCCTGTATGCTGGGCGCGGAAGAATTCGGCTTTGCCACCGCTCCTCTTGTTACCATGGGATGTATGATGATGCGGGTGTGTAATCTGGATACCTGTCCTTTTGGCATTGCCACCCAAAATCCGGAATTGAGAAAACGTTTTTCCGGAAAGCCGGAATACATTGTGAACTTCATGCGTTTTATCGCCCAGGAACTGCGCCAGATTATGGCAAAACTGGGGATTCGGACAGTGGACGAACTGGTAGGAAGAACCGATTTGCTGAAAAAAAGAGAAAATTCAGCGGCGCCCCGGGGCGCGCTGGTGGATCTCTCCAAAATCTTAGCGCATCCTTATCAAGGTACCTGCCACTATCAGAAGGAAGACGCTTATCACTTCCACTTGGAACAGACGGTGGATGAACGGATTATTCTGCCCGCTTTGCAGCAAAATCTGATGAGCGGGGAACCGGGTCGGGTAGAATTGCATGTTTCCAGCACAGACCGGACGGTGGGTACGCTCTTCGGCAGCGAAGTCACCCGCCGGTTCGGAGGGGAAATCCAAGAGGATACCTTCCGGATCTTCTGCTATGGAGGAGGCGGCCAGTCCTTTGGAGCTTTCCTGCCCAAGGGGATTACAATCACTTTGGCCGGAGACAGCAACGACTATTTTGGCAAAGGCTTGTCTGGAGGAAAACTGATAGTATTCCCGCCTGAGAAAAGCCGATTCCCAGCGGAAGAAAATATCATTATCGGCAACGTGGCGCTGTATGGCGCCACCAGTGGAAAAGCGTTTATCAACGGGATTGCGGGTGAACGGTTCTGCGTGCGCAATTCCGGAGCCCGGGCGGTAGTAGAAGGTGTGGGAGATTATGGATGTGAATATATGACGGGGGGTACTGTGGTAATTCTGGGACATACAGGCAAAAATTTTGCCGCCGGTATGAGCGGGGGCGTCGCCTATGTGTTGGACAGCAACCATGACCTGTACCGAAAAGTGAACAAGGGTATGGTGACCATTGAGACCTTGACACAGCCGGAAGACGTGGAGCAACTGAAACGGATGGTCACTGAACACTATCAGGCAACCTCTTCTTCTCTGGCTAAAAAGATTTTGATGGATTTTGAAAGCTATATCCCACAGTTTAAGAAGATCATGCCCAACGATTACCGGAAGATGCTGGACGCGATTTCCGTTTTGGAGAAAAAAGGAAAAAGCCGGGAAGAAGCAGAAATGGAAGCCTTTTATCAAAACACACGGAGGTAAGAGCAATATGGGAAAACCAACAGGTTTTTTGGAATATCAAAGGGACAATACGCCGGTGAGAAAGCCTTTAGAACGCATTCGTGATTTTGAGGAGTTCCATGGGACGCTTTCCATTGACGAACGGAGAAAACAAGGGGCCCGCTGTATGAACTGCGGCGTCCCCTTCTGCCAATCCGGTATGATACTGCACGGTATGGCCACCGGATGTCCCCTGCATAATTTGATCCCGGAGTGGAATGACGAGGTATATCACGGCAATATCTGGCATGCCCTTTCCCGTCTATTGAAGACCAACAATTTCCCGGAATTTACCGGGCGTGTGTGCCCGGCCTTGTGCGAGGTAGCCTGCCTCTGTGGGGTAGGTGATCAGCCCGTTACGATTAAAGAAAACGAGCTGGCCATTATCGAAAAGGGATTTGCAGACGGTTATATGAAACCCCGGATTCCCGAATTCCGGACAGAGAAAAAAGTAGCTGTGGTGGGATCCGGCCCGGCGGGGCTTGCCTGTGCGGATATGCTGAATCAACGAGGCCACCATGTAACGGTTTACGAAAAAAATGACCGGATCGGCGGCCTGCTGATGTATGGGATCCCCAACATGAAACTGGACAAAAAGGTGATTGACCGCCGGGTAAGTTTGATGAAGGAGGAAGGAATCCGCTTTCTCACCAATACCAACGTGGGAAAAGATATCATGCCGCAGACCCTTCTGCAACAGTTCGACGCCGTGGTGTTGTGCTGCGGGGCGGAGCAGCCGAGGGATATCCAGGCCGAAGGGCGGGAAAAAGCCAAAGGCGTCTATTTTGCGGTGGATTTCCTCACCCGGAACACCAAAAGCTACTTAGATTCCCATTTCAAAGACGGAATGTTTATCAACGCCAAAGAGAAACATGTGGTGATTGTAGGCGGCGGCGACACCGGCAACGATTGTGTAGGCACAGCGATACGGCATGGCTGCAAATCGGTGGTACAACTGGAGCTGATGCCCAAGGCTCCGGATGAGAGAAGCGCCGACAATCCCTGGCCGGAATACCCCAAGACATGCAAAACGGATTACGGACAGGAAGAAGCCATTGCGGTATTTGGAAAAGATCCTCGCCGTTACGGTACGACGGTCAATCGGGTCCTGACTACCGAAGAAGGCGCGGTGGAGGCAATCGAAACCATCCGGATGGATTTTGATGAAAAGCATCAGTATGTCCCGGTACCGGGCAGCGAGGAAACGATTGCCTGCGATTTATTGCTCATTGCAGCTGGATTTACGGGATGCAGAAAATATATTCCCGATACCTTTCAAGTAGAAGTCTCCCCCCGCAACACGATAAAAACGGAACAGGGCAAATATGCCTCCAGCGTTCCCGGCATATTTGCCGCCGGTGACGTCCGCCGCGGACAATCCCTGGTGGTGTGGGCCATCGCCGAAGGCCGGGAATGCGCCCAAGAAGTAGACCTCTTTTTAGAGGGCTATTCCAACATGTGAAAAACAACCTATCTCCCGGAAAAAATCCATTGCTTTTTTGAGGTTTCTGATCGAACCGGCCATTTTGGGGAATGGTATCCCATGTCTTCTGGTTCGACTGGAATGTAAAGGAATCTTAGGCAGGACTTTATGATCCTCTTCAGTATATATTTCATGACTTTGTCCATACTAAAAACAGGATTTTCCAAGAAAGATCTGTAAAATCATATCAATGAGGTGATTGCATGTCCTTTGTACATCCTAAATTAAGGCCGCGATTTGAAACCTTATCCCCAGAGCTGAGAGCCGCGATTTTAGACCGCAACGTGAAAATATACACGTTACAGGACCTGATTCGGGTTTTAGAAGAAATTGTTTCCGAAGCCTCTTAATAAGCAAAACAACGGCCCCTCTATCTTCGGATAGAGGGGCCGTTCAGCTTGTAGAAAAACCTGTTACCACCTGCGGTGGGGAACGACGCGCGCCTACGGCGGGTACATCGCGCTCAAGGCTTTCTCTAAAAAGAATCAAGTCTCCCGCGTTTAAACTCAAAAGTTTTGCGCAAGCTTTTACAAAAGCTTGCGGGGTGGAGGGGCGGAGCTCTTCCTCGCCCATCGCAATGGGCGAAATCCTCAAGATTCCCACTAGCTCAGGAGGGGAGGCCAAACTGTCCGGCGGACGGTTTGGCCGTGGGGAACCCTAGCAAGGGGTTCCCCACCGTCTCCCGACTTGTGTAGGTTGATAAAAGCCGTTGCCTTTTACCATTTTTGTTATTCTTTTTCAGAAACTACTTTAAATTGATCGGTCAATAAAATATTTTCCGCGTTGGTACCTACCATGACATCAAAATCACCGGGTTCCACAACCCAACGGAAATCGGAAGTCAAGGTGCGCAGTTCCCGGAATCCAAGGGTGATGGATACGGTTTTGCACTCCCCTTTTTTCAAGAAGATCCTCTGGAATCCCTGTAATTCCTTGATGGGGCGGACCACGGAACTGTATCGGTCATGGATATAGACCTGAGGGACGGTTTC
>CAJFUH010000081.1 GCA_904420155.1 uncultured Clostridia bacterium
AATGTTAAGCGAAGTTTATTGCCAGTTTAAACTTTCTGTGGCTAGTGTTTCCATTGGGGAGCTTCTTTAACCGGAAATTCATCGGGATAACGGCGCAAAAAAGGGGATAAACGGAAACTTCCTAAGAAAATATTTTCCGATTTGCCCCGACTTGAACATTACCGAAATGCTTGCGGAATTGGGAAAAGCAGCCTTTTTATATGATATATCGGTAAAAGAGATCTTGTTTGATAGGGTCTTCCCCCTTTTGGTTGCAGTCGGTTTCCCCTTGTGCGCCTTCCTATATTAATAGGGGGAAAAGAATTTTTCTCCCAGGCTGTCGAAAAAGGCAAATTCTTTTGGCAAATTACATCAGTCCGGAGACCGTGGGGAACCCCTCGCTAGGATTCCCCACGGCCAAACCGTCCGGCGGACGGTTTGGCCTCCCCTCCTGAGCTTTGGGGATTCTTGAAAATTTCGCCCATTTCGATGGGCGAGGAAGGGCTCCGCCCCTCCACCCCGCCGCCTTTTGAAAAAGGCGGGCGAAAACTTTATGTTTTAGTGCGGGTAACCTAGCCTCTTTCTGGGGTAGACCCGGAGCGCGATCCGCCCGCCGCAGGCGTGGAAAAGCTTGTGTAAAACTTTTATGTTCCGGCGCGGGAGGATCGGCTTCCCTCTTAATAACTCTTCGTCTTTTTCTTCACAAGAAAGGGAATGTTTTTTGCAAATCAGGCAATCCTATCCATAGAACGGGTTCCAAATAAACGGGGAGACCGTCCTCTTCCTGTTTTGGCAAAAAAGACAAGAGAATTTTAGGGCGGTTTGCGGTAGTTAGCGGATTTGTAGAAGAAGGGCAAAAACCCGGGATTCCTCTTGACTTTAGGAAGGAATTCTTCTATCATGGAGTTATAAATTCCGATCAATGCACTCGAGAATAAAAGAAACAAGGGAGTTGAAAACCATGGAAAAATACGTATGTGATGTTTGTGGTTACGTGTACGACCCCGCTGTTGGCGATCCGGATAACGGCGTACAGCCCGGCACCGCTTTCGAGGACATCCCCGAAGATTGGGTATGCCCCCTGTGCGGCGTAGGCAAGGATATGTTCAGCAAAGAATAATCAAACAGCTCGCTTTGGATAACCCGCTCGTCCTTGGAAGGCTTTCTTCCCTGGCAAGCGGGCTTTCCTCTTTTTACCTGATTTTTTAGAAAAGGGAGAAAAAACATGAGCATTGTCAAACTTTCCGATCACGTGTATTCCGTGGGGGTGTTAAATCCCTCTTTGCGCGTATTTGATATTGTCATGGAAGCCAAATACGGCACCACCTACAACGCGTACCTGATCACCGGCCAAAAAAACGTGCTGGTGGAAACTGTGCACGCGGAGTTCTTTGACGAATACCTGTACAATGTCCAGTGCCTGGTGGATCTGCCCAGCATCGATTATATCGTCATGAACCATACCGAACCGGACCATTCCGGCAGCCTTCAGAAACTGTTGGAGCTATGCCCCAACAGCACGGTGGTATGCACCGCCGCCGCCCAAAAATACCTCAAGGCCATCGCCAACCGGGATTTCCCCTGCAAGGTGGTCAAACACGGGGACACGCTGGATATCGGCGGCATGTCCCTGGAATTTGTGGTGGCCCCCCTGCTGCACTGGCCGGATTCTATGATGACCTACCTCCCGGAAGACCGGGTGCTGTTCTCCTGCGACTTCCTGGGATGCCATTTCTGCGAGCCTTCCATGCTGGATGAAAATATCCGTTACCAGGACGCTTATCTGGGAGAGTTCTCCTATTATTACCAAGGCATTTTCGGCCCCTTTAAGCCCTATGTCCTCGCCGGCCTGGACAAGATCGAAGGGCTGGACTTGGATGTCGTATGTCCCAGCCACGGCCCCGTTTTAGTGGAAGGCGTCCGGGAACGCATGGCGGATTACCGCCGCTGGAGCGCCCCGGCGCCCGCCGGCCCCAAAAAGGCGATTGTGTTATACGCCTCCGCTTACCGCTGTACCCAGCTGATGGCCGAAGCCGCCTGCTCGGCCGTCAACGAGCGGACGGACGTGCAGGCGGAATGCGTGGATATGGTGAAAACGCCCCTTGCCGAAGCCGCAAGCAAGGCCAATGAAGCCGACGTGCTACTGGTTGGTTCCTGCACCATCAACCGCGACGCCCCCAAAATTGTATGGGATGTGCTTTCCAGCATCGACGCTATCAATTCTAAAGGGAAACCCGCGGGCGTATTTGGCTCCTACGGATGGAGCGGCGAGGCTGTCCCCATGATGAAAGACCGCCTTTGCGCCTTGCATTACAAGGTGGCGGGGGATGGGGTAACCGTCAACTTTATGCCCACCCAGGAGGATTTAAAAGCCATGGGCGACTATGCGGTACAGGTCGCCAGTATGTAGCCCTGAAAGGAGCCGGCTTTCGATGCAATCCGTTTCTTAAAAAGAGCAAGAAAAAGGAGGCATCGCAAATATCAGGGGAATCCGCTACAAGCTTCCTTTGAGAAAGTAAACTTATTTCTCCGGCCCCCTTTGAATGAAACTTTTTCCTTTAGCCTCCCTTGCGCTCACCCCGCTCTGCTTTTCTTTTTCTGGAAATTATTGTTTTTGTTTTCTTTTTATCGGTGAAAGAAAAACTGGGTGAGCGGTACAACCCAGGTATGACGGCGAGTTGAGCGGGCGGAGCCGCTCATTTTGAGCCGGCATACTTCCCGGGCTCACTTAGAAGACCCGCCGCAGCGGCCTTTGTAAGGGGTTTCAAAGGGGGGAGACATGACTCCCCCCTTTGCGCTCTCTTTCCGCCCTTTCTCTGGCGGCAGAGAAAGGGCGAGCCCGCGCGGCTTGAGCGCAGTCAAAAATAGGCTTCTTCTGAGAAAAAAGGATGACAGAATAAGTGTAAATATGGATGTAAAAGACAAAAGGTATCCCTTTGTTGGGATACCTTTTGTCTTTGTAGAAACGAAACGGTGCGAAGACTTCTATCAATCTTTTCTTGAATTTTTTCATTATTAGATAAAACAATAAAGTTTTCCACGGATTGTGCACAAATCGTGGAAAACTCTATCGTATCAAATCATAATTAATGGGTTTCCATGTTATGCAGGGTATTCTGGCAAATCGCATAGATACCAAAAGAAAGCCCGATATTCCACAGGATCACAGGAATGCCCATTACAGCGCCCGGCGTATGGAACACAAAATAGAGCACCACGCCCACCAAAAGCCCCGGCAAAACCAGAAGAAGGACCAGAAGTATATATAGCACCATGATTAGCCCTTTGTTGGCCATCTGGCCCAATAGGCGCTGGGATAAAATATTGCTGGCGGTAAAGAGGCAGCCAAAACTGAAAAACATAAAGATACATACGGCAACCGTAAGCGGGGAGCCCTTGACCAGGATCCCGCCGATTACGAAAATAATCAGCCCGTCAAGGCCCGGTTTGATAATGCTGGTCAGGCTGGCCCAAATCAGTTTTTTCAAGGGGGAAGCGGGTACCATATAGAGGTATGGTTTCATAATTTCACGGCCCCATTCCCCTGCCGCATTGAGGAAAAACAGGACGTATACGCCCATACACAGCATAATCATCATAATCAGGTTGGGCGAGAGGTCTTCCGCGTTCCGCAGCACGAACCCCATGAACAACACGGCGGCCAGCAGGATTAAAGTGGAGACGTTGACAAACAGCAGAGGGGAACGCCGCCGGATCTCACGCATCTGTTTGTAAAAGAAAGCGCTGGCGCCCCAGCCGCCTTTTAACCCGGTATCCTTGACCTTGGGGGTACGGGTGCTCACCGTCCCCGCCGCTACCCGGCCTTCTTTTACCGCCTGGCGCATCGCATAGGTGCTTTCCGTATTTTGCAGGACGTCTTCGTAGTAGTCGGCGTCGCTGCGTAAAAAGAGCAGCAGGCAAACCACTGCGCCCACCGCCAAAAGTCCGGCAAACAGCAGGATGCGCGGCATATCCCCCGTAAACAGGGCGAACAGGAAACCTTTCATCCATCCGGCAATCGGGAAAAACTCCAGCCAGGGGGAAGAGATAGCGGCAAAAAGGGATTCCTGAGAGACCCCGTTCTGATAAATATGCCATCCGATGGCCGCCGCCAGCAGGACGATCAGCAGATACAGCACCGTTTTGACCATTTTGATCCGGCGGTCGTTGCCGTTTACATAGCTATAGATCGTCATGGTGGCCATTTGGGTGAGGGGGATGGTCAAGGCGAAACCGGCCAGCAGTAAAATCCCCTGCCAGACCGGCAGCCCAAACATGCGGATGGCCATCCCCCCGTAAGACAGCAGCAGAAAGGTCAACAAAAGGGTGGTCCCCGCCTGTTTCAGCAGGCCATAGGTCAGGATTTTTTTAGAGGAGATGGGGGCCACAAACAGCATACTCACATCCGACATGGTAAAAAAAGTAGTGCCGGAGCGCAGCCCCATCAGCAGGGTAGGAACCAGTACCAGCAGCAAAACGCCCAGGTATATACCTTCCAGGATCCGCATATCCAAAAGCACTTCTTCCGTGTCCACGCCCACCATGTTGGAGATGCCGGAGGCCAGGATGATAAAAATGACAAATATGTACAAAATCAGTTTTGCCGGATGGTGTAGCAGCTCCAAAAGGGTATTTTTGAGGCTTTTCCGCAGTACGAAGAAAATCGCGCTCATTGCACGCCCTCCTTTTCACCGCTCTCGGTGATGGAGAAAAAGAGCTGTTCCAGGTTTTCCCCGGTCCGCTCAATCTCCCCACGGGTGCGCTGCGCCGCAATCCGTCCATTCATCATGATGAGGGTTTTGTCCCACAGGTCGTCCACGCTGTCCAGCATATGGGTGCTAATGAGCACCGCGCATCCCTGCTGCTTGAGCTCCCCAATCATGGTTTTCAGTTCCTTGATGGCGTGGGGGTCCAGTCCGATCATGGGCTCGTCAAACATCACCACTTTGGGGGAAGGAAGCAACGCGCAGCAGATGGACAGTTTTTGCTGCATCCCTTTGGAAAGCTCTTTTCCCAGCTTCTTGGCTTTGTCGCCCAGCTCCATGCGTTCCATAAGCCGCTCCGCCTTTTGCTGCCAGTTTTCCACCCGGTAAGCCCGGCCTACAAATTCCAGGTGCTCTGAAATTGTCAAAGCGTCGTACGGCGCGGGGATTTCCGGGATGTAACCAAATGCCCGTTTGGCTTCCACGGTTTTATTGGGATATCCGCAAATCAGGACGTCCCCCCGAAAGCGTAACAGCCCGGCAATGCATTTGATCGCGGTAGATTTTCCCGCGCCGTTGGGGCCTACCATCAAGGTGACCTCCCCGGGATTGGCGTCAAAAGTCAGATGGTCGTTGGCCAGAACTTTCTGGTACTGTTTGGTGAGATTTTGAACGGATAACATAAATTCCTCCTGTGGCCCGGCGGATGTATCAACTGCCCGCAGGCGCCGTTTTTTCTCTTGCTTTTATTGGAATGCCCTTTTTCCAAAAGAAAAGGGCAGCAAACCCTTTTGGGGCTTAATAATAGGTTATAACGCCCAGCACATTATAGAATAGGAAGATGAGCGCAATAATCATCGCCACGATTCCCACCGCAAACAGGCTGACGCCGATAATGAGGCAAACTTTGGCCCGCCGGTGCTGTTGCTGTGCCTGGGGATTGGCCACCTCTATCCGGCTATAGGGGTTTTCCTGGTGGCAGAATGGGCAATGGGATTCTGAAATATAATGCATCTTCCCGCACTGGGAACAATAAATCGGGATGGTACTGGGATTATTCCGGATACATAAATACACAATCATAGGGATGAGCCCTATAATCCCGCACAATACCGCCCATAATACGCTGTTGCGGTTCATTTTGGACTGCGCGTCGTAATACACCGCCAACGCGATACAGATTTGAAAACCGATAAAAAATAAGATACAAAAAATCCATACGAAAAAAAAGGTAAAAAAGCTTGCAATATTCATAAAATATCCCGATCCTTTCTAAGTAAACCGATGGAAAAACCGTTGACCAGCGCCGGCCCCCTTTCCTTATTTCAGAATATGGCTGCTTGCTCCCGCTGTAGAAACGGTTATGAATATCTCATCTCCTTCCGGCTGGGAATCATTGGGAGACTGATATTCCCCTTCATTGCCGAAAACATTGTATGATAATGTTAACACAAACATACAACAAAAGTCCTGAAAAATCAATAGCTTTCTCAGAAAAAAACAGAGAATATTCTATTCTCGCTTCCGGATACAAAAAAGATATCCCCCTACCTTGTAGGGGGACATCTTTTTGCGCGTGATTTTTTAATCGTTTTGGTTTCCTTTTTGATCAGATGCTGTCAATCGCATGGGCTTTCCAAAACCTTTTTGTATTCCCAACGAGGAAATCCCGGTATGCGTTGGTAAGTTTCCAGGTCAAGATATGTTCCGGGTCGTCCGCCCAATAACGTCCATCATCCAGATTG
>CAJFUH010000082.1 GCA_904420155.1 uncultured Clostridia bacterium
CCGTATTTTTGCTCCGTATTTACAAGAATGTCCCGAATGATATTGCAAACCATGGTTGTTCCCTTTCTCTGCTTACGCAGTCAGTTTCTCCAGGTAGATGACAGCCTCTCCCACTGTACGGATATTGACGGCTTCTGTCTGTTCAATTTCGATGTCGAATTCATCCTCAATTTCGCCCAACATGCTCATAAAATCAAAAGATGTAAAACCGAGATCTTCCATAAAACGGGACTCCGGATGAATGTTAGACGGATCTACTTCCACATAATTGCAAATAATATTCACTAATCTCTCAAACATATCGCTAACTCCTATACTAATTTTATAATGTCGCCAATCGTTAAATCCGGATTTTCCACACCCTTGAACATGATCTTGCACAGATAATAATAGAGGTATTCCAGCTCTTCCTTGGATACCGCTTTTACCTGATGTTCAAAGTTAAAATCTAACCCGTTGTCTTCCGGGCGGTGCATCACGGTCAGGTACATCGCTTGAGGGGTTACGCCGTTGGGATACCATTTGGTCTTATATTGAATATCCCCCAATTTGACAAGGCCCTTTTCCTGAAGAGTCAAGGGCTGGTACGTCAGAGCCATCGGTTCGTAGGTACGCCCGTTTTCCTGGGGATAAAGCTGATTCCGGTAAGCAAAATAGGCCACTGGATCGTAATTTGCATGGCGGAAATATTCATTTTGCTTGTCACGGATGGCATAGACCCCATCGATAAATTTCATATCCTCAGAAAAAATCGTGCGGAAAGGGAAAGAATGGATCCTTGTTCCGCCGGATTTTTTCTCCTTTAAGGTAGCGCGCCGTGCAATGGCTGTGTTGATAGACACATCTTCATTTCCGTTTATTTTTTGAAAATAGGTTCGCAATCCCATCAACAGCAGGCACACCAGAGAGACGTGATATTTTTCACAGAAATCCATCAGGCGCTTCGTGGGCTCCGCCTCCAGATGGAAAATATCCAGGGCGGATTCGACAGAATCCGACACATTGTTGGCTGCGCGGAGATTGGGGTTTCCCGTTTCTTTTCTGGCTTCTTCCAGTCTCTTGGGGCCGTCAATGCCGTTATAAATCGGCTCTGATTCAGCAATCAGCCTTTCAAAATATTCCGCATCCCTTTTTTGCGCTTTGCTTCCCGCTTCATAAGCCAGATCTCGCTGAATCTGTTCAATATAAGAGCTCATATCTTTGGGATATTCAATCCCTTCATACATCGTATTACAATAAAGTTCAATGACATCTTTCATAAAGCAGATCAAGGACTGGGCGTCCATCGTCATATGATCTACCAGCAGATAAACGCCGTTAAAGCCGTCCGGAGTATGGATCATAACCAGCCGGTTCATAGGAGAATCTTCCATTTTGAAGGGAACCGCCGTCCATTGTTTCATAATTTCTTCTGCTTCTTCCATGGTTTTCCCGGAAAAATCTACAAACTCAATGTCGCGCTCCTCTTTATCCACCACATACTGGTAGCAATTGCCTTCTTTATCTTTTGCAAAACGGATCCGCATGGATTCACATCTGTCATATGCTTTATAAATCGACTGCTTTAATACTTCCCAATCGAGATCCGTACCGATGGTCAAGCTCGTACCGATGTTTAAAACCTGCTTTTGGGGACAATATTGCTGATAAAAGAAATGAAATTTCTGCGCCGCCGTCAAAGGATACACAGGATACCCTTTTCTTGTTTTCATCATTCAATGATTCCTCCTATAAATGAATCCATAGATTTTTCATAAGCGTCCATGTCTTTATAGTAACTCTCCGCGTGACTGGCTCCCTTTACAATCAACTTTTCTTTGGGCGACGCGCAGTTTTCGTAGATACGCCCGCACATTTCACAGGGTACAAAAGTGTCCTTATCCCCATGAATAAACAAAATAGGAATTTTCGCCTTGCGTACCTCTCTAGCGGCGTTACAGTCGTCTAGGCCGTATCCCGCTTTGCGTCTATTGATGCGGTCGGCTATCTCGATCATCGGAAACGCCGGGAGATGATACATGGTTTTGAGCACATGCGTAAACACTTCTTTGGGTGATGTGAAAGCACAATCAGAAATAATCCCTTTCACCTGCGGCGGCAGTTTCAGCCCGCTTGCCATCAAGACGGTAGCCCCACCCATGGAAATCCCATGTAGCAGAATATGGCAATCCTCTCCGGCCTTTTTTACCATCCACCCAATCCATTTCCGGGCGTCAAACCTATCCTTACAACCAAACCCGATATATTCTCCTTCGCTTTGCCCATGCGCCCTCTCGTCAACAAGAAGCATCCGGTAACCACGCTTTAGATAATAATCGGAAAGCCCGATAAAATCACTCATACATTGGCTAGTATACCCATGAAAGCAAATAACCGCTTTGTTTGTCTCTTCGCCTGGGAAATAAACTCCATGAAGCTTTAGTCCATCGTCAGACGTAATCCAAACATCCTCATGTGGCTGCTCCATGAGATAGGCTTTCCGTTTCTCAATGATCGGGAAATACTGTTCCCAATCTGTCCCAGACATTTTCATGGTCCGCTCTGTACTTACATTGCTTCTCATCATTGTTCGGCGGTAAAAATATGCAGTGCCTACTGCTTCCGCCGCCGCGAGGGTTCCCAGAATGACAGATACTCCCTTCATTAGATTGCCCATAATCTCTCCCTTTCCGCACCATATGACAGTGCTAATCAAATTTTACATTGCCAAGTTTTCTATTATTTCCTCTTTTTTCTGGATCTTGGCGCCTTCTCTTCTTTTTTCTGTTCTTCCTGTTTCTTCATGGCTTCCTTACAGGTTTTCAAGATCTCCTTGAATTGCAGAGCCTTGTCAATATTGCCGTCAACCTTTAATTTTCCTAAAGTGACAGCCAAAATCGGGTCAAGGCTTCCAGAAGCAATTTTCTCCAGGGTTTCTGCCGTACAGGTAAATATAGCATCTCTGTCGAAATATTCATAAGGCTCTACAGATAACTTACCCTCTTTTACCTCTACATAAAAAATTCCTTCCGCTTCTCCGGTAATATTGAACTGATAGGCCAGGTGTTCTTCAATATGACTTACATCCGCAATCATCAGCTCCGTTTTTACTCTGGCAAACATTTCCGCATACGTCATTAAGACTACCTCCAAAAATCTCATTTTTCGACCTTTAGTCGATTTGCTCTATGTGTTAAGTTATCACTTTTTCGACTGTTGGTCAACAGCATGAACCATTAAATCTATCGTTCTTTTTTACAAAAATTCTGTCCATTTTTCCCATTGCTCTCCAGACGCCTCATGTGTTATATTGGATTGTATAGATTCTTTACCCCTAGAAAGGCGGCCTAACCATGCCCAACTCTCCAAAATACGACAAAATACTAAACGCACTGCAAGAACTTCTGGCAAGTAAAGATATGAAAACCATTTCCATCAGCGAAATAGCACAAGCCGCTGGGATGGGAAAGGGAAGTATTTATTACTACTTTCCTTCCAAAGATTCTATCTTGGAAGCGTTGATCGAGCGTACTTATGAAAAACCTTTAAAAACTGCCACCACTCTAGCAGATCAAAAAGATATCTCCCCATTCACCCGATTGGCCATGATTTTTCAAGCTTGCAGAAACTCTTCTTCAGAATTTTTGAAACAGAAGGATTCTTCCTCAACGGGAGCGCAGGAGCAAGCGTACATTCATCAGAAATTTTTATATCATTTGATTGCCGGCCTTAAACCTACGTTATCGGAAATTATCCGACAGGGAATTGCAGAGGGACAGATCCATTTTGACTATCCAGACGCCCTTGCGGAAATCGTTTTAATTGTCCTGACCGTTAAGCTGGATAACACGATCCTTCCCTCCAGCCAAGAAGAAATTGAGGGTACCATCAAAGGATTAGTAGCTTTGCTGGAAAAAGGTACGGAAAACCCTGTAGGTTCCTTAAATTTTCTCACTGTGTTTTAGTGTTATCCCTGCAGGACATTTTCATGGGAAGGAGTCATTTCCATGAACATCACAGCCATCAGGATCAAAGAAAAGGACGCCCGGATATTTTCTCATATCTTTTGGAATAAAATTCCCCCTGAAGTGCAAGCTTTATTGACAGATAGGAAACAGGAAAAAGCTCTGCTGCAATCGATAATGGGACAGGCTTTATTAGCCTATCTGCTAAAGAAAAAGGAAGGCATCGATTATAGCAGATGCCGCATTGTATATGGGGCTTTTGGGAAACCCATGATTGCCGAACAAAAAATACACTATAATATCTCCCATTCCGGGGTATGGGTTGTATGTGCTTTAGGGCATGAGAACGTGGGGATAGACATCGAGCTCGTCCATCCTCTGAAAAAGAACAGTGCAAACCTGTTCCTATCCTTGCAGGAAAAAGCCGCCCTGCACGACGCCAAGGGGGCTGAAAATGCTATCTATCGGCTTTGGGTGTTAAAAGAAAGTTACTGCAAATATACCGGCAAAGGGTTGCATCTCCCTATGAATCGCCTGACTTTCTATCGGGATCAAAATGGTTTTTTTAAAATTAATGCCGATAAGGACGTTTCTTTTCAAGAATATTCCATAGAAAAGGGATATTATATGGCAATTTGTTCCAAAGGCTATTTACCAGATCTTGTTTCAATTATCGATATCCCGGAATTAATCCGTGTTTTGGATTTGGATATTCCCCGTTCATATCATGACAATGACTGAAAGGTTTCTCTTTTCTATGATGTCTATCACGATACCAACTTTATTATGACTTTCCCATGTATGGTTTTTTATACTCTGCCCCTTTTCCGAATAAATAGAAAAAAACCGGAATATGAAACCTTTAATCATTTGGTTTCATATTCCGGTTTTTCAATTGCTTGGAAAGCTGTTTATGTATGAATAGATTGACAGCTTATCTGCTGTTTTTCCTTTCTGTATATTTTCCCTTTACCAAAAATAAAAATTTATGCCGTCACAATCTCGCTTGCTTCCCGAAGCTTTAATTTTTCTACCGCCATTTCCCGCATCTTATATTTTAAAATTTTCCCAGCCGCATTCATAGGAAATTCTGAGACAAAAGCCACATAGCGGGGGGTTTTGTGCTTCGCCATGTGATCCCGTACATAATCTTTTAGCTCGTCTTCCGTCATTGTCTCGCCTTCCTTTAAGATTACATACGCCATGATTTCTTCCCCGTACTGTTTGTCGGGCACGCCTACCACCTGCACATCCTTTACTTTCGGATGGTGATAAATAAAGTCCTCAATTTCTTTTGGGTAGATATTTTCTCCTCCTCGGATAATCATATCTTTGATACGCCCAGTGATCTTGTAGTTTCCATCAGGCAAGCGGCGCGCTAAGTCGCCAGTATGCAGCCATCCATCCTCATCAATCACAGCGGCTGTGGCGGCGGGCATCTTATAATATCCCTTCATGATATTATAGCCGCGAGCTACAAATTCTCCGTCCACATT
This sequence comes from uncultured Clostridia bacterium, assembly GCA_904420155.1. Lineage (GTDB taxonomy): Bacteria > Bacillota > Clostridia > Oscillospirales > Acutalibacteraceae > CAJFUH01. The sequence goes on from CAJFUH010000082.1 coordinate 5,441, forward strand.
GTCGGGAAGATCTTCGCCTGTCTCTGGAGAGACAATTTTACACTCCACCCCAGGTAAATTCCTGCCTACGGTATTGACACGGATATCCATCGGATCGTCTACGCGGCTTTGCGTACAGCCAGGAGAGGCTTCCGTCTGGCCATATACAATCGTGATCTCTTTCATATGCATCTTTTCTACCACATCTTGCATCACTTTGACCGGGCAGGGACTGCCAGCCATAATGCCGGTGCGCATATACTGGAAATCCGTTTTAGAAAAATCCGGATGTTCCAACATCGCAATAAACATGGTGGGAACCCCGTGAAAACAGGTAATTTTTTCCTGGTTGATACAGGCCAAAGACAGTTTTGGGGAGAAAGCCGGGATGGGCGAAATGGTGACCCCGTGGGTCATACAGGCAGTCATGGCCAGCACCATACCGAAGCAATGGAACATAGGAACATGGATCATCATCCGGTCAGCGGTGGATAGATCCATACAGTCCCCAATATTTTTCCCGTTGTTGACCACATTATAATGGGTCAGCATAACCCCTTTTGGAAATCCCGTCGTACCAGATGTATATTGAATGTTGCACACATCGTGGCGGTTGACCAAGGCCATGCGCTGATAGACCCGTTCCACCGGGACCTTCTCAGAAAGCGCCATAGCCTCCTCCCAATCCAGACAGCCATCTTGCCGAAATCCTACTGTGATGATGTTACGCAGAAAAGGCAGTTTCTGGCTGTGGAGGTGCTTACCGGGAACAGTGGTTTTTAATTCCGGACAAAGCTCGTTGATAATACCGGCATAATTGGAATCTTTAAATCCTTCGATCATCACCAGGGTATGGGTGTCTGATTGCCGCAACAGGTATTCCGCTTCATGGATTTTGTATCCCGTATTCACTGTTACCAGAATAGCCCCAATTTTTACAGTCGCCCAAAAAGTAATATACCACTGGGGAAGGTTCGTGGCCCAGATGGCCACTTTATCTCCTTTTTTTACCCCCATAGCAATTAACGACCGGGCAAAAGTATCTACATCTTCCCGGAATTCAGCATAAGTCCTCGTATAATCCACAGTAGTGCATCGAAAGGCATATTGATCAGGGAATTCTTCTGCCATACGGTCCAATACCTGAGGAAAAGTCAGGTCGATCAAGGTTTCTTTTTCCCAGATATATTTTCCCGTTTTCGTTTTATTATCGAATAAAACGCTGCGGGTAAGGTCCCTGCCGGTATAACCCTCCATATAATGAATAAACTGAGGGAATACGATACCTGCATCGCTGAGGCTGCTGGACCAACGCTTAACCCACTCTAAGGAAACGTAACCCTCATAGCAAATGGATTGCAGGGCCCGCATCATTTCCCGTATGGGAAGATCCCCTTCTCCCATCATACGATATTCTACCTTTCCATCCGTCATGATGGAATCCTTTACATGAACATACTTAATATAAGCTCCCAAATTCTGTACAGTCTGCTCCGGCTGCTCTCCCATAAAGCGATAAGGATGGTGCATATCCCATAAGGCCGCTACCGTATCGCTGGAGAGCCTTTCCAATAACTTTCTCAGGCGAGCTGTATCTGCATAAACCCCATTGGTTTCAATCAGCAAGGTGACCCCTGCCTGTTCCGCCAAGGGGATCAGTTCCCGGATCTGTGCCAACACGATTTCATCATCCACTTCCCCTTGAGCCATAGGAGCCAGATCCGCTAATACGCGGACATAAGGACAGGAAATCTTTTGCGCAAGCTGAATATACTCCGTTATCTCTTTTTTATTTTCTTCCGCTTTATCCGCAAATTTCAGGCAGCAATCAGAGGAGAGACAGGGGATCTCCAAGCGCAGTGCATTCAGTTTTCTCACTGTCTCCGGCAGCTGGGCTTCTGTAAACGGCGGCGACTTCACCGCAAAAATATCTTTTCCTAAGCCCCGAATTTCGATACCGTCAAAACCGATATCCTTGGCCATCGAATAAATTTCAGGCCAAGAAAAATTGGGGCAAGCCAACGTTGAAAAAGCGAGTTTCATAACGTATTCCTCCACATATCTAATCTTCAGTACTCTCGCTATGTTGTTCTTTTTAACACTTGGAAGAACCAATAGCGATATGCTGTCCACCCAGACCGCCTTCTTCCATTCACTCAGAGAAAAATCGGCCCTTGGGTAAACCTATTTTCAGGATAATTATTCTCGCAATAGGGCGATAAGAGCATTTTAACATATTTCTATATAAACTGTAAATATTTTAGTCAAAAATTGTATAGAAGATCAGTTTTACTGGTTCTAAAAAGAGGATATCAACCATTTTCTAAAATTAGATTAGTCCTTTCCACTCTTAAAATAAATTCAAATAGATTTGTAATTAATATCATATGATTCTATTCCCTTGACAAAGTTTTCTTCCTATGCCTATAATATTGATCGAAACTCGAAATATTTGATATCCTTACGATGCAAAAAAGAAAAGAGGCTATCTGTTTGAGACCAAGTGACGACGATATTATGAAACTTTTCTTTAGTTTGAACCGGGTGGAGATTTACTGTGGGGATGAAAGGGACCTCCATTTTATCCCTTTGGTCACACGGTATCGCTGTTTACTCTTTCTGGAAGAAAAAGGAATTGTTTTTGAGTATGATATAGTAAAAGAGCTGATGATGCGTTATTCCTATTTGGAGGAGATTCTTAAAAATCTGGAAGAAGAGGGATATATATGGAGTGTTCCTTCCCCCAAAGACAAAACCCAACGGCTAGTTTCTCTGACCGACACCGGCCGGGCGTTGCTACAGGATTACCGAATCCATCAGGTACAACGACATATTGATATGTTGTCTTTTTTCTCAGAATCAGAAAAAGAGGACATTTTTGAAACCTTATCACAAATTAAAGAAGAACGGGAAAAAACGCTCCTTCTGTCTATCAATGCCATAGATAAAAAAAGCTAAGCATATTATATTACATTATTTGACTGCCCGTTTTATCTCCTGAATGTGAAGGAGATAAAACGGGCAATCGTTCATCCGCGGGTATTCTTCATTCTTGGGCATCAGGATGATTTTTATGATTCTATTATTCTGTTCTTAATTGGGAAAGGATCTCGGCTGTAACTGTTCATTGATGCTTTGTCTGTTCTGTTAAAATATGTATCAGGGGACGTCGTAGATCCCGATAATAAAGTAACTGGCGTATGGTTTTATTCGCTTCAGAAATCCCTAATTTTTCTTCCTCTGGTTCACAGTCTATCCCCAGCGCCCTTTTCAAATTGTACGATAACCATTCTAACCGGCCGTAGTTGCTGTCATACAGTATAACACTCTCCACCGGTATGGTTCCGCCTGCCTCTTGGTAGGCAGAGAGCACTTGCCGAAACCGTTCAAAATCTATAGAACACTGATCAAAGCCCGACCAACATAAAGCCTGTTCATAAATTTCCAGATAGGGATTTGCGTAGGATAAACATTCCAAATCGATGATACGGAACTCCTTGCCAACCCATAAGACGTTTTTACAATCCATATCGTTGTGGCAAATGGCCGATATGCTCGGCAACTTGCGCCGAGCATCATTCCCTCTTTTTTGAAATTCAGTCAAGTATCCCAAACTATCTTGTAGAAGTGTATATAAATATTTGTCTTTTTTCTCTATTTGAACCATATAAAAATTCCAGTCGATATGCAGCGGTTGAGGAATGCTTGCCGTATCTCGATAATCAATCTGATGAATTCTCGCCAAGGTTTCTCCGATCTTCCCGCAATGGAATTTTTGGACCTCCTCCTCTTTTAGAACGCGGCCCGGATACCAGGGAAATAAATAGTAATACTGTCCATCAACTTGTTGCATTTTATTTCCATGTAGCTTTTTTGCAGTCAAAACCGGAATTCCCCGCTCTTCTAATATCTCTTCCAGCACTTCTGCCCTACGGTAGTTATCTATGGCTTTAGGCCGCTGCATAATATGTGGGTTGAGTAATTTGACTGCATACTTCCCGGTATCGGTGGATAATCCATACATTTTATGTAAGAATCCCCCGGAAAGGGGATAAGGCTGCATGTGAAGCTCTCCCAGATTCCACTGTCTACAGATTTGTTTCCATAAATCCATATGTCTTTTCCCTTCTGATTCTCTTTCTCACTTTATGATAGCACGCTAAATTTAGCTTTTCCATAAGGAAAACACTTTTTTCTTTGCCGATTACATCTGAAAAGAAAGTACTTGCTATTAATTGACTGTCCTCCCATGTTATGTTTCATAGGAAGACGATATCTATCAACATCGTCTTCCTAATCTTTTAAACGGAGGCGGTTTTTTTGACGTTTTCAGTCGTGGACCGAAAAATCATCAACAAAATCTTTTTGCAGCAGGGCAGCAGCCACGTGAACTTAGTAACATTTTCTCTTCCAAAAACAGACGGAGGAATTGACCTTTCCTCCTGTAAATTCTTTATTTCTATTGTGGACGGACAGGGATACGACAAAATTCCCGTACCATTTACCGTGAAGGACGACACCATCAACGTACAATGGGATATTGGAACCCGTACAACTTCTGTAGAAGGGAACCACCCTTTTCAACTATTGGCAGAAAATCTAGAGCGGGAAGTAGTATGGCTTACCAATACTTCCCATATTATTGTACAAGAATCCCTTAATGTAGACGATCCTATCTCTGGATTTCTCCCTTCCGTACTACAGGATTATCAGGCCCGTATGGACAATCTGGAAAGCCAGGCGGAAAATACGCTGGATCATGTACAAGAAGTGGCAGAAACGTTTATTTCTGACATCCTTTCGGACGCCATTGAGACATTAGAAAAAGAGGGTACCGCCCAGATATCCACCATACAGGAAGAAGGCGCAAATCAAGTTGCCGCCGCTAAGGAGCAAGTGGAGCTTGCCACACAGCAGGCCGGGCAAGCACAAATTTCTGCCGAAAAATCTCAGCAGACCGCCAGCAATCTTTATGAACTTCTCCCCACAGTCACCGTTTCCGGGGAGGGGCAGATTTCTTTTCCCAACTGCGCTTCCTTTCCTCTCAGGAACTGTACTATCTACGGCGCACATCATCAAGAGGGTACTCCTACCCCAGAAGCCCCGGTCACTCCCATATTTACGGGAAGCAATGGAACACTTACCGTCTCCATATCGGAAGCTGAGTCCCAAACCGTTCTCCTCTCCCGCCCTCTGATGGGTCCAGAAGACGATATCAATCTACTCAGCGGAACAGGGAAAACGGTATGGAAAGAATTAGAACTGAATGGAACGGAAGGGTGGCTTAAAAGCGGAAAAGTTTCCTCCGGAGGGACGGTCTTCTATAGCGCTCTTTCAGGACAGGATACCCAATTTGTAGACAAAGACATCCTGTGTACCCATTTTCAAAAGGCTAAGAGCGTATCTTCTCTTGTCCCCGGCGATATCTGGATGTATAACTCTACCTTTATTGCTGTACCCAACGACCTTTTAGGCATCACAGAAAGCGACAGCAATACCCAAAAAGAGAATAAATTCAAAAACTGGTTATCCTCAGAAAAGGAAGCGGGCCGCACCGTGACGGTATGGTATCCCACCGTTGAGACACAGTCTATAGAGATCTCTCCCATTAATTTAAGTTCCTGCAAAGGGGCCACAACTCTCACGGTCGCTGGGGCCGACGGAGAGCCGTATCCGACAATCCAGGCAACGGCTGTACAGGACTGGACCCTGCTCAAGGAAGCGCAACAGGCAAAGAATCAAAATTATGAAGAGAGGTTAAACGCCTTAGAGACCAGTACTTTTGATGCTTTACTAGCGTGCCAATCTAATATGGAGGGTCCAGAGCGCGCCAGACAGGCCCGTGTTCTAATGGTACAGACTGCACAGGCTCTTCCTGATGATCAGGCTGTAAAGGTCCCTTCCCTTTTTCTCCAATGGGAACCCGGCATTTCTTACCCACAGGGTAGTCGTTGCAACTATAATGGAATTATGTATAAGTGTTTACAGACCCATATTTCACAGGTAGGCTGGGCGCCCGATATCGCAACCAGTTTATGGGCGTCGATTGATCCCTCCCATTCTGGAACACAAGACGATCCTATCCCTGTAACCCTCCCTATGCAATATTTCAGCGGGAAATATTATATAGAAAATTCTACCCTTTATCTTTGTATACGGGACAGCCAGCTTCCTATGTCTTATCTCCCCTCCCAGCTTATCGAACAGTATTTTCTCGTTGTTTCTTAGTAACACAGCATCGTCCCGTCAAAGAGATCAAGAATGATACCATTCGCAGATCCAAATATAAAAGCCAAAAAGGGAGCCTCCATACAATTATCCGTTGTATAGAGACTCCCTTCTATTATATGACCGCCGTTTCTTTTTACAAAATACAGCAGTGGTTTAATGGGCCGCTGCCTTTTCCTAAATTGAGCTGAGCTTTCAGCGCTGTTATAATATATTGTTTTGCTTGTTCTACGCTTTCTCTTTTGGTAAGCCCCTGGGCCAATCCGCAAGCAATTGCTGAAGAAAGGGTGCATCCCGTTCCGTGGGTGTTAGGATTATTTACCCGTTCAGCGGGATACCACACCGGCCGGCCGCCCCGTTGGTATAAAAGGTCGTCGGCAGAACTTTCCAAATGTCCGCCTTTGATGAGGATATCCCCTCTAAATTGTTGAGCAAGCGTCTCCGCCGCCTGGACCATCTCCTCCCTATTGGTAATCGAAATGCCGCTGAGCACTTCTGCCTCTGGGATATTGGGGGTCAGCACATCTGCAAGCGGAAGCAGTTCTTTTGTAAGCGCTTCTACGGCGTCGTCGCTAAGCAGCTTGCTTCCGCTGGTAGAAACCATCACCGGATCTACCACCACATTTTTTACCGGGTATTCCCGCAGTTTTTCCGCAATGACATGGATAATCTTAGAGGAGGATACCATACCGATCTTGATGGCATCTGGAAAGATATCGGACATCACGCAGTCAATCTGTTGTGCCACAAATTCTGGGGAAGTTTCCAGCACCCCATAAACGCCAGTGGTATTCTGGGCGGTCAGAGCGGTAATAACGCTCATGCCGTAAACTTTATGGGCCGTCATAGTTTTGAGGTCGGCCTGGATTCCAGCGCCGCCGCTGCAATCCGATCCCGCTATGGTCAACACTTTCTTCATGATTGTTTTTCCTCCTGTCTTATCTGAGGGATAATAA
>CAJFUH010000083.1 GCA_904420155.1 uncultured Clostridia bacterium
GTTTCGTCCACCTTTTCAAAGGCGGCGGATTCCAAAGGCAGCGCCTTTGGTCGTCCTCCGCAGAGGACGAAACACCCAAGCATTCCAGAAGCTCAGGAGGGGAGGCCAAACAATCCGGTGGATTGTTTGGCCGTGGGGAACCCCTCGCTAGGGTTCCCCATCTTCCGCCCACTTGTACACCTGCTAAGGGGAATTTCCTTTTTCGACAAAAAGAAGCGGCGGAGAAAAGGAAACCTTTTCTCCGCCGCCTTATCTAAAACTTTTTACGCCTGAACCATTTTGCTCATTTCATCCGCCAATTGTTTGGTAATGGCCGCCGCATCTTCTTGATCCTTGCCTACGCTGGTGACGTACACTTTAATTTTAGGTTCGGTCCCAGAGGGCCGCACAATAGCTGCCGCTCCACCCTCTAAGAAATAAGACAGTACATTGGATTTGGGAAGATTGATGGCCTCCTCGGCCCCGTTCACCAAATCCACCGCCTTGGACTGCAAATAATCCGCGGTGCGCACTACTTTGCGCCCTGCAATGGAAGCCGGGGGATTCTTCCGCAGGCCTTCCATAACCTGCTTCATTTTCTCCATGCCGGCCGCCCCTTCAAAGGCGAAATTCAGGGTGGTATTCTGATAGTATCCATATTCGGCATACAGTTCGGAAATGACGTCGCTCAGGGATTTCCCTTGTTTACGGTAATAGGCCGCCATTTCACAGATCAGCATAGAAGCCACCACGGCGTCCTTATCCCGGACATAGGTGCCCGCCAGATAGCCGTAGCTTTCCTCAAAGCCGAACACATACCGGTTGGCCTCGCCGTCTTTTTCCAGATTCAGGATCTGTTCCCCGATATATTTAAACCCGGTCAGCACATTCCGGAGCTCGCACCCGTATTTCTCCGCGATGCGGGCCACCATTTCGCTGGTGACGATGGTTTTTACCGCCACGGGACGCTCCGGCAAAGTGCCCGACGCCTTACGGCAGGACAAAATGTAATGGATCAGCATGATGCCGGTTTCGTTGCCGGTCATCAGGCGGTAGGAATCCCCTTCTTTGACGGCGATCCCCACACGGTCGCTGTCCGGGTCTGTGGCCAGCACCAAGTCCGGTTTTACCTGATCGGCCAGGCGCAGGGACAATTCCAACGCCTCCCGGAATTCCGGATTGGGATAAGGGCAGGTGGGGAAATTCCCGTCGGGATTTTCCTGTTCCGGGACTACGGTGACGTCCGTCACGCCGATGCGCTGCAAAATCTTGCGGACCAGCTTATTTCCCGCGCCGTTGAGGGGCGTGTATACCACTTTGAGGCCGGCGTCCTTGCATACCCCGGGATTGATGCTCTGTTCCTGTACATGGTCCAGATAGTTTTCCAGCAGGTCGTCCTCAATATAACAGATCATCCCATTATCTACCGCCTGCTGGAAATCCATCAGTTTTACACCCTCAAAGATGTCCACTTTTTGGATTTCTGCATACACTTCGCCGGCGGCTACATCCGTCATCTGGCAGCCGTCCGGGCCATAGCATTTGTATCCATTATATTTGGCCGGGTTGTGGCTGGCAGTGATCATGATGCCTGACTGGCAGGATAATTCCCTGACGGCAAACGACAGCAAAGGCGTGGGCTCTAATTCCTTGGTGAGATAAGCTTTGACACCGTTGGCCGCCAATACCCGAGCCGATTCCTCAGCGAATAAACGGGCCTTGATCCGGGAATCGTGGGCGATGGCCACGGCAGGATGATCCCCGCGGGATTTCAGGTAATTCGCCAATCCCTGGGTGGTTTGACGGACCGTATAGATATTCATCCGGTTGGTGCCGGCTCCGATGACTCCCCGCAGTCCGGCGGTTCCGAACTCCAATTCACGATAGAACCGGTCGTAAATTTCCTCCTCCTGGCCTTCAATGCTTTCCAGCTCTTTCACCAGATCGGCATCTCCCGTGGCCTTTTTCCTCCATAGATCATATAATTCCTTGGCAGACATGGGACTCATCCTTTCACATATACTCATTCTTGGTCTGGACTCCGCCTGTTTTGGCTGGTTTCCCATCTTTGAAACCGTCCCGTTTTTCCTGACAAATCCTTCTCATTCCCGAATTCGCCGGATCAAAAGCTTTTCCCTACGGACGTTCCCACGGAAAAAGGGTCAAAATAAGCGGCGCCCTGTTTTTGAGGGAATACAGAAAAATCCCTTCCTGTCGCAAAGGACTTTCCGATTTCTCATTCCTTATTTTACCATATCTATCTCTTAAATTCAATTACCGTTACCACAAATGATATAATTTAAATAACAATTATATGATCTTTTTTGTGTATAAGTTTCATGATTCTATCAAATTCCCCGTTTGTCCCTCCTTTTCTCCCTATGGCGCAGCGGCGCCGTACAGAAACCATCTTCCCAACGCCTACCTGGCCCAACCGCAATTTCGGGCATGGCTGATTCTTCTGTCAAAACAAGCACAAAAAATCAGGGGCAGTCTGAGGTGGTAAAAAGGTTACAAATCATTACAGTTTGCCAAAAGAAACCCCGTAATACTTGACTTCCCGCCCTCTTGCTAGTAGCATTAACTTGTTGTAAAAAATGAGGGGATCGTGCCGATTCCCATGCAGGTAAAAGGGTTTTCCTAGTTTTTATACGGACGAGAAGGGAGCGGGGATTTTTTGTGAGCTATAAACCATATCGGGTGCATCGCCGGCGCCGGTTGCCGCGCAGAACCAGGATGATCGCTTTCCGGTCCGCCGTCATCCTATTGGGATGTCTGGTTGTGGCCGGCTGTATTTTTTTAGTAGTCCATCTTTTTGGAAAACAGCCTCAGGATCAAGTATCATCTGTTTCCGATCCCCCTGTCCTTTCCAGTTCCGATCAGCTGGAAAGCGTGACGACGGAAGACAGCTCTTCCGTCCCCCCTTCTTCCGAGGAGCCGGAACCCTCTTCACAGGATACCTCTTCCTCTTCCAGCAGTACCGATTACAGCGTGTTCGACAATACCGTGTTTGTGGGCAATTCGGTCATCGATGATCTGAATACCTATAATATTGTGCCCAACGCGGACTTTTTCGCCCGTACAGGACTAACCGTGACCAGCGTAATGACAAAGTCCACCGTCAAAGGGGACGTTCCGGTCATCGACGAACTGAACGGCAAGTCCTACGATAAGGTATTCCTCATGTTCGGCCTCAATGAGCTGGGATGGGAATATCCCAGCGTGTTCCAGGAGGATTATGGCAAGCTGATCGATGAAGTCCGTTCCCGGCTGCCCGACGCGGATATTTACATCCAGTCCCTGCTGCCGGTTTCCGCGGATGCTTCCCAGAAAAACCGGAATAACGTCAACAATCCCCGCATCCGGGAATACAATGAACTGCTCAAAGAGCTGGCCCAGGAAAAAGGGGTGACGTATCTGGACGTTGCATCCGCCTTGCAGGACAGCCAGGGGAATCTTCCGGAGGAAGCGTCTACGGACGGCATCCACCCCAATATCACCTACTGCCAACGCTGGGTGGATTATATCCGGGATTCCCTATAAAGATATCAAAGATAAGAAAAAAGAAAGGATTGTTTTATGATGAAAAAATTTTCTATCCTGCTTACTCTTCTCATGGTCGTGCTGGTAGCCGCCGGCTGTTCCTCCTCCCAACCGGCCGCGCTGGACGTCCAGCAGACCGCCGACAAGCTGGCCCAAGAGGTTTCTTTCCAGGATCAGCTTACCAAAATGGACCAGGACGCCGCCCTCAAGCTGTATGATTTGACTGCGGACGACGTGGAGGCTGTCAGCCTGTATGTGGGAACCGGAGCCACCGCAGAAGAAATTTCCGTATGGCAGGGCAAGGACGCCGACGCCGCGAAAAAGATCCAGGACGCTGTCAATACCCGTATTGAAAACCAAAAAGAAAGCTTTGTGGACTATAACCCAGAGGAAATGCCTAAGCTGGAAAACCCTGTGGTGGTCGCCAAGGGCAACTATGTGGTGCTGTGCCTTTCCGGCGATAACGAAAATGCAAAAAAGATCATTGACGGCTGTTTCCAATAAACAACAGCGCCGTCCTCTTTTTCTTTTGACACCACAGAGATTGCTTTATCCCGTTTATTTTCTATTTCAGAGAGGAGTCCCTATATGAACATTTGGCATGACATTAGCCCGAAACGAATTTCCCCCAGCGACTTTATCGCGGTGATAGAAATTCCAAAAGGGAGCAAAAAGAAATATGAGCTGGATAAGGAAACCGGCCTGATTATTCTGGACCGGATCTTATATACCTCTACCCATTATCCTGCCAATTATGGTTTTATCCCCCGCACCCTGGGGGACGACGGGGATCCTCTCGACGTGCTGCTCCTCTGTTCCGAATCCCTGGAACCGCTCACGCTGGTGCGCTGTTATCCCATTGGTATGATGAAGATGATTGACAACGGCAGGGGGGATGAAAAAATCATCGCCATTCCTTTTGACGATCCCACCTACAATGTATATACGGATATTTCCCAACTGCCCAAACACATCTTTGATGAGATGGGGCATTTCTTCTCCGTGTATAAGTCCCTGGAACATAAGGAAACCGCTGTGGACGAGGTGCAGGGCCCTCAAGACGCTGTGGACGTAATCACAAAGGCTATTGACAATTATATTGAACACTACTGTAAATAAGGTCCCGCTTCAGAAGGGAAAAAGTTTTCCACCGTTCTTAAATGAAAGCCGCCCTTTCCAGGGTTGGCTTTGTTTTTTGGCTATCTCCGGCATGGATAATATTCGTTATGTATAAAAATGACATTCCCCATAGCCTTTTAAAAGGGCTATGGGGAATCTTATAGTCTGCGGAAAAGGGTTTCCCTTAGCAAATGACACAGGCCGGGGGAGGATGGGGAACCCCTCGCTAGGGTTCCCCACGGGAAAACCGTCCACCGGACGGTTTTCCCTCCCCTCCTGAGCTTCTGGGAATCTTGAGGATTTCGCCCATTGCGATGGGCGAGGAAGGGCTCCGCCCCTCCACCCCGCAAGCTTTTGAAAAAGCTTGAGCAA
>CAJFUH010000084.1 GCA_904420155.1 uncultured Clostridia bacterium
TTACGGGAAGGGAGACGACAAAATGGTTCACGGATATAAAAATTATGATAAAAACCCTTATGTAACCGTCAAGGGTTGCGACGACCAGTGTTTTGCTGGGGAGGAATGCATTCGGAAAGAGATTTCCGGTAGACTGCCGGAAAAGAAAAAAGTGGTCCTCTGTGTGGACTGCTATCAAGGGGTGAATCGAAAAGAAGTGTTGGAACTGCTCTCCCCATTATGTCCGGCAGAGATTATACAGGCGGAATCCTTTATGAAGCCGGAAGACGAGATTTTTGCTATGTTGGAGAGAAATATTACAGATGACCGTGTTTTTGGCGTGATGACATGCCGGAAGCTTTCCGAGTTCTTTACGCCGGCTTCTATAGAAGAGGCCCAAAAGAAAGTGGAACAGATTCCGGAAGGGCTGATTGTGGTCATAGGCGCGGGAGCCAGCCTGCTCTGCGAACCGGATGTTTTGATTTACGCGGATATGCCCCGTTGGGAACTCCAAACCAGGATGAAGCGGGGAGAAGTGGCCAATCTCAGGGCCAGCAATTACCAGGAAGAATTTACGAGAAAATATAAGCGGTCATTCTTTATTGATTGGAGGGTATTGGATCGCCATAAAACCAAATTGTTTTCCCGGATGGATTATTTGCTGGATACCACAAAACCGGGTCAGCCCAAGATGGTGACGGGGAAAGCGCATCTGGAGGGGCTCCGCCAGGTGGCGAAACAGCCGTTCCGCGTCATCCCCTATTTTGATCCCGGCGTATGGGGCGGTCAATGGATGAAAGAAGTTTGCTCCCTGGAAGACGACCGGCCGAACTATGCCTGGTGTTTTGACTGCGTCCCGGAGGAAAACAGCCTGGGATTGAAATACGGGGATACGGTGATTGAGATCCCCTCTATCAATCTGGTATTTTGCCAGGCGTTGGCTTTGTTGGGGGAGAAGGTTTATGCGCGGTTCGGGACGGAATTCCCCATCCGGTTTGACTTTTTGGATACCATGGATGGGCAGAATCTCAGCTTACAGGTACATCCTGTCACCGAATATATCCAGCAGACCTTTGGCATGCATTACACCCAGGATGAAAGCTATTATTTGTTGGACGCCGAAGAAGATGCCGTGGTTTATTTGGGACTAAAGGAGGGGATTAACCCTCAGGAAATGGTGGATAACCTGTATGAGGCGCAATCGGGGGAACACCCCTTTGAGGCAGAGCGATTTATCAATCAGTGGAAAGCGAAAAAACACGACCATTTCCTGATTCCTGCGGGTACAGTCCATTGTTCCGGCAGGAACGCCATGGTACTGGAGATCAGTGCCACCCCGTATATCTTTACGTTTAAACTTTGGGATTGGGGCCGCTTGGGCCTGGACGGAAAACCCCGCCCGATCCATATCGAGCATGGGGAACAGGTCATTGACTGGGGAAGAGACACCGATTGGGTGCGTAAAAATCTCGTCGACCGGGTAGAGGAGATCTCCCAAGGGGATGGCTACCGTGAGGAGCGCACGGGGCTCCACGAAAGGGAGTTCATCGAGACCCGCAGGCATTGGTTTACCAAGCCGGTTGACCACGATACCCATGGAGGGGTCAATGTGCTCAATTTGGTAGAAGGTTCTTCTGCGATTGTAGAGAGCCCAACGGGAGCGTTTGAACCGTTTACCGTACACTATGCGGAAACCTTTATCATACCGGCGGATGTGGGGGCTTACCGGATCCGTCCGGCAAAAGAAGGGGAATCCATGGCCACCATCAAGGCCTTTGTCCGGACATAAAGGAAAAATAGATGGTGATAAAAAGAGAGAGGGCGCTAAGACAGCGCCCTCTTGAACTATTCACAACGCGTTCCCACAGGAATGGAATGCGTCATTAGATAATAGGAGAGAAGATATGGAACAAAGAATCGTAGCATTGGACGTAGGGGGAACATCCATCAAGGCGGGGTTGGTACGCAGTACCGATCAAGGGATTTCCCTCATAGAAGATAGTTTGTTGGCACGCCCCTCCCATGCGGAACAGGAAGCTGACCGTATCCTGGAGGCCCTGACAGGGATGATAGAAAAAGTTGCCTCTTTTGCGGAGAAGGTGGACGGCGTTGCATTTGGATTTCCAGGCCCTTTCGACGATGCGAAGGGAATCAGTTATATGAAAGGGTTGGGAAAATTTGAGGCCATTTATGGCATGCCCCTGGTCCCAGCCATGAAAGAGAGATTAAAAGGGCGGGGAAATACTGCCTGGGAAGAGATTCCCTTTTCTTTTGTCAACGACGCCTGGGCGTTTGCCCTGGGGGAAGCGCGTTATGGGGCGGCGGCGCGGTACCCCCGCGTATTTTGTTTGACACTGGGAACGGGGTGCGGTTCCGCGTTCTTAGAACACGGAAAGTTAGTTCAGGGAAAGGATGGGGTTCCCGCCAACGGAATGATTTTTGATCAGCCCTTCCGGGATAGCAAAGTGGATGATTATATTTCCCGTCGTTATCTTTTGCAGTGTGCCAAGGAAAAAGGATTGGATCTGGATGGGAAAGGACTGTTTCGGGAGGCAAGCAATGGAAATGGAGAGGCGGAAGAAGTATTCCAGGATTATGGAAGCGTATTGGGACAGGCGATCCGGCCGTTTGTACTGAGTTTTCAGCCCGACGTGTTATTGCTGGGGGGAGGTATTTCGCAGGCAGTTTCCTTTTTTGAAGGGGCGTTGCAGGAAGAATTGCCGTTGGATCACCTGCCGCCTGTTATTTGCTCTAAAAATTTATCCCGCAGCGCCTTGTTGGGAGCTGCGGGACATTGGCTGGATCAGTTTGCTATTTGAAGTCGGCGGCAAAGGTCATGCCGTCGGCCGCATAGGTCATTTGATATTTCTTGGGGGACATACCGTAATATTTTTTAAACACCCGGCAGAATTGGGCGGGATCCTCGATCCCAACTTTGGGCCCGATGTCCCCCACCCGGAAATTCATCCGCAGGTAACTGGAAGCAACGCTCATCCTCCGATGGTTGATATAGTCGGTCACAGTGGAATTCATATGCTGCTTAAACAGCAGCTGTAAATTCCGTTTGGAAGTATTGGCGTGATTGGCCACCATTTCCAGTGTGATTTTTTCATGAAGATGGCGTGCGATATATAGAAGGGCTTCGTCTATGATATTGGACGGAGCCATATTTTCATCGGATAACTGGTGGGTATGGGTGAGAGAAACAAGGCTGTCCATCACCACATTGATAATACACTGATCCAACACGGAAGGAACCCGATTTTTTAAACGGGAATATTCGTAAATAAAATAAAGATGGGTAATCAATTTGTTCTGTACCGACCGCACAAGGTCGTGATTTTTAAGGAATTGTTTGAGAATCTTTTCTTCCGGGCATTCCGTGTGGGAAAAATCGCCCACATGGATGGAAATGGAGAAATAATATACGTCTAAGCGGTGGTCTCGGATGCCGTCTTTTTCTTGGGCAATGGCGATCTCATGGAGAATATCAGGGTCGGCGATAAACACATCCCCTTTTTTCACCTCGTATTGTTCTTCCCCATGCCAGAAATATCCCAACCCGTCAGTAACAATACATAGTTCAAAGCAATGGTGATAATGGCGGGAATTGGAAGGCGTATCTTCATCAAAAATACACAGCGTACCGGGTTTTATCTGAAGAAAGGAATTGCCTATTTTCTGTTCAATATTAAGATGACTGAGTTGTATTTTTTGGAAAAGACTGCTGTGTTTCATAGAAAAATCAGTCCCTTGTTATTATGGATTGGATTGTTGAGAATGAGGAGATCCCCAAAAAGCGTCAAACAGGTTGTCCTGTTTTGGAAAATGGGTGACATATCCGATGGCGATACGGTTCCCGGTTTCCTGAATCAAAGCTTCCGCAGCTTCCGGACCAAAAGCGCCGCATAATTCTACCGCCCCGGCCCCTTCCTGTTCCAGATCCAAAAGCACACGGCGGGCTTGGGCAAAATCTGATACCGTAATAATTTTTGTAACCATCCGGTCTGTTTCAAATTCGGCGTGGTGGGTTTCCGGCTGATAATCATTCCCCATCAGCAGGAAAGCGTAAAGGGGCTTTTTCATATGGCTGGCCTCCCTATCATTCGTATTGTTTTAGATTTTCTTGGACGGCGTTTAAAAATTCCTGCCATCTGTCTGTTTCCCGGATGGTTTGCGGGCAATTTTTCCCATTGAAGTCGTTATGCTGTTTCACCGCGTCGATGGAAAGCCCATAGGAATGGAGCAAATAGGCGGCCAGTTTAGCGCCGTTTTGAAAGGTCTTTTCAAAGTCGCCGTCCTCATTGACGCACAGCTCTACACCGATCCCGTTGAGATTCCCGCCGCCTTCCTTGGTTTTATCCCCTGCGTGCCAGGCTACCTCCTGGTCGGGGACATGATGATAGATTTCTTTATCATCCACTGTGTAGTGCCAAGAAGTGGAGCCGTCCCCTTCGTCCATTAGATAGGCGCTGTGGGCTTGGGCATCTGCCCCGGGAGAGGTATTTCCTGTTTCATGGATCACTACATAGCGGATCGTGCGCTGGATACCGGGGCGACCTCCGGAATCTTCCGGGATCCATTGGGTATAGAGGGGAATGCCGTCCACTTGGTCCACATAGGGACGTTCCGGGGTCACGGAAGATTCCCGATGGCAAAAGCTCAGACAGGATATGAGGACCGCCAAAAGGACCAGTACCAATAAGCCGGCCCCTATCCAATACTTTCGGTGTTCGGAACGAATCCATATCAGACAATGAGGGAAAAATTTCACAGAAAACGCTCCTTTGCCACCTGATCTTTGTCTTTTATTATAACATAGAGAATAAGAAATAACAACGATACATAGGGAAGATCCAAATAGAAACATATGATTCTATTTTTATGTGTCAGCGCCCGGGGATATCCCGGTTCGGTCAAAAATATAAGGATAAGAAAATAGGAAATATGGATCTTTGATTTGTCAAGGAGAAACTTGGCGGCAAATTACAAGAAATTTTTTATAAAATACCTTGACAAATTATAAAATATGTTGTAATATAAACACAAGTTATCCCGACAGACAAAC
Source organism: uncultured Clostridia bacterium (assembly GCA_904420155.1). Lineage (GTDB taxonomy): Bacteria > Bacillota > Clostridia > Oscillospirales > Acutalibacteraceae > CAJFUH01. The sequence goes on from CAJFUH010000084.1 coordinate 5,048, forward strand.
GAAAGTCTGCGCGATATATTTGAATTAGCGCCGTGCGTTTAGCACACTATGCAATATAGACAGGTCGGATAATTCAAAGGGTTAAGAGAGTTTCTCTTAACCCTTTTTGTCTGTAAAATTCTTATGGAATTTTTCTTGGATTTCTTTGGGTATCCCCTTGTTGAAAAGGGGGAAGTGTTTTATAATAAAAATAGAACAAACGGTGCTTTTTGACGAAATCCGGAACCCGGTTTTTTAGACGGTTTCCGGATAAAATAAAAGCATCTATATCTTTCTGACAAAGAAGAACGGGAGGAAACCGATATGCTGTTAAAAAATGCAAAAGTGGTCAACGATCAGTTTGATATCGTAGACGCGGAGGTTCAAATTCAAGGGGAAAATATTATAAAAGTGGCACCTCAAGGTACAGTGCAAGACGATCAGGTATACGATTTGACCGGATGTACGATTATTCCGGGTTTTATCGATCAACATATCCATGGCTGCGCCGGACATGATACAGGGGACGCTACGCCGGAGGCCATCGAAGGGATGTCCGTCCATTTGGCGAAACATGGGGTCACGTCCTTCTGCCCCACCACGATGACCTTGCCGGAGGATCAGCTATCCAAGATTTTGGCCAACGTCAAGCATTGCATGGAGCACGGAGTAAGCGGCGCGTATCCCCAGGGCGTCAATATGGAAGGCCCTTATATTGCCATGAGCAAAAAGGGAGCCCAGAACGCCGCATATGTGCGCAATCCCGATCCGGAGGAATTCAAGCGCCTGTTTGACGGATGCGGCGGAATTATCAAACTGGTAGATATTGCGGCGGAGACAGAGGGAGCGGATGAATTCATCCGGCAGGTGTGCCCTCTTTGCGCGATTTCTCTTGCCCATACGGCGGCAAATTATGAGCAGGCCAAACATGGGTTTGATATGGGGATCTCCCAGGTGACCCATATGTTTAACGCCATGTCCGGCTTAACCCATCGGGCTCCAGGCGTCGTAGGGGCGGTGATGGACGACGACAAAGTGCGCGCGGAGCTGATCTGCGACGGTTTCCACATCAGCCCTGTGGTGCTGCGCATTGCATTTAAGATGTTAGGGGAAGACCGTACCATTGTGATAAGCGATAGCCTGAAGGCGGCGGGGTGCCCGGACGGGGAATATGAGCTGGGCGGCCAGCCGGTATTTGTACGAAATGGCAAAGCTCTTTTGGAGGACGGCACCATTGCGGCTTCCACCAGCAACCTGCATGAAGAGTTTAAAAATCTTCTGGCTTTTGGGATCCCATTCCGTCAGGCCGTGAAATCCGCCACCATCAATCCGGCCCGCCAGCTGAAAGTGGATCATATCACCGGCAGCATCAAAGAAGGGAAACTTGCGGATATTGTTGTACTGGATCAAAACAATGATATTCAGATGGTGATTATCAAGGGTAAAGTAGTGGTAGGCTAATAGGAAACGGCAGACTAGGCCCCTGGGAAAGATAGGGTTCCCGGGGGCCGTTCTGTCTTAAAGGGATAAATTTTTGACGCTTTACAAATAGGCTAGATAGGAGAGAGAATATATGGATTTTTTGACATTGGCGGAGAAACGTTATTCCGTGAGGAAATTTACACGCCAGGCTATTAATCAAGATACGCTTGATCAAATCCTGCGGGCAGGGTACTTAGCGCCTACAGCTTGTAACCGCCAGCCCCAGCGGATTTTGATCATCAATCAGGAGGAAAGCTTGGAAAAGCTCAGAAGATGCACAAAGTGTCACTTTGACGCGCCGGCCGCCCTGCTGGTCTGTTATGCAAAGGACGAATGCTGGCAGAGAAGCTATGACGGGAAAGCCAGCGGCGATATAGACGCCAGTATTGTGGCCACCCATATGATGCTGGAAGCCGCGGCTTTGGGGGTGGGGACCACGTGGGTCATGCATTTTGATCCAGCGGCTATTGAGAAAGAGTTTGCTATTCCCGACAACATAGAACCAGTTGCCCTGCTGGTGATGGGCTACCCTGCGCCGGACGCAACCCCCTTTCCCGGTCATTGGGAATTTAGGCCAATGGAAGAATTGGTGTCCTATAACCAGTTTTGAATTTCTGGCTAAAATAATCCTCACGCTTCCCATATTTCCAGTTGCAAGATCTCTGGGATAACGTTTTTTGGATCAAAAGAGAAAATACAAAAGGCCGCATGTGACTTAACATGCGGCCTTTTGCTTTGGAAGCTTATATCGTAAGAAAAAGCTTTCTTATTTAATCACCCGAACACGGATAATGCCGTCGATGGAGGTCAATCCATGCAAGGCGGCGTCCGGGGAAGATCCCACGATATCCAGGATGGTATAAGCGTAATCCTTTCTGGATTTGCTCTGCATATTTTCAATATTCACCCCATTATCGGACAATACGCCGGTGATGTTTGTGATAATGCTGGGGACGTTCTTATGAATGACGCATACACGGGCGTCGCCGCTGCGCGCCATGGAGACGGCCGGCATATTCACGGAGTTGACAATATTGCCGTTTTCCAGATAATCCTTTACCTGATCGGCAGCCATACAGGCGCAATTATCCTCCGACTCCGGGGTAGATGCGCCCAGATGGGGGATGGCGATGATATTTTCCACACCCAATACCTCATCGGTGGGAAAATCGGTGACATAAGCGGCAACCTTTCCGCTTTGGACAGCGGAAACCACATCAGCGGCGTTTACCAGGTCCGCTCTGGAATAGTTGAGGATGCGCACGCCGTCTTTCATTTTGGCGATGCTGTCCGCGTTGATCATCTGCTTGGTTTCCGGGGTCAGCGGGACATGGACGGTGATATAGTCGCAGTTGGCATAGATATCGTCCAGGGACAGGGAATGCTTAATATTGGCGGACAGCCCCCATGCGGCGTCTACCGACAGGAAGGGATCGTATCCGTACACCTTCATGCCCAGGGCGCTGGCGGCGTTGGCTACCAGGATACCGATAGCGCCCAAACCGATTACGCCCAGGGTCTTGCCTTTGATTTCCGGGCCTACAAAGGAACTCTTGCCTTTTTCCACCATCTTAGTGACTTCCGCGCCATTGCCCTTGAGGGTCTTGGCCCACTCGATGCCGGCGGGGACCTTACGGGAAGAGATCAGCAGTCCGGCGATCACCAGTTCTTTTACCGCATTGGCGTTGGCGCCAGGGGTATTAAACACCACAATGCCTTCCTCCGCGCATTTGTCCACTGGGATATTGTTAACGCCGGCGCCCGCCCTGGCGATGGCCAGCAGGCTCTTGGGCATTTCCATATCGTGCATGGAAGCGGAGCGAACCAGGACGGCGTCCGGGTTTTCTACGGAATCGGAACAAGTGTAACCCTCGCCCAGCCTCTGCAAACCGGTCTTGGAAATCTTGTTCAATGTTAAAATCTGATACATGATTATCACACCTTCTATCAAAAATAGGAGAGAGGGCGGGCAGCGGCCCAACCCTCTGTTCTTCAAAATAAATTCTGTCAGGAATTCCGATTATGCGTTTTCCTCTTCAAATTTCTTCATAAAGGCAACCAGTTTTTCCACGCCTTCCATGGGCATGGCGTTGTAGATGGAAGCGCGCATACCGCCTACGGTGCGGTGGCCCTTCAGGTTCACAAAGCCATTTTCGGTGGCGGCCTTTACGAATTTGGCGTCCATCTCTTGATCTCCGGTGATAAAGGGGATGTTCATCAAGGAACGGTCCTCCGGGACGACAGTACCCTTGAACAGCTTGGATTGATCCAGGAACTGATACAGCAGGGCGGCTTTGGCCTCGTTGCGCTCCTTCATCTTTTCCAATCCGCCGATCTCATTTTTAATCCACTCAAGAACCAGTTTGCAGATATAAATGGAATAGCAGGGCGGGGTATTAAACATAGAGCCGTTGTCGGCGTGGATCTGATAATTGAACATCGTGGGGGTGATGTCGCGGGCATGGCCGATCAGGTCTTCACGGATAACGACAACCGTCAGACCGGCGGGGCCCATGTTCTTCTGAGCGCCGGCATACAACAGGCCAAATTTGGAGACGTCGATCGGCTCGGAAAGGATGCAGGAAGAGACGTCCGCCACCAACGGCACATCGCCGGTTTCCGGCAACTCATGATATTTCGTGCCGTAGATGGTGTTGTTCAGGCAGATATGGAAATAATCGGCGTCCTTGGTAAAAGTGCTGGGATCCAGCTTAGGAATATAGGTAAACGTCTTATCCTTGGAAGAAGCCACGACATTGACCTCTCCATAACGGGCGGCTTCTTTATAGGCTTTGGTAGCCCATTGGCCGGTGAGCACATAATCGGCTTTGCCGGAACCATTCATCAGGTTGAGGGGAACCATAGCAAATTGGGAAGAAGCGCCCCCTTGCAGGAAAAGCACCTTATAATTGTCGGGAATGTTCATCACTTCGCGCAGCAGGCTTTCTGCCCCTTGGATGATACCCTCGTATACCTTAGAGCGGTGGGACATCTCCATGACAGATTGGCCGCTGCCCTGATAGTCGAGCATTTCATCGGCGGCAGTTCTAAGAACCGATTCCGGCAGCATGGATGGACCAGCGGAAAAATTGTAGACACGTTTCATTAATAACCCTCCAATAAAGATATGGCGTGACAGCTTTCCGGCGCAAAACATGCGGCGCCGGAAAGCCCCACCCAATCTTATTTCTACCTTTTGGAAAACAGGAATACTGCCCCCAAAAAAACAGGTACAAAACTATTATAGTGTTTCCCGCCAATCAAGTCAATGTATATTTTATAAAACTCGTCGGACAAGATCACTTTTTAAGGATAAAATAAACAAACCCGGTTATCTGATTAAAAAAAGAGGGGATGAAACCAAAAAAGAGGAATTTTGTTTAATTGTACAAAATAGAATTGATATTATATCATATTATGGTATAATATATTTTAATATACCAACCAAATAGGGAAAATTTTTGAGCCAGGAGGAAGATCAGATGCTTGTCAGAGATATCATCGATATATTGGAGGCGGATATCATCACCGCGGCGGACCTGGATGTGGAGGTAAAAACCGCCTGCGGCAGCGATATGATGAGCGATGTGTTGGCGTTCGTCAAAGACCAATCGGTATTGCTTACGGGATTGCTCAACCCCCAGGTAGTGCGTACCGCCGAAATGATGGATATGCGCTGCATTGTGTTTGTCAGAGGCAAGGTGCCGGATGAATCAGTGGTAGAATTGGCCCAAGAGATGGGGATTACCCTATTGAAAACTCGTTTTCGCCTGTTTACTGCCTGCGGCAAGCTGTATTTGAACGGATTGCGGGGAGGCTGTGAAAACGAATGAGCAGTATTCATTTACATTATGATGTGCCGGGGGACGATTTTACCAGGGCAGGGGAAGCGTCTACCGGTGTGAAGAGAAAATTAAAACAATTGGGCTATAATCCCGACGCGATCCGCCGGGTCTCTATCGCTATGTACGAGGCGGAAATCAATATGGTTATCCATGCCAATGGAGGGGTGGCGGACGTAGAGATCTATCCGGACCGGGTAGATATCGAGATGAAGGATACCGGGCCGGGCATCCCGGATGTGGAAAAGGCTATGCAGGAAGGGTATTCCACCGCGCCGGACAACGTGCGTTCCCTGGGTTTCGGCGCGGGCATGGGGCTGCCCAACATTAAAAAATATTCGGATCAAATGCGGATTGACACGGAGATTGGCAAAGGCACCAATATGTATCTGTCAATCCATGTAAAAGAATAGTACATAGCATTTGAGGTGAAGGCAATGGATAGGTTCTTTCATTCTGTAACACTGGACGCCGACAAATGCTTGGGATGTACCAATTGTATTAAGCGATGCCCCACGGAGGCCATCCGTGTGCGGGAAGGAAAAGCAAAGATCATTTCCGAGCGCTGTATTGACTGCGGAGAATGCATTCGCGTATGCCCACACCATGCCAAAAAGGCGAAAAGCGACCCGTTGTCCATTATTGAAAACTGGAAGTATAAGATAGCGCTTCCCGCCCCTTCTCTGTTTGGACAGTTTAATAACCTGGATGATATTGATATCGTGCTCACAGGGATCAAACAGCTGGGGTTTGACGACGTGTTTGAGGTATCCCGTGGAGCGGAACTGGTCAGCGACGCCACCCGTAAGCTGATGAACGCCGGCGTGCTGAAAAAGCCGGTGATCAGTTCCGCTTGCCCGGCGGTGGTCCGGATGATCCGGGTGCGATTCCCGGATTTATGCGACCATGTGCTGCCGCTTAACGCGCCTATGGAGATCGCCGCCTGGATCGCCAAACGGGAGGCGGCCCAAAAGACGGGGCTGCCCCTATCGGAAATCGGGGCGTTTTTTATCACCCCGTGCCCCGCAAAGGTCACCGATATCAAGGTCCCCATTGGCAATCAAAAATCCAACCTGGACGGCGCTATAGCCATCAGTGAAATTTTCCCCCGTTTATCCCACTGTATGGATAAGCTTACGGAGATAGAGCCCATTTCCCAGTCGGGCGTCATCGGGGTGAGCTGGGCAGGCAGCGGAGGGGAATCCGCCGCGCTGCTGGATGAGAAATATTTGGCGGCGGACGGAATTGAAAATGTCATCCGGGTGCTGGAGGAACTGGAAGACGAGAGGATCCGAGAGTTGGACTTTATCGAACTCAACGCCTGTTCCGGCGGATGCGTGGGGGGCGTCCTGGTGGTGGAGAACGCTTATGTGGCAAAAGCGCGTATCCAGCGCCTGCGTAAGTATTTGCCGGTTTCTCAAAATCATTTGCCCGGGGAAGTGCCCCCGTCCATGCGGTGGGAGGAGGAATTGGAGTTCGCCCCAGTGCTCAAGCTGTCCTCCAATCTGGAGGAGGCTATGCGCATGATGGAGGAAATTGATACGATCTGCGGGGAATTGCCGGGCTTGGACTGCGGCTCCTGCGGGGCCCCCTCTTGCCGGGCTTTGGCGGAGGATGTGGTAAAGGGGGTCGCCCGGAAGAGCGACTGTATTTTCGTGATGCGGGAACAGATTCAAAATCTGGCCAATACCCTTTCTTCCATTGGAGGTTTTGTGCCTCCATCCCATGGGGAGAAAAAGGAGAAAAAATAGGAAGATTTAAGGGCCTGTAGAGCCGTCGTGAGGCGGATACAGGCTTTTGATGCAAAGGAGGAAAGTGTATGACGGTACAGGAAATGGCCCAACGGCTTTCTTTGAAACAGCTGGCCGGTAAGGATGGGATGGAAAAAGAGGTCGCAGGGTGCTATATAGGGGATCTGCTGAGCTGGGTGATGGGGAGGGCCCAGGAAGGGGACGCCTGGATTACGGTGATGGGCAACCTAAACGCCATCGGCGTGGCGGTGCTAACCGATGCAGCCTGTATTATTTTGGCGGAGAATGCATGGCTGGATGACGACGCCCGGCAAAAGGCGGACCAGCAGGGGGTAGCTGTGTTGGGAAGCGAACAGAATAGCTATCAGCTGGCCCTGGCGCTTTCTCGCCTACTGCCATGAAACTTCATTACGACCTGCATTTGCATTCCTGTCTCTCCCCCTGCGGGGATATGGATATGACCCCCAATAACTTAGTGCATATGTCCATGCTGAACGGAATACAGATGATCGCCCTCACCGACCATAACTGCTGTAAAAATTGCCGGGCGGCGGTAGAAGTGGGAAAGGAGGCGGGGATTGTGGTAGTCCCGGGCATGGAGGTTTGTACCAGCGAGGAAGCCCATGTGGTATGCCTGTTTCCCACGGTAGAGGCGGCGGAGGAATTTGGAGCGTATGTAGAGAAACATAGCCCTCTTCTTTCCAACCGTCCGGAAATCTTTGGGGAGCAAGTGATCCTCAACGCCCAGGACGAAGAGATTGGACGGGAAGGACGTTTGCTGATAGGAGCCGCCGACATCAGCGCCAGCCATGTGGTGGATCTGGTACGGCAGTATGGAGGAGGGGCGTTTCCCGCCCATATTGACAAGGATTCTTACAGCCTGTTCAGCTCCCTGGGGGCGATTCCCCCGGAAGCGGGCTTCCGTGCCGCGGAAATCACGGCCCGGGGGAATGTGGAAGAACTAAAAAGACAACATCCGGCGTTATCCGGCATGATCCTGTTGCAGAATTCCGACGCCCATTATCTGGAACATATGCCACAGGCCGGGCCCTGGATCGACCTACCGGATCCGACGGCGGAATGCCTGATTCAGGCTATCCGGGGAGAAATTACCCCGCCTTGGGGAAGGGCGGATACATAACGAAGAGACCGTTGTTCCTATGATAAGGAACGGCGGCTTTTTTGTGCAAATAGTGATAAAAAAATAAGAAAAAAGTCTTTCCCCTGCAATTTTACAAATTGCATAAAAAGATTCCATTTGGATTGGTGTGCGATGGATTTCCAGAAACAAAAAGGCGTTTTTTGCAAAAATATAGAATCAGTTTTTTCCTATTGAAAAAGAAAAAAACATGATTTGCCCCCATACATAAACTGATAGACACTGTTACCAAAATGGACAAGCACAGTACAATTTTATGGAAAAAACATGAAAACAATATAAAATAAAAAATAAAAATGTTTGTATTGCAAAGATAAAAAAGGTGATGTATAATGACTGTGTAATATTTTTATTTGTTTTACACAAATAAGGAAAATATGCCTTTTTGAGGAATAGTTGGCTATTTTTATTCCATAAAATGTAAAAACAAAAGATTGTTATATTTGGCTAATTATTTCTGGCGTTTTTCTCTCATCGGTGTTTGTAGGATTTATGGATTTTTTGTCAAGAATCGTATATAATTTTGTTTGTTGCGATTGTAGACGATCCATTTTTACGTCTTTTTTCTATTGATGGACATCCATTTCTAAGACAATCCGCAAGGAGGATACATATGCAAAAGCGAATCAGCAACATTCCATTCCATGGAACAAAAGAGCAGGAAGAACAACTATTAGCTATTATTGAAAAACATAAGAGTGACAAAGGCGCTGTTATGCCTATCCTGCAAGAAGCACAAGAGGTTTACGGATATCTGCCTATCGAAGTGCAGCAGATCGTCGCAGACAAGCTGGGGATTTCTCTCGAAGAGGTGTTTGGCGTGGCGACCTTCTATTCCCAGTTTTCTTTGACCCCGAAAGGAAAGTATAATATTTCCGTCTGTCTGGGAACCGCCTGTTATGTAAAAGGCGCGGGGGCTTTGGTTGAGGAGCTCACTTCCCAGCTGGGCATTCAACCGGAGGAGTGCACTGCGGACGGCCGCTTTTCCCTTACTGCCTGCCGTTGTATCGGCGCATGCGGCCTGGCTCCCGTACTCACGGTAAACGACGATGTTTACGGACGTCTGACCCCGGACGATATTCCCGGCATTTTAGCCAAATATCAGGATTAGTATGGTATGAGAGAGCTATCGCTCAATGTCATGGACATTGTTCAGAACTCCCTCTCCGCCGGAGCCGGCCTGGTGGAAATCTCTGTGTTGGAAGATCAAAAGGCGGACCGGCTCGCCATTGTCGTTACAGACGACGGAAAGGGAATGACTGCGGAGCAGGTGTCCCATGTGATCGATCCCTTTTACACCACCCGCACCACCCGCAAGGTGGGGCTGGGGGTTCCGCTGTTTAAAATGGAAGCGGAAATGACCGGAGGGGAATTTTCCATCCAATCATCTCCTGGGGTAGGGACCACGGTAAAAGCACAGTTTGTACCTTCCAGCGTGGATATGATCCCGTTGGGAGACATCAATGCAACGGTTGGATTGCTGATCAAATGTAATCCGGACCGGGATTTTATTTTCCGGAGGGAGAAAGACGGGCAGTCGTTTACGCTGGATACCCGGGAACTACGGGCCGTGCTGGGGGAGGACGTTCCATTGGATACCAATGAGGTTACCCAATGGATTGAAGAGTACTTAAAAGAAAATACGCAATTACTATTCGGAGGTGCAACGGAAAGATGAAATCGTTAGCAGAATTGCAGGCTATCCGGGATAGAGCCCGCAGTCAAGTAAATATCCGCGAAGAAAAAAGCAACGCGGTTCGTGTATTGGTAGGTATGGCTACCTGCGGTATCGCCGCGGGGGCCCGTCCTGTTTTGAACGCCTTTGTGGACGAAGTGGCTAAGAGGGAGCTGAAAAATGTGACCATTACTCAGACTGGCTGTATCGGCATCTGCCAGTATGAACCGGTGGTGGAAGTGATTATGCCCAACCAGGAAAAGGTGACTTATGTAAAAATGACGCCGGAAAAGGCTGTACGCGTAGTCAACGACCATATTGTGAATGGAAATGTGGTGACGGAATTCACCATCGGAGCCAATTCATAAGCAAAGGAGGAAGCAGAATTGTATCGTTCCAACGTGCTGGTGTGCGGCGGTACCGGTTGTACCTCCTCTCACAGCGAACAGATTATTGAGGAATTAAAGAAACAAATTGCGGCAAAGGGATTGGAAAAAGAAGTCAACGTGGTGCGTACCGGTTGTTTTGGCCTGTGCGCCCTGGGTCCGATTATGATTGTCTATCCCGAAGGCTGTTTTTATAGCATGGTCAAGGTGGAGGATATCCCCGAGATCGTGGAAGAGCATCTGCTCAAAGGTAGGATTGTCACCCGTCTGCTGTATCAGGAGACTGTGGCGGAAGATACCATCAAATCTTTGAACCACACGCCCTTTTATGAGAAACAGCGCCGGGTGGCTTTGCGTAATTGCGGCGTGATCAATCCGGAAGCCATTGACGAATATATCGCAATGGACGGATATGCCGCCCTGGGCAAAGTGGTCACGGAGATGACCCCGGATGAAGTCATCAAGGTGGTATTGGATTCCGGCCTGCGCGGGCGCGGCGGCGCGGGATTCCCCACCGGACGCAAGTGGGCTATGGCGGCTGCCAACAAAGCGGATCAAAAATATGTGTGCTGCAACGCCGACGAAGGCGATCCCGGCGCTTTCATGGACCGTTCCGTTCTGGAAGGCGATCCCCACGCGGTGTTGGAGGCTATGGCCATCGCGGGTTACGCCATCGGGGCCAACCAGGGATATATCTATGTGCGCGCCGAGTATCCCATCGCGGTAAAACGCTTGCAGATCGCCCTGGACCAGGCCCATGAATACGGCCTGCTGGGCAAAAATATTTTCAACTCCGGTTTTGATTTCGATATCGGTTTGCGTCTGGGAGCCGGCGCTTTTGTATGCGGCGAAGAAACCGCGCTGATGACCTCTATTGAAGGAAAGCGCGGCGAGCCCCATCCCCGTCCCCCGTATCCGGCGGTGAAGGGCCTGTTTGGCAAACCCACTATTTTGAATAATGTAGAGACCTATGCGAATATCGCCCAGATTATTTTGAAGGGGGCCGATTGGTTCCGCTCCATGGGTACCGAGAAATCCGCCGGTACCAAGGTATTTGCTTTAGGCGGAAAGATCAAACACACCGGGTTAGTGGAAGTCCCCATGGGTACCACCCTGCGGGAAATCGTGGAGGAAATCGGCGGCGGCATCCCCAACGGCAAAAAGTTTAAGGCGGCCCAGACCGGCGGTCCTTCCGGCGGATGCATCCCGGCTTCCCACCTGGATATCAAGATTGATTATGACAACCTGTTGGAAATCGGTTCCATGATGGGATCCGGCGGCTTGATCGTTATGGACGAAACCACCTGTATGGTGGATATCGCAAAGTTCTTCCTGGAGTTTACCGTGGATGAATCCTGCGGAAAGTGCACCCCCTGCCGTATCGGTACCAAGCGCCTGTTGGAGATCCTGGATAAGATCACCAAGGGCGAGGGCACCATGGAAGATATCGATCGATTGGAAGAATTGTGTTACTACATAAAGGATAACGCCCTTTGCGGTTTGGGACAAACCGCCCCCAACCCAGTATTATCCACCCTTCGTTTCTTCCGCGATGAATATGAAGCGCACGTCAAGGAACACCGCTGCCCTGCCGGCGTATGTAAGTCCCTGCTGCGCTATGTGATTGTTGCCGATAAGTGCCGCGGTTGTACCGCCTGCTCGCGCGTATGCCCGGTTGGCGCTATCTCCGGTACGGTCAAGAACCCGCACACGATTGATACCTCCAAATGTATCAAGTGCGGCGCTTGCATGGAGAAATGTAAGTTTGACGCCATCATCAAGGAATAAGGAAGGAGTGTGCCTACAATGGAAATGGTTAATATCAAGATAAACGGCATGCCCCTGTCGGTGCCTCAGGGTTCCACCATTTTGGAGGCTGCCAGATACGCCGGAATTGAGATTCCGACCCTGTGCTATATGAAGGAAATCAACGAGATCGGCGCCTGCCGTATCTGTGTGGTAGAAGTAAAAGGGGCCCGTTCCCTGGTGACCGCCTGTGTTTATCCGGTCAACGAGGGGATGGAAGTGTTCACCAATACCCCGAAGATCCAGAAAGCCAGAAAGACCACGCTGGAGTTGATCCTTTCCACCCACGATAAAAGCTGCCTGTCCTGCGTCCGCAGCGGCAGCTGCGAACTGCAAAAGCTGTGCAACGACTATGGGGTGGACGACGTGCACCGCTATGAGGGGAGCACCCCCCGCTATGAAAAAGACGAGACCACCCTGCATTTGGTGCGGGATAACAACAAGTGCATCTTATGCCGCCGCTGCGTGGCGGCCTGTGAGCAGCAAAAAGTTGCGGTGATCGGCCCCAATGGCCGTGGATTTGATACCCATATCGCTTGCGCTTTTGAGAAACAGCTGGGAGACGTGGCTTGCGTGTCCTGCGGCCAATGTATCGTCAATTGTCCCACCGGAGCGCTGACCGAGCGCGACCAGTGTGAAGAAGTGATTGCTGCGTTAAACGATCCCTCTAAGCATGTCATCGTACATACGGCTCCTTCCATCCGCGCCACATTGGGCGAAGCCTTTGGGATGCCCATCGGCACCAATGTAGAAGGGAAAATGGTAGCCGCTTTGCGCCGTTTGGGATTTGACAAGGTGTTTGACACCGATTTCGGCGCAGACCTGACCATCATGGAAGAGGCCAACGAATTCATCGAGAGAGTACAAAACGGCGGCGTTTTGCCCATGATTACCTCCTGCTCTCCCGGATGGGTCAAATTCTGTGAACATTATTATCCGGAACTGCTGCCCCATCTGTCCTCCTGTAAATCCCCGCAGCAGATGACCGGCGCTATTATCAAAACCTGGTATGCGGAAAGGAATGGTATCGACCCCAAAGATATCGTGGTGGTCAGCATCATGCCTTGCACCGCCAAAAAGTTTGAAGTGGAACGGGACGACCAGTCCGCCGCCGGGGTTCCGGATGTGGATATTGCTCTGACAACGCGTGAGCTGGCCCGTTTGATCAACCGTGCCCATATCAACTTTACCCTGTTGCCGGACGAAGAATTTGATCCGCTGTTGGGCGAGGCTACCGGCGCGGGCGTAATTTTCGGCGCGACCGGCGGCGTCATGGAAGCGGCCCTCCGTACCGCCGCAGATACCCTGGAAGGAAAATCTCTGGATTCCATCGAATATCATGAGATACGCGGCACACAGGGATATAAGGAAGCCACTTATAAAGTGGCGGGAATGGACGTCCATGTCGCGGTAGTCAGCGGGCTGAAAAATGCCGACGAACTTTTGAAGAAGATCAAGAGCGGGGAGGCTAATTATCAATTTGTTGAGGTAATGTGCTGCCCCGGCGGCTGTGTCAACGGCGGCGGCCAGCCCATCCAGCCCGCCAGCGTGCGCAACTTTACCGATCTGAAAGCCATGCGCGCAAAAGCCCTTTATGATGAGGACAAGAACCTGCCGCTGAGAAAATCCCATGACAATCCGGCGATTCAAAAACTGTATGCCGAATATCTGGAGAAACCCGGAAGCCACAAAGCCCACGAGATCCTGCATACCACCTATGTAGCCAGAAAGAGATTTTAATCATAACTTAAGAAATAAGACAGCGCTTAGCCTGCAAAAGGGTTAAACGCTGTCTTTTATTTATTGGGCGATATGGTAAAAAACAGCTGATTTTACGAGGGATACGCCATTTATTCATCGGTTATCAAAAATAGACCCCGGGAATGGAAATCAGATTGGGAAGTAAAGCTTTGTATTATAGCTGGGAAAATAAATTAAGAAAAAAATAAAAAATGCTTGCATTTTACAAAATAACCTGATATAATAATCGACGTTGACATTTCCGGGTGTGGCGCAGCTTGGTAGCGCGCTTGAATGGGGTTCAAGAGGCCGTGAGTTCGATTCTCGCCACTCGGACCATGGGTGAGTCCTTAATAGGACTCACCCATTTTTTATGCAAATTGCTGATTTTGAAATTTTTTGATTTTTCTTGCACCCAAACGTGCAGATTCTTACTTATTTCTCTCTACGGGTAGAAGAATACTTTATTCTAACTACTTACAAAGGAGAAAAAGGAAATGTACTATAAGCAAAGTACAGGAACAATTTTGGTGCACAGATCAACAGATATGCCAAGCTGGGTTCAGTGGACGAAAACTCCGCGAAAGCATTTATCGATACACCGGAAGATCTGTCCGACTATTATGCGTAGAACAGCTGTGACAGGCTAGGCCGTTTTAGATCCATAACAATATGATAAATAGACAAGGGTAGAAGCGTTTGCTCCTACCCTTGTTTTTATACGATCCATATGGGAAATTTTTTCTGAATTTTCCCGATCATTTATACATGGTTCTCAGGCTTGAGCCGGGAGATATATGGGATAATCGGTAATCTTTTGATTACAGAGATTTACGATTTTTCCCATCATAAGAGCAAAGATAACGGCCCATACAATCCCCGAATATTTTATGAAGTAATTTTTTCTATGTATGACCTCATCTGTTCCCAATTTTTAATGGTTTTCTATGTACTGTGCTTTTCGATATCATTCTCCTTTTCCTAGGGGTCGTAAAGTTTTTCCTATCCTTCATACAAGGGAATTCTAGGATGAAGTTTGCTTTTGGAAGAAGAAAAATGGCAATTCCCCTTGTCTGTAATCAGGAAAGAAGGTAGAATAATAGTAACAAAGAAAGATCATTGGGGGAAAGAGCATGAAATTTGATACACAGCTGTGCAGGCTGTTAGAAAAAAAAGAGCTGGCGCCCGGTATCTTCGATTTTTGGGTGGAAAATGAGCTGTTTGCCCAGAGCGCGCAGCCGGGACAGTTTGCCCATCTGCTGGTACCTGGAAAAACCTTGAGACGCCCTATTTCCATTTGCGATGTGGATGCCGGCCGAAAAGCCCTTCGGCTGGTGTTTGAGGTGAGAGGGGAAGGCACAGAGGTTTTGTCCCGGACCAACCCGGGGGAAACATTGGATATCCTGGCCCCTTTAGGGCATGGATTTTCCTTGGGTTCTCCTGATGAAAAAGCGGTGTTTGTAGGAGGCGGTATTGGGGTTCCTCCCCTGCTGTACGCCGCGCGCCGCTATGGGAAAAACGCCACGGTAATCCTGGGATTCCGGAACAAAGACGCCGTCATTTTGGAACAGGATTTCCGTGATGCGGGATGTCAGGTGATTGTGGCCACCGACGACGGCAGTTATGGGGTCCACGGTTTTGTTACCGCCTGTTTGCAGGACGTTTTACAGCAGCCGGCGGACGTCGTATACGCCTGTGGGCCCACCCCGATGCTGAAAGCTGTATCCGTATCCGCCCAGGAAAAAGGGATTCCCTGCCAGGTCTCTTTGGAAGAGCGTATGGGATGCGGGGTAGGGGCCTGTTTGGTGTGCGCCTGCAAAATCAAGGTACATGGAAAGGAACAGTTCCTCCATGTCTGTAAGGATGGACCGGTATTTGATGCAAAGGAAGTGGTGTGGGGATGACAGATTTATCAGTAAATATTGCAGGGGTTACGCTGCATAACCCGGTGATTACCGCGTCGGGAACCTTTGGGTTTGGACATGAATACGCGGAGTTTTATCCGCTGTCCAAACTGGGAGGCATTTCCTGCAAGGGAATTACCCTGGAGGAACGGTTGGGAAATCCGCCTCCCCGCATTGCGGAAACACCGTCCGGTATGCTGAATGCCGTGGGCCTGCAAAACCCGGGGGTCGACCATTTTATCCGGCAGGACCTGCCCTGGCTGAAACAGCAGGGAACAGCGGTCATCGCCAATATCGCCGGCAATACGCCGGAGGAATACTGCACTATGGCGGAAAAATTGTCCGACAGCGATGTAGACCTGATTGAGATGAATATCTCCTGCCCCAATGTTAAGCATGGAGGGGTACAATTTGGGACTTCCTGCCAGTCGGTGGGGGAAATCACGCGCCAGGTGCGTCGGCATTGCACCAAGCCTTTGATGGTCAAGCTGTCTCCCAATGTGGCGGATATTGTATCCATTGCCAAAGCAGCGGAAAGCGAAGGCGCGGACGCCCTTTCCCTGATCAATACCTTGACGGGCATGCGGATCGATATCCGCACCCGCCGCCCTATCATCCGCAACAATACCGGCGGCCTTTCCGGTCCTGCGGTATTTCCGGTAGCCGTGCGCATGGTGTGGCAGGTGAGCAGCGCTGTACAGATCCCCGTTGTGGGGATGGGAGGGATTTCCACCTGGAAAGACGCCGTCGAGATGATTATGGCGGGAGCGTCTGCGATCCAAATCGGGACGGTCCTGTTTTCCGATCCTTACGCCCCCATTAAAATTGTGGAAGGATTACAGGCTTATTTGGAGGAACAGGGAATAGATTCTATTTCTCAATTGACAGGAAGTGTACAGCCATGGTAAAACCGGAAGGCGTCACCAGGATTCTTCTGGTGCGCCATTGCGAAGCCCAGGGAAATGTCAAACGGGTTTTCCAGGGCCATACAGACGCCCCTATCAGCGAAAATGGGAAAAAACAGCTGGATCTGCTGGCTCTGCGCCTGCGTAATGAGACGATCGACGCGATTTATTCCAGCCCGTTGCAGCGCGCCTATCAAACGGCAGAGGCCATTAATCAGTTCCATCACCTGCCTATTCATACCAAAGAAGAATTGATGGAAATTGGAGGGGGAAGCTGGGAAGGAAAGCCCTGGGCGGATTTCCCGGTCATAGATCCCCAGCAGTCTTATTATTGGGACTACGAACCATACCGTTTTGCCCCAGCCGGCGGGGAGCCCATGCGGCAGGTATATGAGAGGGTACAGCGCGCCATCCTAGAAATTGTAAAGGAAAACGTGGAAAAGACTGTCTGTGTCACTTCCCATGGATGTGCCATCCGGAATATATTGTGCTGGGCTTTGGGATATCCTTTTGAAAAGCTTAACGAGGTGGATTGGGGCGATAATACGGCTATCAGCGTGATTGATTTTGATTCTTCCTTCCATCCTACCGTGGTTATCCAAAACGACGCTTCCCATCTAAGCGCGGAGGTTTCCACGTTCGCCAAACAAGATTGGTGGCACCGCTCAAAACGAATCCCACCCCAGGAATAAGGAAAAAGAGAGAAACAAAAAGCATCCCGTCCAGGAGATGGGTGTTGCTTTTTTAGTACATAGGCAGCTGTATATATTTTAAGCTTTTGGGGGATAATTTCCGCTCCCCTTTCGGAAACAGTGCATACCCTAAAAGAAAGGATTGCTTTTATGAACCGGTGGGATCCTTGATTGATCTATCTAGTTTTTTACTATTCGTGACAGTAAGAGGAGAGTAGGTGGGGAGAAAAGAATGGTTATACTTGCGGTAGATTATGGGAAAGTACGTACTGGATTGGCCGTATCCGATCCAGGGGAAAGACTGGCCTCTCCCGTTTGTGTCATAGAGGAGAGGAACAGCCAACGGTTAGCAGAAAAAATTGCGCGGCATGCTGAGGAAAGGAAAGCGGGACAAATCGTTTTGGGGCTTCCCCGCAATATGGACGGCAGTGAGGGGGAAAGCGCCCAAAATGTACGCAACTTTCAGCAGTTGCTGCAAGAAGAGTCCGGCTTGGACGTGGTTTTACGTGATGAACGGGGGACCACCATAACGGCTCATGGGTATCTGAATGTCACGAATACTCGGGGGAAAAAACGGAAATCTACCATAGATAGCGTAGCGGCAGTGATCATTCTACAGGACTATCTGGATTATAGGAGGAATCAGCGATGAAAAGCGGCACTGTATTCTCGCGGCTGACAACCGCGCAACTTTTTGTCGCACTGGCAGGCGGGGTGGCGTTTTATTTGGCTCCCAGGGACGCCCAGATTTTCCACTCTCCGCTACAGGAACTGTATACGGCAGGATTGGCCGGAGTGATCTGTATACTGGTTTTGATCTTTTTCAAAAGCTACGAAACCGTCGGCCTTTCTTTGCTGATAGGCATTGTATTTTTGATTTTGGATTTTTTGGTTGGTACTCTGTTCCGGTGGGTAGAGACTATGGGTGCGGATAGGGCTATGGTTTTTCAGATGGATTACCATTTGGGGATGATATGGGCTTTGATCTGGATGGTTCCCTTTTTGATATGTTTGCTGGTACGCATTTTTGCCTTGAACGAATGGGATACTGCGAAAAAAAGGCTGGATTTCTCCTATTTTTCCCGTTGGGCAAACATTTCCTTTGGGATATTTTATGGCATTCTTCTATTATTTTGTCTTATTTTAAACCGACCAGTTGATATTTGGGGAACACGTGAGGTCAATTTGATTCCTTTTCACCAGATTGTACAGTATTTTTCCTCCTCTTCAGATGTGGTTTATTTGCTCTTTGGCAATCTATTTTTCTTTACCCCCATTGGATTTTTCCTTTCGGTGGGAAAGCCTACCATGCGCTGGTGGCAAAAGCTGCTGATTGCCTTGGGGATTGGCGTTGTGATCGAAGCAAGCCAATGGGTTTTGAACACCGGAATGGTGGATATCGACGATGTACTGCTCAATGCAGGGGGATTTTATTTAGGGTGTGGGATAAAATGGCTGGTAGATAGGATGCGCTGGGTAATTTCTGGCGGCATAGAGAAAAAAATACCCTATTTTCCCAGCAATATCCCTTCTCCTTCCCAGGAAAGCGCTTTATCGAAATAAGCAATATGGCTAGAGCCCCAAGAATTTCCCTTGGGGCTCTGTTTATATATATTAAAATGAAGAGGGCCTTCCAAACTTTGCGTCCGGGAAGCCTGATAGAGTACCCGCTTCTATACAGGTTCCCTCACCTGTCAACGACGGCCATTTTTACCCAAAAGATTCGCAGGGCTTAGCTTGTGAAACAGGGACTTACCATTGCGTCGGTAAAAATAGCCCGTAGAAGAGGGGACCCTCATCTTTCAGACCAATTACCGCTTTGGTTATCCATACCGGTTGGAAAGTACGGCCCTGGCTATACTATCCTAAGATTTTATCCCCTTTGGATATTTCTGCGCCTCTTCCTTCCCATCCCTGTAATGTTCGGGAAGGCCCTACTCTTTATGAAAGTTCTTAGGCGTTTCACTTTATTTTTACTAGCAGAAAGGCAGCCGTTTTTTACTGGCTGCCTTTTGTCGTAATGTGTGGGTAAAGCATCCTTGTTGTTCCGCCGGGGTATCAGCAGGGATTGACTGCCCTGGGGCCGTGTAGATCCCTGCTTTCAGTGGTTTTGCTGATTGATTTTATCGGATACCTTTGACTTTTTGCTAAGGATATCAGACGTTTCTCCCTATCCCCGAAGCGCTATCTGGTTGCCTTCCAAAGCTTTTAGGATATCTTTTATAAATGTACCCCGTCTGATGGAATTGCCATCGATCAGATGGATTCCCATTTCTTTGGCGCGCCAAACTGGGTAGGAACGTTCCGGATTTAGATTGGCCAAGGTCACCAGGATACAGCGGGAATGCCTTCCGCCAAAATAGCTTTTATAGATGCTCAGTTCTTGGAGAGCCTCGGAAGAGGGCTCAGATAATTTGCAGGAAATAAAGACGGGATGAATCCCATAAAAACAGGTGACGTCAATTTCGTTGGTGACTTCCACAGGGATTTTCCGTTGTCCATTCCAGTCAATTTTAACGCTCATTTGGACGTCGTGGAAAGCATTGGAGCGGGAAAGGCTGATATAGGTATATAGTTCCAAACAGGTTCCATAATCGGTGAGATAATGCCGGATGGCTGTGTTGGCAAAGGAAAAAGAGATCCAGTTCTTTTCCTTTTGATAATCAGAAATCAGATTTAACTGATTGGCAAGCTGAAAGAACGATTCCTTCCCGCCGGCGAAGTTGCCGTCAGAAACTGGAATCTGAGCGGGAGCGGAAAAGAAAAGAGGGGAGGAAGCGGGATAAGCGGTGCAGCCGGTCTGTAGATAAAAACAGAAGTCTTTCCAGCCGTTGAGGTCTTGGAAGATCTGCTGGCAAAATCGAAACAAAGGATCAAACCAAAGATCGGAAG
Source organism: uncultured Clostridia bacterium (assembly GCA_904420155.1). GTDB lineage: Bacteria > Bacillota > Clostridia > Oscillospirales > Acutalibacteraceae > CAJFUH01. Next base: position 25,261 of record CAJFUH010000084.1, read on the forward strand.
GCTGGGAATGTCCATGCCCCCCGTGAATAGCCCCGTGGGCCAGCAGTAAGATATCTAAGGACAAGGTGGGGAGGAAAAACCGGTTTTCCATAGATTTACAGCCATAGACGTTGATGAAAGCGCCGTTGATGATATCCACTTTGAAAATAGGGGTAAAGGTGGAACGACAGGCCAGATAAGCCCCGATCGCGTTCAATTCGCCGCCCCCCGTGATATCCATATAGCAATTGGGGTTTTGATGAATAACCTGTTTGCAGGTGCGGGTGATTTCATCTAAAGAGACGGGGGTTATGGAAACCGCCTCGATCTGGAGGTTTGGCAGGGCCTGCCGGCAGGCCAGCTTGATGGCATGGAGGTCCTGATCCCTGATTTCCCGTTTGTCAAAGATAAACACTACTTTCCGTGGGCGGAAAGCCAGGATATCCACTAAATTATTGAGTTGGTCATGGTCATACAGTTCAATCAGACAATCCATATCGTCCCCTCCGATCTTGCTCCTGGATAAAATCAGTATACCATTATTTTTGCAAAATGTCATAACTTCCGGCAAGAAACTTATCCAAGGCCAATAGATCCAAGGTATTGACCTGCCCGTCGTGATTGACGTCCGCCGCTTGCAGGAAAGGCCCGTTTAATGATTCCTTTTCTAGCAGATAATCCCGCAGCGTACGGAAATCCAGGGTGTTGACGTTTCCTTCCCCAGACACATCGCCGTAAATCACTAAAGTAAGTTCGTCTACGACCGTTCCGTCCTGTAAGAGCTGTATGGCCATACCGGTTCCCGCATTCCCAGAAGTGACCGGCCGGTTGTCCCGAAAAAGGACCAACTCCCCCTCAGCGGTCAGGTTTCCGCGGAAAGCGGCGGAAGAAGTGGAGGGGGAAATCCCGTAAATCCATCCTTGTTCCCGGTCAATGATATACTGGGAGCTGCTGATTTTATCCGGATCCAGAGAACCGGACGGGTCTTCCGGTTCGGGAAGCGAGAGATCCATGGAAAAAAGGGAGCCGCTGTATTCCACCATCGCGGGCATACCGTCTTTTGTACAGAGGTTATGAACCTGTACGGTAAAACGACTGGGGATAGGGGAAGGGGGATCCCATTCTAAGCCGTTCTGGGTGGGAGAAAGCCCATCTTCCCATGTGAGGGTGGAGGATACCCCTGTGTCCAAATCTGTAATGGTGACAGTCGGCGTTCCACGTACGCCGCACAGAAGAGAATTATCCAGGGAAAGGCTCCAAATCGTAGAGGCGGCCAGCCCTTGCGGGAACGCCCCGCCGGATGGATAGGCCATCATTCCCGGTTGCTCTGTATGACTGGAGAGCATGACGGCGGTGGAGCCGTCTTCCGCTGTGGCGGCTCCGAAAGAGACAGAGGCGAGATCAGGGGAAAGCAGGGATTCCCGGAATGAAGGGTTTTCCTTTATCAAGGTATGTACCGCCTGGGCAACAGGATAAGGGGACAGGGTATCTTGCCGCAGGGTGACGCCGGATTGGTAGGCTTGCAGGCCAGAGCCGTAAAAAGAATCGGGCATATCTTCAGGCTTATCCGGGACGTCCCCGTCGGTTGTTTCCCAAAGGGAAAGGACGGCGCCATAAGCTAAGCTTTGACAACCCTCTGTATCCAAGACCACAGGGGATAGGCCATAGAGGGAGCGGTAAAAATTGACGGCCCGCAGCCCGTCTTCCAGGACCTGTTGGGAAAGAGCGGCGGGGTAGGCAAAGTGTTCCAGATCGGCCGGTTGGGTATACACTTGCTGGGTGGAGAGGTTGACGGGCAAATTCTCTTTCCAGAGCAAAGCGATTTGATCGGCGTTTAGCGGGCAATAAGAAGGGCTCACAATGGTTGGCTGCAATGTCTCGGGGTGGTTTAAGTCCACGCAGGCAATACGATAGCCATCGGCAAAGGAAAGTAGGATGGCCCCGGTATCCCCGGATACGGAAAAATCTACGGGCGTCCCTTCGATATCGGGAGACTGTGCAACGGCTTCCCCGGTTTCTTGATCTAAATAGAGCAGAGGGCCTCCTTTGGGAAAACAGAGAAGGAAGTTTTGATATAGGCAAGGAGAGGGCTGAGGGCAGAGAGAAGAATAA
>CAJFUH010000085.1 GCA_904420155.1 uncultured Clostridia bacterium
CAACAAAAAGGAAACGAAAGAAAAGGTTTTCACAAAAGAAAACTTTGGGCGGGGGTGAGCGCAAGGGGAAGATGGAAGCAGCAAGCCTCATCAAAAGGGATGATTAGGTCCCTGCCGTATCGCAATTGTCATCCCTTTTGCGATAGATTTCTGTAGGGAGCAGGAATCGCGTTTTGGAAGCGCAGCGGACATGCAAGCGGTTCCCAGGCCCTTTTCTTGCTTCCTTCTTTTGGGCTGGTGGGTTAAACTTTCCAGTGAAAACGCGGGCGCTCTCGCCACATTCCCAGAACAGCCCTGTGCGCGTTGTGCCCGCCGCAGGCGTGCCACCGCGGTATGAGCGGCGGAGATAGAAGAAAAAGAATCTACGGTAACCATAGGTTGGGAAACCAACAAAAAGTCCTTTTCAAAAAATTCGCAACAAATATCAAAACAATCCCTACGGAAACCAACAAAAAGTTTTTTATAAAAAAATGGAAGACGCTCTGAACCCGGCTCCATTACCTACTACGGGAAGGAAGCCTTAAACATGAGTATCTTTTTGCCAACAGACGAGCGGCATATCGGTATGGGACTATTCTGCCAAAGCCTTTTCTACCGGGGAAATATCGATTCCCTTTGCGCTTTTTAGGAATGCATATAATTCTTGTAAAATAACTTGTACGCCTCCCTGGCTGTCGCTCTCCACATTGAGGGGCAAAATGGGATCATGTACGCTCAGCCGCAGTAAAAACCATCCATCCCCATGTTCCTTGTCGAAGGATACCCGGAGTCCCTCCCGGTTGTCGGGAGCGATGTTCCAATGAGGTTGCGATTCGGCATATTGCTCCAGTTGATCAATCACTGCCTGGCCGCAGGCCCGGAAATCTTCTTCTAAAATAGGCATCCGCACTTCCCGGCTTTCCACCGGCTCACTGAGGTTGGAGATCAGATCTTCCAGGGTTTTGCCTTGCTTTTTCAGTTGGGCCATCTTAATGATAATTTTCGTCACCAGGTAAGCCCCGTCATCCAGGAAATAATTTTCCCGCAGGGCGGCGTGGCCGGAGGTCTCAATGGCCAATGGACAGTTGACGCCCTCTTTATTCAGGCGGAGCGCCTCGTTGATGACATTTTTATAGCCGCGCTGGAACCGATGATGAACCCCGCCTAAATCTTTTTCAATAAAAGTCTTCAGCCCGCTGGAAGTGATGGAATCCGTAACGATGGTGCCGCCCTCATTTCCTTCTAAGGCGATGGCGGCGGCGACCGCCACCAGACGGTTGCGGTTCAGCTCGCGGCCCTGTGCGTCCACGGCGCCCCCGCGGTCCACATCGGTATCAAAAATTACGCCCAAATCGGCCTTGGCTTTTACGGTAGCTTCGCAGATAGAACGCATGGCTTCCTCGTCTTCGGGATTGGGAATATGATTGGGGAACATCCCGTCCGGATTTAAGAACTGGCTGCCACTAATATCGGCGCCCAGTGGCTGCAATACGCCCTGTGCATAAAATCCCCCCACGCCGTTGCCGGCGTCTACCACAATATGGAATCCGGAAAGGGGATGCTCATAATCTTCCGCCTGTACCCCCTTACAGATCATATCCCGCAGATGCTGGGCATACTGCTTCATATAGGGCACAACCCGCACTTTTCCCACCCGGTCCGTCTCCGGCGCCTGGTCGTTTTGGGCGTAGGCCAATAATTGTTCAATGTCGCTGCCCTCCAGCCCGCCGTCCCGGGTAAAGAATTTCAAGCCGTTTCGGAAATAAGGATGGTGGCTGGCGGTGATCTGTACCGCGCCGTCACAGTTTAGATCGATGGTAGTCATAAACATGGATGGGGTGGACGCCAAACCGCAGTCGATCACTTGGCATCCGGCTTCCGTCAAGCCGCGCAGCGCCACCATGCGGATACGCGGGCCGGAAATACGGGAATCCCTGCCGACAGAGACAGTCAGCTCTTGATTGCTTTTTCCGGTCTTTTCCATCAGCCACAGTACAAATCCCCGCACAATGCGTTCTACCGCTTCGTCAGTGAGATTGACCTCTTGTCCTTCCACCCCTTCTGTGGCAACGCCGCGGATATCCGTACCGCTCTTTAAGCTTTTCCATTTTTTATCCAGCATGCTCATTCCTCCTGATAGGTCCTTTTCCGCCTCAACTTTCAAAAAAATTTTTATAGGACGGAACGCTTTTTCTATTGTCCGTTTTGATCGGATGTTATCGAATCTGCCGATGCTTTTATTATATCCTAATCCCCGCTTCTTGTCATGGTTCTTTTGAATTTTTGGGTATACTATGTTTTGATTTTTGAATCTAAAAGGAGTGGGTTCCCATGGGGCATTTAATTGAACTAAAGGATATTTATAAAATTTACCGGACAGGGGACGCGGAGGTCCATGCTTTGGACGGCGTCAGCCTGGAGATTGACAATGGGGAATTCGTATCCATTGTAGGGCAGTCGGGATCCGGAAAATCCACGCTGATGAACCTGCTGGGATGTCTGGATACCCCAACGATGGGAACGTATCTGCTGGACGGCGTAGACGTCTCTACCATGAGCGATAACCGGCTTTCCGATATCCGCAACCGGCGCATTGGATTCATCTTCCAGGGGTTTAACCTGATCTCCAGCCTCAACGCCATAGAAAATGTGGAACTTCCTTTGATTTATCGGAAAATGGAGCGCAAGGAACGAAAAAAGCTGGTATATCAATCTTTAAGCCGCGTAGGGCTAAAAAAGAGGATGCGCCACCGCCCATCGGAAATGTCCGGAGGCCAGCAGCAAAGGGTAGCCATTGCGCGGGCCATTGCCGCAAGCCCTCCGATTATTTTCGCAGATGAACCCACAGGAAACCTGGATTCCAAATCGGGGGAAGAAGTGATCCGTATTTTGAGGGAATTAAATCAGGAGGGCCGTACCGTGATTTTGATTACCCATGACAATGGGATTGCCCGCCGCTGCGACCGGGTGATCCACATTCATGACGGAAAAATTACTTTGGACGAACGTTTGGCTTGAGAGGGATGTTTCAGATCCGGTTTGAACGGATTTTCTTTTCCCTATTCCGGACAAACCTGATTGACAGGCAACGTTTTCCTGATATATAATAAATCTGCCAAGCTTTATGCTGGCGCCGCCTTAGTTCCCGTGACATACGTGGCATATCACGTTAAAGGAGGAATTTTTATGAGTCCTATGATTGAATTGCACAATGTAGACGTACCCTCTTTTTTGTCTGTGCTGGACAGCTGCGAAGGCAATGTCTATCTGGTAACCCGTGAAGGAGACCATTTGAACCTGAAGAGCAAACTGTGCCAGTTAGTAGGGTTGACACAGCTGATCGAGGGCGGAAAGATTGCAGAAGCTTATATTGTCTGTGAAAATCCCAGCGACGAGAGCAAATTGTTCCGGTTTAACCTGCTGGGGGATACCGGAGAGAAAAAATAAAAAAATTGGTAAGCGGAACCGGCGTCGTCATACGATGTCGGTTTTGTTTTTGCCCGATATATAAGATCTTTTTAGGCCCATGCTGTTGCAGAAATGGCTGATTGGATCAATACGCCGCGCCTTGATTTTTTTATGGGAATGCAGTATCCTATAAAACGTTTCTTCTCTCATAAACAAAAGATAAAAAGGCAAAAATGAGAGAGGGATTCCTTGATCCAATATGAGATGAGTCCGGATTTCGATTCTGGTTGTAAAGAGGTTGATAGGTTTTGGAAGAGAAACATTCTTTGATCAAACGGCTGAAAAATATTTCCCCAGTCCGTTTGATCGTTTCCAGCTTTTTTATCATCATTGTTATGGGCACGCTGCTATTGACGCTGCCTTTTTCATCCCGGGCTTTACAGCCGACCCCTTTGATTAACGCTTTCTTCACAGCGACTTCCAGCACTTGTGTCACTGGCCTTTCCGTTTATGATACTTGGACCCACTGGTCCTATTTCGGACAAGGGGTCATTTTGATCCTGATTCAATTGGGCGGTTTGGGTCTGGTGACCTTTACCACAGGGTTTACGCTGTTTATGAGGCGGAAATTGGGCCTGCGGGATATGCAGATCGTGAAGGAATACACCAGCGGCAGTATGATGGATACGCCGCGCTTGATCCGTACGATCCTTATCTGGACATTCTCCTGTGAGGCCGTGGGGGCCTTGCTGCTGGCGATCCGATTTATTCCCAGTTTTGGCGTGCGGGGTATTTGGATCTCCGTCTTTCTTTCCATCTCGGCCTATTGTAACGCGGGATTTGATATCCTGGGCTTCCTCAAACCTGACAGCAGCCTGACGCTGTTTGTCAATGACCCTTTGGTGTGCGTCACGATCGCTTTGCTGATTATTATAGGCGGTATCGGGTTTATCGTTATTACGGATATTCATTCCTGGGGTTCTAAAAAATTTAAAAAGGTGGAGAACCATCCGCATCTGGCGCTGCATACGATCGTGGCGTTGGAGACTACCGTAGCTTTGCTGCTGGTGGGCACGGTCCTTTTCTTTACCTTTGAATACAACAATACTTTAGCGGATATGAATTTCTTTCAAAAGCTCCATGCTTCCTTTTTCCAATCCGCTACGGCCCGGACAGCCGGATTCGCTTCCATTGACGTAGGGCGGCAGCTGGATATCACCAAAATGCTTACCATTGTCCTGATGTTTATCGGCGCTTCGCCCTCTTCCACCGGCGGCGGTATTAAAACCACAACCTTTGTGGTGATTATTTCCACCGTGCTCAGCGTTTTACGGGGCAAGAATGAGACGGTCCTAAAAAAGCGCCGGGTGGACCGGACTGTTGTCTATCGTTCGTTATCCATTGTAGTATTATCCGTGTTGGTGGTTATCATTACCACTGTGGTGATCGCTATTGCAGAATCGTCCCATAACGTTTCCGCCTTAGACGCTTTGTTTGAATCGGTGTCGGCGTTTGGTACGGTGGGGCTTACCGCCGGGATTACCCAGGGGCTGACGGTAGTTTCCAAAATAGCCCTAATTATCACCATGTTTATCGGCCGTGTAGGGCCGATTTCTCTGCTGCTGGCGCTGACCATGCACCATAATTCACGTTTGGAGACCATCCTTCCGGAAGGGAAAATTATCGTGGGATAACAAAACAGGAAAAGCTATGGCGGTTTTATGGCCCATAGCTTTTTTATTTTGCTTTCCATATTTTCCGGCGTTTCTCCTGCGTATTCCTCCCGCATTTTGGATATGCTATGTATATATACAGCTTTCTTTTACGGTTATGGAAGAAGGCGGGATGGGACAAGGAGGAAGTTATGGCGGAAACAAAGGAAAAATCCAGGAAGAGAAGGATTTGGCTGTGGGTTGGGCTGGCGATTGCTGTAATATGCTTAGGCGCTTTGATTGGAGGCGGGATTGCTTATGTGGACCACCTGTTGTCCGCGCCCAACCATCTTTCCCGGGAAGATATGCCCATCTTGGATGAAACTGATATCTCCCAGATCCAGGAAGAGCCTTCAGCCGACTGGATAGAGGGTGGGGATCTCACTTTTGCGGAAAATCTCGCCAGTGATTCCCATGTGATGAACATTATGCTGTATGGATCGGATCAAAGGCCCAACACCGGCGGGCAATATGGCAATGCCGACGCCATGGTTTTACTTTCCATTGATACCAAGCATAAAAAACTGAAAATGACCTCTTTTATGAGGGATCTTTGGGTGATGGTGCCGGGAAAGCGGGAATACCGGATCAATACGGCCTATTTATTGGGAGGGCCCCGGCTTTCCATTGAGACTGTAGAAAAGAATTTTGGGATCAAAATTGATAAATACGCTGTAGTGGATTTCCAGACGTTTCCGCAAATCATTGACACATTAGGCGGTATTACCATTGATATTACGCAGCCGGAGGCCGACTATCTCAACGCGTTGAGGCTCACCACGGAATTTCAGCCGGGACCCTGCCATATGGACGGCGAGGTAGCGTTGGATTACGCCAGAGCCCGTAAATTAAAAGGCGATGATTTCGGACGGACCCAGCGCCATCGCACCGTATTAAGTACCGTGATTAAACAATTCCGGTCTGCAAACCTGTCCCAGATCGCCTCTACCCTGGAGCAGATTATGCCCATGATTACCACCGACCTTACCAAAGAGGAACGGGCGCAGATGCTGCCCAATGCCATGGAATATATGAGATATGATGTTGTGGAATACCGTCTTCCCCAAGACGGCACGTTTCGGTATGCCACGTATTATTACAAGGATACCCCTATGAACGTACTGGTGATAGAAGATATGGAACAGGCCAGAAAAGAACTTCGCGCGTTTATTTATGAGGACTAAAAAGCGCCGCTTTTTTGCGTTTTTTCTCAAGGAAAAATAGGCCCGCCGCCATTCAATAGAAAAAAGTTATGCGAAAAGCTTGAAAAGACTTGTAAAACAGGGTATAATAGATTCGCTCCAAAAGGAGAAAATCTTTTTATCCGCCCGTAGCGAAGCTGGATATCGCAGCAGATTCCGATTCTGAAGGCCGGGGGTTCGAATCCCTCCGGGCGGGCCACATCGTCGCGGACTTTATATCGTTCGCGGCGATTTTTCTTTTGGAAAAATAACCGCTCACTCACTCCGTCGCTCCTCCTTTCCGTAAAAGGTCACGCTTACGTCGCCTGTTTCGTTTGTAAACGCGTTCGTGATGGCTTTGGTTCTCTACCAACCTTTTATAGGACAGCGTGCGAGTTCAAAACTATACAAAAATTCGCAAAACTATCTTTTTTATAGTGCATAGACATGTCAACAGAGGTCGAAATTTGGAACTCAAAAATGAGACATCCAAATTTCGACCTCCTTTTCTATGTTATAAGTCCAGCATATAAGCCACTTTTCAAGGATTGTTCTTTTTTATAAAATGGACATTAAAAAGTAAAAATCAGAAAATTGCAATGTAAAAATAAAATATAACTTGATCCGAACCGGGAAGTCCCGTTTTTTATATTTTGGATGGCTATCTTTCTGGTGAGTATACTTTAGGAAAACTAAATGAGCACGGGCAAAGTATCGTTCATGACGGGATGGATGGTAAAGCCAAACGGTAAGTTGAAATTAAATACGCCATATGGAGGTAAGTAGCATGAAAGAGATGGATTGTGTTGAAGTGATGGTTGAAAAAGAGAAGTACGCAAA
>CAJFUH010000086.1 GCA_904420155.1 uncultured Clostridia bacterium
CCGGTTTTTGGAAGGCAAAGATTCCTTTTTTATTTGTCCATCTAACTTATTGCCGTTTTCGCAGCCGCGATAAAAAGGACAGGATACCAGAGGTCCACAATCCAATAAACGCAAATAGTAGAGATACCCCTAAATTGAAGATAAAAGCGTCTATCTGGGGCTCTAAAATATAGGTGGAAATTTCGGGAGATTCCGGGTTATATTTTACATCAAAAGAATCTCCAACCGCCTTACCAAACGCGGTCCCGATGATCTCTCCGGAGTAAGTATCTCTGTTTACATGATACTCATAACGAATATCATATACAGTCCTAGCGTGGCTTTTATAACCTCCTGTACTTTCTATCCGTTTACTGACGTCGGTAACAACCGCCATAGAGATCCTCCAATCTTTGGCCTCCAGTTGCTGCGAGTAAATAGAAAATGCGGAGAACAGAAAATAAATAGACGCCAACAAAAAAACAATCCCAAATACTCTTACGATGGCGGGCCTGATTGTGTCCGGATAGGCGACGCGCCCGCGTGATATCCCGCGGATCGGCGGTTCTTCATGGTGTGTGGAAACGCTGCGCCCCCGCCTTTTGGAACCATCCGGCGCGGAATCTATTTTCCCATCGGATAAATTTACGCTGCCGCCTTCTGCCGCCGTCATAAATCTCTGGTAAGCGGACCTTCCTATTTTCCTTTGCGCATAAAACACGTTGTTCATCAGTCGTTCTAACTGGTATGGGTTCATGGTTTTTAAAACTTTAGAAATACAGCGGGCCGGTTGGATGATGCTGATGATCAAGTAGAATATAAAGATAAAAACACCAAGGATCTCTAAAAACAGCAGGGAAGCAATAAACCCGAAAATAAAAAAGCAAATCCCCGCAAGGCCCACTGCAATATTGGCCAGCAAGCCGTGTATCATCCCTGAAAACAAAAGAGGAAACGGGTACTTTTCTCCCATCCCAATCACTTTCTTTCTGAAAAATTAAAAGTATTATAACAAAAAACTACTTCCTGTTGTTTTCGGAAGCGCCCCTTCTCCTGTTTCCCCTTTTGGATTTTAATTACAAAATCTCATTCTTCTTTTCCAGGATCGCCGCTACTATCGAGCAGGCGGGACAATCACAATACTGCGCGCCGGCGGCCTTAATCTCCTTTGCGTGCGCCGCGATATTGGCAGCGGTATCCGCCCCAAAATACTCCGCTCCCTTTTCGGACTGGGCAAAGCTGATCAAAGTATCAATGGGCATGATATCCGCTTCCAGTTCCTGGATATATCTTTTGGTTTCCTCTTCTTCCCCATCGCTTCCGATTGCATCCAACCAGCGCTGGGCCGCCGCCTTTGTTTCACTGCTACAGGTCGGCGCGTTGATTAACTCACGTGTCTTTTCCATCAGATCATTGCATACTTTCTGATCCATGATCCATACACCGGCTTTCTTTTTGAATTTGTCTATATTTTACCACAGTTACACTGTGTGCACAAGGACAAGCGCTATGGTGCAATGTGTTTCATCATCTGGGAAAGAACCGACAGGAAAGACGTCCCTCCCCTCAAAGCGATAGCCGCCTGTTCATCAGAATAACGGAAGAGGCAGGGCCTTTCCTGTATCACAATTCCCTGGGGATCAGATCCGGAGATCCGCGTTCCAATCAAAAATTACGCCTGTTTGAGCGTCTATTTCAAACTCATATTTGATGTTTTGATGATATACTTCTCCTTCAAACCGGATCCTGCCGTCTCCCCTTTCCTCCCAGATACGGACTTCGTCACGAGCAACCCCGGGGATCTTGCTTTGAATCAGATCTTTGGCCTGTTCTGCGGATATGGATTTCTCACCTAGTCTGCGTATCCATTCTTCGTCTACCTCATAATCGGCGCCCACAATCCGCCCATCTTCTATGGCAACCTCAAAATTGTAATCCCCATAATGGGTTTCAAACTCAATGTCATAAATTGGTATGCCGTTATCCCCGTCCTTTTCTACTTTAATATTGTAAGCGTCGACAGCAGAAACCCCCGCGTTTTTCATCGCAAGATCCAAAGCCTGCTCTCCAGTGATATTTCCGGTTGCAGGTTCCGGGGCGGCGGAAGCCTGTAGCGGCTGAGAAGAGGCGTCCCCAGAAGACGGGCTCCCCGATTGGACAGGGGAAGAAAACAGGGACGACGTCCCGGTTGAAGGATTGGCCGCAACAGACGGTTCTGTTTTTTCAGCAGCCGGGCTACATGCCGTAAGGCAAACGATACAGGCGGCTGCCAAGAGTGTATGTTTCAAATAGTTTTTCATCATTTTCTCTCAAAACCTATTCCCATTATTTTTTCTCTCAAAACCTGTAGCCACATTTTTTGCAAAAACGCGCCCCCGGAATCCGGGGCTCCCCACATCTCTTACAAAACCTGGCTTCCGGCTGCACAGAGGCAGGGGCATCCTGTTCCGACTGGGATTTAACCGGGGCAGAATCCGTTTTTGGCTCGGCAGTACGGGGCGTATCCTCCTGTATGGAAACCGGGGCCGGAATGGTTGGCTCCGTATCCTGTTCCTGATGGGGAATAGCGGCCGGCGCTTCTTCTTGGGAAACCTCTGAACAATTGGCGGCCAGCAGCTTTACGGGCTCCTGGTATAGCGTACCCTCCTTTTCCTCTTCGGACGGCGATGCGGCGGATAAACCGGCGTCGGGCTTTTTCGGCTCCTCCTCTTCCGGGGTACCTATTAGCTCCGGCTGCGGCTGTACTGCGGGGA
>CAJFUH010000087.1 GCA_904420155.1 uncultured Clostridia bacterium
AAATAACTGAAATCAAGGAAAAATCTGCTGTGTGGGAAAAGAGAGGGGGCTCCTTTCCTCCCGCACCGCGGATATTTTTATCATGATAGGTAGGAGGAATTTAGTTATGTTGATAAACTTTGATGAAATAGAGGAGATCACAATCCCGCATCTAAATCATGGTACGGGAGAAGTATCCGCAAAAATGTCTGTTCAAAAAAATGGGAAGATGATGGTTTCGAGAATTTCGCCCGGTTCTTCTATAGGTATGCATAATCATGAAACCAGCGATGATATTAATTATGTTGTCAGCGGTACAGGAAAGGCAATCTGCGATGGAAAAGTAGAGGTATTGGCAGCCGGAGTTTGCCATTATTGCCCGAAAGGTTCTTCTCATAGTATTGTCAATACTGGTACAGAAGATTTGGTATTATTTACAGCAGTGCCGGAGTTTTCACTTTACATTCACGGATGAGCATTTTTTTGCTGTAGAAGAAAAAATATCAAAATAACGGCGCCAAAAGGATCGAGATTGGAAAATGTTAAGTTTGGTTGACAGTCTTCCAAGTGGGGTTGGTAGATATTGTTGACACGGCCTGCTATCATTTTTCTAAAAAAGGAGGCTGTCAGAAATGACTTTTCAAGAACAACTCATATATTACAGAAAGAAACAAGGGCTGTCTCAAGAGCAGCTGGGAAACCAGATCGGCGTTTCCCGCCAGACTGTTTCCAAATGGGAGTTAGGGCTTACGACTCCTGAGATGGATAAGCTAATACAAATGAGCAGGCTGTTTGACGTTTCGATAGATGAACTTGTGGGAAACCAGCGGGGATCGGAAGCAACAGGCAGAGAAAAAAAGCAGGATGTTGTGGAAGTCCATTTTTATAAGTGGCACTATGAGTATAAAAGTAAAACGACTATTTTCGGAATTCCGTTGGTACATATCCATTTAGGCCATGGTTTCTACAAAGCGAGAGGAATCATTGCGGTCGGTACGATTGCGAAAGGAATCCTGTCGGCTGGTGTGGTGTCAATGGGAATCCTGTCATTGGGTGCCCTATCTTTCGGCTTGCTTTCTGTTGGAGCTTTTGCGCTGGGCCTGCTATTGGCAGTGGGAGCTATTTCCATAGGGACGGTAGCGATCGGCGGACTTGCCCTAGGAATTTTGGCGATTGGCGGCTGCGCTTTAGGAGTTTATTCTATTGGCGGTGCTGCCATTGCATTGAGGATTGCGGCTGGGGGTTATGCGAATGCGGCTATTGCAATTGGGGATCAAACCAATGGCCAAACCGTTTTTGATATCCATCAAAACATACCCGCGGATGCAATCAAAAACGCCATACTGGAAAAATTTCCGCGTACGTGGAAGCTCATCCTGGATCTATTCCGTGCGGTTGTATAAATGGAGGATTATTCATGGATAGTTTTAGGGATAAGTTTTTCTCTTTACTGGAAGAATTCGGGAAGGGAAAAAAGATGGTGCTTTCCACCTCTTTGAATGATAAGGTGACATCAAGAATGATGAGTATCATTCAAAAGGAAGGTGTTTTTTACTTCCAAACGGATCAAACATTCCGAAAATATCATCAACTTATCAATAATAAAAATGTAGCTCTGTGTATGGACAATCTTCAAATAGAAGGCATATGCAGGGAATTGGGACATCCTTTGGATTATCCCGCTTTCACAGCGCTTTATCAAGAATGTTTTCCCGGCTCTTTTGAGAGATATTCTTCGCTTAGTCATGAACGGCTGTTTTCTGTAACGCCTTTCTATATGGAACGGTGGATTTATAAAGGAGGCGTACCATTTATCGAAACCATGGACATGGGAAAACAGGAATACCATTTGTATGAATATAAGGGCATTTAAATTTCAGCTTATCGAATCGCCTAAAAGGGATGGATAGCAAAGACAAGTCCCTTGCTAACGGTTGCCGTCCATCCTATATATATCTTGTATGCAGATTAAAACAGGTCTGTATTTGCGTGGATTCATACTCCGCAAATACAGACCTGTTTTTTTGCCGTGTCAAATTCCTCTTTCTCTCCCGGTCGGAACACCCTGCACATTGCTGTAAAAGTCATGCGCCTGATATGCCGCCCTCTTTGAGGAACATACCGCCCTTGAGGCTAAAAAATAGAACGTTTTTCATCCGGATAAATTTTTTTTCCAAATTCATATGCCTTTTCTAAATAGCTTGTTTTAGAAATCTGAGGCTTCCCATTGGTATCGCCGCAGCCGCCGGCAAGAAGCATCCCCTTGTCATGGAATCCGATATAATTCACTAATGTAAATTTATAATAAGAAACAGCTTGCTCAAATGTCCAGAAAAAGTTATCCGCAGAAGTCATCAATAAGGCACAGTCTTTGACCGGATATTTTTCATACCTTCCAAAAGGAGGGTTAGGATCTTCTTCTGCAATACAGTAAAATCGCTCGATCAATGCCTTTATCCTTGCAGATATGGTCCAGAAATATAATGGAGATGCAAAGACAATTAAGTCGGCGGCCTTAATTTTAGGTACGATTTCATGGAAACCGTCATTTTGGATACACGGCTTACCATAGCGGCAGGCATTACAACCAAGGCATCCTTTCACCTCGTGCTTTATAAGAGATATGATTTCAACAGAATGTCCGGCTTCTTCTGCACCTCTCGCAAAGCTGCCCACCAGTTGCGCCGTATTTCCTTTTGGCCGTCCTCCGCCTTGTACAACAAGTATCTTTTTCATGTGTCCATATCCTTTCAAACCACCTTTTTTTTTATTATATCAGAAAATTAACGTAAACACTATCCTTTACTTGGGATCGGTTATTTGTTAAGCTCCAGGATGGCTCTGACGGAAAATTTCTCAAAGGGCCCTCAGCGCTTCCTAAATTAATACCCATTTTAAACACCCCCGGTTAATTTGGCAGAGGCCCGTATAAATCCTCAAAAGTGGCCT
>CAJFUH010000088.1 GCA_904420155.1 uncultured Clostridia bacterium
AAGTACAGAAGGCCGGTCCCGCTGGATGTGCCGTTAAAAGTGGTGGGACGCATTACGAAAAGTACCCACCGTATTTTTGAAGGGACCGGAGAAATTTTATTGGAGGATGGGACCGTTGCAGTTGAGGCGCAGGGAAGATACCTGAAGATGCCTATTGAAAAAATTACCACAAAAGAATTTATTGAAAGCCAGGAAATGCACCTGGAAGTGAGCCCGCAGGATCCGGAGGAGATCGACTTTTAAGATACCTGTTTGATGGAATAAAAAAGGTATCGTTATCACTATAAAAAAATGAGTTTAAAATAAAAATATATTAATATAACAATACTTTCCCAAAGTTGATATCCCATGCCGTTTATAGAAAGACAAAAGAATTGTAATAAAAACAACAATTATCCGTTCTGTTTTACAGCGATTTACAAAGGAAAATCGGTGTGGAATTGTGCGAAACGTCGAATCTGGTTGTTTTTAGGGAATCATTTCTCAATTTAACATTGTCTTAACATAAGCGTAATATTATTTTAACATCAACGAAATAATTCAAAGAATGAAACTGAGTATGGGATCGCTAAAAATAGCGCCCTACTAGGCTGGAGGAGAAATCATGGGCCAGGATATTCTGGGTATGATCATGGGATTATGCGGAGGTTTGGGGTTATTCTTATTCGGCATGAAGCTGATGGGCGAAGGCTTGGAGATGGCCGCCGGCAACAGGCTGAAGAACTTAGTGGAAAAGCTGACCACCAATAAGTACATGGGGGCTTTGGTCGGCTTACTGGTGACGGCGATCATCCAAAGTTCTTCCGCCACTACAGTTATGGTGGTAGGTTTTGTAAACGCTGGATTGATGAATTTGGCGCAGGCGGTAGGAGTCATCATGGGGGCCAATATTGGAACCACGGTGACGGGCGTTTTGATCGCTTTCAAACTTTCTACCATTGCTCCCATCGCCATTTTCCTTGGCGTTGCGCTGCTATCCTTCTGTAGAAAGAATAGCCATAAGCATGTTGGGCAAATCATCGCCGGGTTTGGTATTCTGTTTATGGGTATGGAGCTCATGAGCGAATCGATGGAGCCGCTCAGCCAATCGGAATTCTTTACAGGGATGATGACATCCCTGGGAAATCCGCTGTTAGGCGTTTTGGTGGGTTTGGTCTTTACCGCTATCATTCAAAGCTCGTCCGCTTCGGTAGGGGTGTTGCAGGCTTTGGGCGCGGCGGGAGCGATCACCCTTCCCAGCGCTATTTATATCATTTATGGACAAAATATCGGTACCTGCGTAACGGCGTTGCTGTCTTCGGTAGGGACGAATAAAGTAGCCCGGAGGACGGCAATCGTCCATTTGATGTTTAATATTTTCGGCGCGGTTTTATTTATATTGATCACGATGCTGCTTCCCTTTGAAGAGCTTATCATGAGTTTGGCTCCCAATGATCCGGTAGTCCAGATCTCTATTGTGCATGTGATTTTTAACATTGTAACGACAGCTATCCTATTGCCGCTGAGCAATGTCCTGATAAAAATTGCCTGCAAGGTCATTCCCGGAGAAGACAAGGAAAAGCAGGGCATGTGCCTAAGCTATTTGGATTCGAGGATCTTGAACACCCCACCCATTGCCGTAGCCCAGGTAATCAAAGAAGTGGAACGCATGGGCGCTATCGCCACGCAAAACTTTCAATTATCTATGGAAGCCATGTTGGATGGGGATGAACAGAAGATTGGGCAGGTGGAGAAAAATGAGGAATTGATTAATTTCCTCAATCGGGGAATTACAGAATACCTGGTAAAGATTAACGGACTGGATATCGAAGATGCCGACCGGGTGGCTGTAGGGGCGCTGTACCATGTCATCAACGATTGGGAACGGGTGGGGGACCATGCGCAGAATATTGCGGAACTGGCCCAATTGGTGGTGGATGGAAAAGCGAATCTTAGTTATCGAGCGGTTTCTGAAATCAAGGAAATGCGGGATTTAGTGACGGACATCCTGCAAAAATCCATGGCAATGTTTGCAAAACGGAGCCAGGATGAACTTCTGGGGAGAGAAATCGATCAGATCGAAGAACGAATTGATGAAAGGACCAGGCAGTTAAGGGACAACCACATTGACCGGTTGAATCAAGGGCTTTGCTCAGCGACTTCCGGCACTGTGTTCATGGACCTGCTCACCAATTTGGAACGGATCGCAGATCATTCCACAAATATAGCGTTTTCTATGGACGACAGCTTGACAGGAGCGTCTATCCAATTGATGAGCGCTTCAGCCGAAAAATAAATAAAAAAGTAAAAACAAAGGATATTGCAGGAGGCTAAGAGATGGCGCTGCGATATCCTTTTGTATTTTTTCAAAGCAAGCTGGGCTATTTTTATAAACTCTCAGGAATTCTAGGAAGAAACAGGAAACCATATAGTTGAAGGAAGATAAAATAAGTGTTATCATATTTTTAATTATTCCTCAGGGAGCGTGTAAACATGAAATTGATGATCCGGCAGAGTAAGGGGGATTATCAGGAACGTTTTTTGGTATTTAATGAAAAGGGAGAACCCAAATATTGCGTTCTGGGCATGCGGCGGAATACAGGGGAACTCTTGAAAATACAGGATGGAGAAGGCCGGATGTTTTCTACCATCCGTCAAAGAAATTTCTTTTTTTTGACGGGTTACAGCATTGAGATTTCCCAGATCCGCAGCGCAACGCTGCTTCAAAATCCGGTCACGCTTCACACGCTGTTGAAAGTGAGGAACGCCAATTGGAGTATCCGGGGAAATATACGGGAAAAAGATTTTGAGGTGGTTGGAGAAAATCAAGAAGCGGTGATGATTCACACCAGAAAATGGGATAGGAGAGGGGATTGGTATGAACTTCAGTTGTTGTACCCGGAATCTGAGATCCTTTGTTTGGCTATTGCAATTTGTATGGATAGCGTACTGCCCGTGGGAGAGGGGTCCATTGTAGCTATAAATTCTTAGGTTTCTCTTATGATTTTAATTTAAAGTAGAAATTGATTCCATTTTAGAGGATATGATATAATTAAAAATCGGTAAATTGCGAAAAAAGAGGTATTTAAATGGATTCGAGAGAAAATTTAAGAAATATTGCAATCATCGCTCATGTTGACCACGGCAAAACTACTTTGGTGGATCAATTGCTTCGCCAGAGCGGCGTGTTCCGCGCCAATGAAGCGGTGGCGGAACGGGTCATGGATTCCAATGATCTGGAGCGGGAACGCGGGATTACTATCCTATCGAAAAATACGGCGGTTATGTATCAAGGGACCAAGATCAATATTGTGGATACTCCCGGCCATGCCGACTTTGGCGGAGAGGTAGAGCGTATTTTAATGATGGTTGACGGGGTGCTTCTCTTGGTAGACGCCTTTGAAGGATGTATGCCGCAGACCCGCTTTGTGCTGAAAAAGGCGTTGGGACTGGGGAAAAAGCCCGTGGTGGTGGTCAATAAGATCGACCGCCCCGGCGCACGGCCAAAAGAAGTTGTGGACGAGGTGCTGGATCTCTTTATTGAGCTGGGGGCGGACGATGACCAATTGGAATTCCCGGTGGTTTATGCCTCTGGACGCGACGGATATGCCACTACCGATCCAGATCAGCCGGGGACCGACATGACACCATTGTTTGAGGCTATTTTAAAATATGTCCCCGCTCCCACCGGCGAAATGAACGGGCCCCTGCAAATCCTGTTTTCCAACATTGACTACGACGACTATGTGGGCAGGATCGGCATTGGCCGGGTGGAGCGTGGAAGCGTTGCCACAGGGCAGAATATTGTACTGTGCCAACAGGATGGATCTACCCGCAACGCCAGGGTGACGAAGCTTTATCAGTTTGAAGGCTTAAAGCGGGTGGAGACCAAAAAGGCGGAACTGGGAGACCTGGTGGCGGTGTCCGGCATCGCGGATCTGAATATTGGGGACACGGCTTGCTCCCCTGACTGTATCGAGCCCCTTCCCTTTGTGAAAATCGATGAACCTACCGTATCCATGATGTTTATGGTAAACAACAGCCCCTTTGCCGGCAGGGAAGGAAAGTTTGTTACCTCTCGAAATATCCGCGACCGCCTGTTTAAAGAAGTGGAAACCAATGTGGCCATGAGAGTGGAGGAGACGGACTCCGCAGATACTTTTAAAGTATCCGGACGCGGAGAACTGCATTTGTCTATTTTGATTGAGACCATGCGCCGGCAGAATTATGAATTCCAGGTATCGAGGCCCCAGGTGATCATGAAGAATATCGACGGCAAACTGTGTGAGCCCATCGAGCTGTTGATGATTGAAGTCCCTGACAATTATGTGGGGGCTATCATGGAAAAATTGGGAACCCGTAAAGCGGAACTGATCAATATGGGCACCCGAGACACCGGAACCACCCATTTGGAATTCCGTATCCCAGCCCGCGGGTTGATGGGATATCGTTCGGAATTTTTGACGGATACCAATGGAAATGGTATTATGAACCATGTATTTGACGGATATGAACCTTATAAAGGGGATATCCAGCAGCGCCAGCAGGGGTCTTTGATCGCCCATGAAACCGGGGAAGCCACCGGATACGGATTGTGGGGTGCCCAAGAGAGGGGACGTCTGTTTATTGGTCCCGGCGTACCGGTGTATGAGGGGATGATTGTAGGGGCCAGCCCGAAATCTGAGGATATCGTGGTAAACGTATGTAAGAAAAAACACGTCACGAACACCCGCGCCGCTGGATCGGATGAGGCGTTGAAGTTAACTCCTCCCAGTATTATGAGCCTGGAACAATCCTTAGAGTTTATTACGGATGACGAATTGGTGGAGGTTACCCCCAAAAACATCCGACTGCGTAAGATGATCTTGAGCAAGGAACAGAGAATGAAAAAACAGGCCCGGTCAAAATAGGGTTTCTTCTTGTTTTATCAAAGAAGAGATAGCCATGCCGGATAGGGTGGAAGCTTGCAGCGGATTTTCTTTCTCACAAGAGACAGCTGGTTTTGATATCCGATCACAAGGGATGATGGGAGCAACCCAATGAAGTATGTAATTCTTGATTTAGAATGGAATGGAACCTTTTATAAAGCGTGGAAGACTTTCTTTAATGAAATCATAGAGTTTGGCGCGGTGAAAGTGGACGACCAGATGCGCGTGTTGGATACCTTTTCCTGCGTGGTGTGCCCGCAGATCGGAAGAAAACTGAGTGGGAAGGTCAAGAGGCTGACCAATATCACCTCCGAGGAACTGGAAAACGGGATACGGTTTCCCAAAGCCTTACGGCAACTAAAAGAATTTTTACAGGATGCCGTCTTGATGACATGGGGGACCTCGGATATTTTGACGCTGATGGAAAATTGCCGTTATTATACCGGCCAGAACCGGATTCCATTTCTCAGAAAGTATGTGGATTTACAGAGCTATTGCCAGGACCGGCTGCGCTACGATCCAGGAAAGCAGATGGGGCTGAGCACGGCTGCCCAGAAGTTGGGCATCAGCGAAGAAGGGGTGGAACACCACCGGGCGTTGGACGACAGTCTGCTTTCCCTGGAATGTTGCCGTCGGGTATTCGATCCGAACTCATTTCAGCCTTTTATTCAGGACGCCCAACGTCATGAATTTTATGACCGGATGAGTTTTAAAACCACTATCCTGTGTGATTTGAATAATCCGTTGATTGACCGTTCTCAAATGGAATTTTCTTGTGATTGTTGCGGAACGCCCGCCATCCGATTGACAGATTGGGAGTTTAAAAGCAAGAGCTACCGCGCGCGTTTTCGGTGTCCGTCTTGTCAGCAGGAATTCCTGGGACGGGTACAGTTTAAACTAAAGTACGAGGGATTGCAGGTCAAGAAAAAAAGCATTCCAATCATACAAGAAGAGCCGGAGGAAAAGGCGCCGGAACTTCCGCAATGATATGACTGTATGCGGGGAAGGGGCGGATTGTGGACGGGTTATGTTTCCACAATTTGTCCCTTTTTTACTATATCTGGGAGACAGGATAACAATCGGATACAGCGGGATTTTAATGGAAATCAGAGGGAAAGATTTCAAAAAAGAAAAAATTAAAAAAATTGCAAAAAAAGCTTGCAAAATACAAACTCTTATGATAATATATAGAAGTCGCAGACAGACGGGGTATTAGCTCAGCTGGGAGAGCGCTACACTGGCAGTGTAGAGGTCAGCGGTTCGATCCCGCTATGCTCCACCAAGAAAAACCCGCTAGTTTTAAAACTAGCGGGTTTTTTGTTTAGTGAATGCTTTTCGTTCCTATTTTCTAGAATTATCTAAGATATTCCTGGAATAAGAAAGAATCGTTTTGAATGGTAGAGAGTATGGACGATTAGTGAAGAAACTGGAATCCAATGATCACACAAAGGTTAAAGAGGCGGGAATTTCCCACCTCTTTTTTTATTGTCAGTTTAAAGACTTTGCGTTTTTCTAAAAGTGTCGTGCGTGATAAAAGAAATACTTGTTTTCCCTTTGATCGCGAGGTGAAAGGGGCATGTTTTTTCGTTTCGGGAAGAAACTTAAACAGGATTATTTATGGTGGTTGTTTTCTGATTCAAACCTGAAAAAATAGTATCAAAAACAATAGATAAAAAATAGAAGTGGAAAATATTATATATTTTATCTATCATTTTCATTGACTTCCTAATTTTTGTGGTATATAATAAAGACAATTGTTTCCATATAAAAGAAGGAGAGGTGAAAAATTTTTAGATATTCTGAATGATTAGACAGCCTTTCTGAATTGCTGACAGTTTTCCACATATTACATAGCCGCGGAAAAATATCAGATTCCCTGATAAAAGACCCACTTGCTTTTCCCGGTTAGGAAAGAATCGTCAAGAGCCCTTCCAGGGCAACAGAAAGGCCGAAACAAAAGGAGGAAAGAAGAATTGAAGAAATTTGTAAAGCGTTTGTTGGGCATAACCCTTGCCGCTTGCATGGTGATGAGCGCGACAACGGCGTCTGCGGTATCGCAGGATGGGGGCCAAATGGCAACGGCTTCCATTTCCACTATGGCTGCCGGGGATACCAATTTGGCCTTAAACAAATCTGTTACCGCCAATGAAGTAGAGCCTGGGACCAAATTTACCGCTGATTTGGCCGTGGATGGCGACACCTCTACCCGCTGGGCTTCGGACGCTATGAAGAACACGCCGGGGGATAAATGGATCCGGGTGGATTTTGGCGAAGAGACCACGTTTGATACGGTCAATATCCTGTGGGAACAGTTGAATATTCTGCATTACCGTTTGGAAGTTTCCAACGATATCAGCTCCGACGACAATTGGACGACTATTTATGAGAGCGATTCCCGCATCAGTACCAAGGATGAGAGTATTCTATTGCCTCAGGACGCAACCGGCAGATATTTGCGCATTTATGTCACCGATTGCGACGGGGCGGATTCCAACTGGGATTCCGTTTCCATTTTTGAGCTGGAAGTTTATTATTCGGGCGGGAGCACCGAACCGGAAGAACCTACCGGCAATTATGTCGTTTATCCCATTCCACAAAAAGTGACGGATTCTGAGGAAACGGTGGAATTGACCGATACCATCAATGTCATCAAAGAGGACGGCATTGACACGGTCACCCAGAACCGCGTGGATGAAGTGCTGACAGAACATGGGTACGCTGTAGAATACAGCGATTCGGCCGCAGAAGGAAAGACCAACCTTTATATCGGTATCAATGGCTCCGGAGGGGCTGCGGACAGCTATGCAGGTATTCCCAAGGACGTTTTTGCCGAAGGAGAAAACAAATATGACATGCATGTGGTCCAGGTCAATGAAAACGGGGATATCGTGATCCTGGGTAAGGATACCGACGCCGCTTTCTATGGTCTGGCTACCTTAGAGCAGGTATTGGACCAGGCGGAAAACAATACCTTGAAGGTTTCCACTTTTGAGGATTATTCCAATCAGAAGTACCGCGGCGCCGTAGAAGGGTACTATGGGTATCCCTGGTCGGTAGACGGTACGCTCAGCTGGATGGATTACGCCAAACGCTACAAAATGAATATCTTCCTCTATGGTCCCAAGAGCGACCCCTATCACTTGGGCAAATGGAAAGAGGAATATCCCGTAGAATTGACGGAAGAAGAAAAGGCCCACGGCGTATTGTCCCAGGACGATATCCGTACGATTACGGATAAAGCGGCGGAATGTAATGTGGACTTTGTGTGGGTGGCCCATCCGGCCATGCAGAACGGGATTAATTTTGGTTCTCAGGAGACCATCGATCAGGGCGTACAGGATCTGATGACCAAATTTGACCATATGTATGATCTGGGTGTGCGGGAATTCGGCGTATTCCTGGATGATATTCCCTATGGAAGCGCCAATGGTTCCAGCCATGCTTATTTGATTGACCAGGTGCAGAAAAAACTTTATGAGACCTACAATACCGAAGGAGTAGCACCGGAAGATCAGATTAAACCGTTGTTCTTTACCCCGACTTATTACACGGTTTACGGGGCAAGTTCCGGTTATTTATCCGCTTTCCGCGACATCCACGAGGATGTTGTTATTTGCTTTACTGGAAACGATGTATTCTCCGATATCAGCAATGCAGACGCCGCCCAATACGAGGAGTGGATCGGACGTACTCCTTGCCTGTGGTGGAATTATCCGGTCAACGACAACGATGACAACGTATTTTATACCTGCCCCATTGATTCTTTCTATTCTCAGGATTCAGATCTCTCCAATTTTATTGGTATTGTATCCAATCCGATGAATTTTGAGGAAGCCTCCAAAGTAGCTTTCTTTGCCATTGCCGATTATTCCTGGAACCCGGGCGCCTTTAACGCCCAGCAAAACTGGAACCATTGCTTTGATTCCATCATCCCGGATGATCCCGAGATGGCGGAGGCGCTCAAAGTAGTGTACGGCAGCTTGAATAAGAAGATAGAGCCCACTGATCTGCGGAAGTTGTACAATCAGTATAAGAGCGAAGTAGGCACCGGATCGACGGAAGCCGCAGTTGCTTTGCGTGACAAGATGGTGGAAATCATCAATTCCATCGAAAAGATTGAAACGTTGCAGAACAGCGAGAACCCGTCTTACCGTCTGCTGGTCAGCGAAGCGCAAACCAGCATGAACAAACTGTACGATATGGCTATGGTCATTAAGGGCGTTTTGAATGCAACCTTGGAAAGCGATCCTTTGACCATTTATCAGGGCTATTATAGTGCGACATTAGCCTATGACCGTTTAAATATCGTGGAGAATCCCCGCTATGAGATGACGTCTCTGGAAGGAGCAGGCGAGGAAATTACGGTCAACAAATTGAGCGCGGTTCCGTCCGACACCTATATGCGCCCGTTTGTGGACTATATTATTGGAATATTGGATACTGTAGAGCTTCCCGACCTGGACCCTGATCTGGCAGGCGTACAGAGCGTTACCATCGACTCCGGCGACGCACAGGTGAAACAAGGGGAAACCGGACAGTACAGCGCTTCTGTGGTAGCAGAACGTGAAGACGCTGTAGAAGTGGTTTGGAGCGTAGAAGGGAATACCGACAAGACAACCACCATTTCTTCCAATGGTTTGCTGACTATGGGCAAGAACGAGCTGGCTCAGGAAGTTACTGTGCGGGCTACTTCCGCTTATGATCCTTCTAAATCCGATACCACTCAGGTGACGGTATTGGATCGTGTGTATGAAGACCCCACCATCCCCACTAACGTAGCGTTTAACGCTGTTGTTTTGGGATCCACCGGTGATCCCACCGGAGTAGAGGTTCCCGAAAGGGCGCTGGATGAAAACGAAGAAACCAAGTGGTGCCCGGGCTCCAACACCAAGACGAACCAGTGGATGGCAATTGACCTGGGAGCCACTAAGACCATCAGCGAGTGGAAGGTCCTGCATGCCGGTTCCGAAGGCGCCGCTTATATTACCAGGGATTTTTCTCTACAGGTGCTCAAGGATCCCAACGCCACCCCAGAACAGCTCAAGGATCAAAATTATTTGGGCGACGATAATAATTGGGAAACAGTAAGGCGCATTTCGAATAACAGCGCGAACATCACGGATATCGTCTTTGACGAACCGGTTGTAGGCCGTTATTTCCGCCTGTTTGTAGCGGACGGCGGAGCAGGCGGATATCCGGCCACCCGTATTTATGAATGGCGGATGATGGGCGTCGACACGGAGATCGTTTCTCAGACTTACAATCTGTCTGTAGATCCCGCTATCCAGCATGGTTCCGTTGTAATTGAATCCGCCCATTATCAGGCAGGGGCCCGTGTCAATCTTCAGATTGTCCCGGAGCAAGGTTATCAGTTGAAAGCCGGTTCCCTCAAGTATAACGGGAATGTCATTACGGACAACCGCTTTATCATGCCGGAAGAAAATGTTGTGATTACCGCAGAATTTGAACCGGTTTCTTCTACGGAAACGTATCAGGTCACCGTATCCCCCACCGAAAATGGTAAAGTAACGGTGAACCCGACCGAAGCCGAGGAAGGAACCGTCATCACCGTGACTGTAACTCCGGAGCAGGGATATCGCCTGGTAGAAGGATCCCTGAAAGCTAACGGCACAGTGATTGAAGGAAATCAGTTTGCCATGCCGGCGGAAGACGTCACTGTTACGGCGGAATTTGAAGAGATCCCAGTACAGGTTGT
>CAJFUH010000089.1 GCA_904420155.1 uncultured Clostridia bacterium
CTGCCCTCAAGTCTTTTTTCTGGTCGGGGAATCCCGCTTTATTCCGGCAATGTAAGCTGTGCACTGATGGGATAATGGTCGGAAAGATACACGCCGTCCCAATTATCTTTCCAAAGGGAAACCTCCCCCGGCGCCCATTCGCTGCTGACAAAAATATAATCGATTTTCTCAAAAGCGGATTCGTCGCCGAACCCATGAAAAGTGTAGGGAAACCGGGAGGTGACGTCCCTTAAAAACGGGCATGCGCCCACCAATCTCAGTTCTTCCTCATCGGGATGGGCGTTGAAGTCCCCCATAAGAATAACGGGCATGGAAAGCCGCTCCCGGTCTTCCTTCATACGCGCCAGTACCTGGGAGATCCCTTGACACCGGGCGGACACCCCCTGGTCGTCCAAATGGGTGACGTATACCCGGAAGGGCTGGGGAAAATTGCGGTCCTTGAGTGTGGCGCAGGTACAGATCCTGGGGTTGTCGCTCTGGTTCTCATACCGGGAACCGGGGACAAACGGGGCGGGGGACAGCCAGAAGGTATCCAGAGCAAACAGGTCGAAACGGTCCTTCCGGTAGGCAATCGCCATGTGTTCATCGTCATAATGGGCGCCGCGCCCGCATCCCACCACATGGTATTGTTCTAAATGATCCTGAAGCCACGTCATGACATGGGGCAACACTTCCTGGAAGCCAATGACGTCCGGCTGCCGGTCCCGTATGGTTTGCAGGATGTGTCCCTTGCGAAAAGAAAAATTGTTGCAGCCGTCCCGGCCGCAATCATACCGGATATTAAACGTAACCGCCTGGATCGCGAGAGAAGCCATAAGTAAATTCCTTCTTTCCAAAAAAATCTCCAGTTCCCATCTTTGGGATAGAAATTCTGTTATCGCTAGTATACCGAAAAAGGAAAACAGATGCAAGACTTGAGGAAAAACATTGGGCGACACAGGCAACTCCCCTAAAAATAAACGGGAGAGGCCCGAAAAAATGTGCTTTTTAAATTTTAACTTGAATTTCATGGGGAGCTTCGGTACAATAAAAAGATAGAAAGGACGGTGATGTGCAGGAATGCTAGGCAGACAGGTAAAAATCACCGTGGAAGACACATCCGCTCCCACGGACGAGCTGGAAAAACCGGCGGTTTTGCACAGTGGGATCATAACGGAAGAAAACGCGCTGTCCGCCCCGAAAAAAGGATATGCCATTGGATTTCCCAAGGGCATGAAAAAAGGGAAGGGGACCGTCATTGCAGTGGTAAACAAGGGGATCCAGGAAAAATATATAGTAGCTCCCCAAGGGAAGGTGTACTATGCGCCGCAGCTTTCCACTGCGCTGAGCCGACTCGACGGAAAAAAAGCCCATCGGTTGGTATGCCTGTATGAAAAATCCTGCGGGGCGGTGGTATATCGCCAGGAGGGACGGGATCTGCGGTTCCTTTTGGTGAAAAATAAGAACGGCCGCCATTGGGGATTCCCAAAAGGCCACATGGAAAAGGACGAGACCGAACAGCAGACGGCAATCCGGGAAGTCCGGGAGGAAACCGGGCTGGAAATCGAAATCTGCGACGGTTTCCGGGAGACCAGCTTATACCGGCCTTTCGGCCGGATCAAAAAGCAGGTGGTATTTTTTGTGGCAAAAAGCAAAACCCACCATGTTACCTTGCAGAAGACGGAAATCGATACCTTCCAGTGGGCCACCCTTTATGAGGCCATGAAATTGTTCCGTTATGAGAACGATCTCCGTGTGCTGACAGAAGCGGAAAAATGGATCTTAGCACAGAAATCCAAAAAGCCCCACCAGTAACTGAAGCGGAATCCAATAATAGTTTGGATTCCGCTTCAGTTTTGTAAAAGACTATCGGAAAAAACGTACACAAAAGGAGATGTGAAAATTTTCCTTTGTGCACGTTTTCTTTTATCATAGATTTTTCTACAAGCTAGGCGTGTGGAGTGATCGGCACGCTTTTTGTCTTCTTAAGCCGGCTTTTTTGATTCTTTGTCCTTTCGGCCGCGTTTATGGCGGATATCTTTTCTATAACAGTCGGACAGACCTGGGGCCAGCAATTTACGGCCGCAGGTTTTTCTATTTTTGGCTTTTCCGCCTGCGGACGGATTGGTATGTTTTCTGGAACGCCGTCTCTGCCCGGGGCAAAAGGGAGCACAACCAGAAATCCCCCGGCATATAATACACACATATGAAACTTTTTATTTTTGATTTGCTTTGGAGGAAAATATGCATACGCAACGTTATATAGTAAACTCCCTGGAACTGCATCTGTTCTTTGGACGGATCATGAAAGAACATTCCTTTTTTCTGGAGGCAGGTTTTACTCCCGCCAATGAATCCTTTTCCAGGCAGGCGGAGTTTTATAAAAGGGAATTTGAAAAATTGCTCTGTCGGGCTATAGAGCTCAGTGAAGGGGTAATCAGCGAGCCGGTGTTGTGTTCGGGGGAACTGGTTACGGAATTTACCGATTTGGCGGAAAAACAGACGGAGACTTTTACCGGAATCACAATAGACCGAGGGATAACCCAACAGGAATTGCAGTTGTGCAGCGCCGGTGGTCCATGTGATAACGGTTCGGAAAGGCAATGCCAAGTCCAAAAGCTTAACCAATGCGCCCTCAAGCTTTTGGATGGATTGATTCGTTTTAAGGAAACAGTTTTGAAAAATGTCCTGTGCTGCAAGATGTTTACGGTAAACTATCCATTGCTGATAGAGCATATTATCAGGGAAGCGAAACTTTATCAAAAATATATACGGATACTGGAAAACAGGGGCGATTTGACCTGTCAGTCCATGCAGGAGATTGAATGTTTCTGGAATCAAATCATGATGGAGCACGCCATGTTCATACGCGGGCTTTTGGATCCCTGCGAAACGGAGCTGTTTCAATCAGCCGATGCCTTCGCCCAAAAATATTCCGGCTTATTAACCGCCTGCCGTCATGCCCAGAATCAGACCCTGACCGCCGATTCCCTGGAGGAAACGATGCGATTCCGGGACTTCAAAAAAGCGGGCGCACAGGGGATCCAACAATGTAAAATCCGTTCTATCATCTTGCCCCTTTTGGCGGATCATGTGCTGCGCGAAGCCAATCATTATATCCGTTTGTTGCATTGCTAAGTTTGCGGTTTCATAGGTTGAAAAATTTGGACGCCCGGTTTTTCTGCGCGGGAAAACTTATCGCAATGAGGCAAGAAACTCTGAGAAAAGCGCCCCCTCAAGTCATCCCGGCTTGAGGGGGCGCTTTTCCTGCTCCTTCAGGGCAATTACCTGTTTGTTCTTCTCATAGCCAAAGCCGGCTTGACAGGAGAAAACAAGCGTTTTATAATTAGAATGCTAATTATAAACATTCTAACGATAGAAAGAAGGGGCTTGCTATTACTTTCCATTATTTGTTAATGGCAAACCAGGCGGTTCTTCACAAGAAGCTTTTATCCCAA
The DNA here is from genome assembly GCA_904420155.1 of uncultured Clostridia bacterium. GTDB lineage: Bacteria > Bacillota > Clostridia > Oscillospirales > Acutalibacteraceae > CAJFUH01. The sequence goes on from CAJFUH010000089.1 coordinate 3,438, forward strand.
TTAAAAGATACCTGTTTAACAATAGGACAGCCTAGGATATTGGATTATCTTAAAGAACACGATGGCGCCAATCAAAAGGAGATCGCCCGGGGATGCCATATAGAGCCGGCTACGTTGACTTCTGTATTAAACCGGATGGAGGAAAAAAAGATCATAGAACGCAGGATGCTTCACGGGAATCGCCGCTCCCTGTATGTGTTTTTAACAGATCTAGGGAAAGAGCTTGTTTTGTCTGTTGAAACGGCTTTTTCACAGATAGAGGAAGAAGCTTTCCAGGGGGTTTCAGAGGGGGAAAAAGAGCAATTTATGAAGATTTTTTTCCGGATCTATTTCAATTTAACAGGAAAAGAAGGAGAATCGCTTGATGGAAAAATGTAAACGGTATTTTATATTTCTGATTGGATTATTTATCAATGCATTTGGGGTTAGCTTGATTACAAAGGCGGATCTGGGGACCTCGCCGATTTCGTCCATCCCATATGTGCTCAGCTTAAATTTCCCTTTGACACTAGGGGGATTTACCATTATCTTTAGCCTATTCCTCATTTTATGCCAAATTTTGATACTGGGGAAAAGGTTTCCGCTGGAAGACCTCCTTCAAATCCCGGTCTCCATATTATTTGGATATTTTATTGATTTTACTATGTGGCTGTTGGCGTCGCTGGCCCCCCAGAGTTATCCTTTAAAAATTTGCTATCTTCTGTCAGGATGCGTGGTGCTGGGATTTGGCGTATACCTGGAGGTGCTGTCCAATGTGGTGATGCTGCCTGGCGAATCTTTTGTGCGCGCCATTCATATTAGGTGGAAGACGGATTTCGGCATTACAAAAATTATTTTCGATGTATCCATGACGGTGACCGCAGGCCTCCTGTCTTTCCTGTTTGTCCACCGTCTGGAGGGCGTCCGGGAAGGGACCGTTGTAGCCGCCCTTTTGGTCGGTTTCATTGCCAGGTTGTTTGGCCGGATCCTTTCTTTTGTAGAACCCATTCTTTTTCCGCATTCTGGATCCCAGGCAAATAACAATGGGATTTAAAAATCCCTCTTACCATTCGCTTGCCACGGATCAATGGGGGTTGATACAGAAAAACAGA
>CAJFUH010000090.1 GCA_904420155.1 uncultured Clostridia bacterium
AGGAGAACGAATCCGCCTGTTTATTTACGCGAGGTGAACCCATGTTACTGAGAGACCTAAAAAAACAATCCGGCCCGTTTGTGGCCGACGGCGCCATGGGCACTTACTATTCTCAACTGACCGGCCTGCCCGCTTCCCGCTGTGAAATCGCCAATATCCAACAACCGGAATGTATTGCCGGTATCCATCGCAACTATCTGGAAGCCGGCGCTCGTCTGGTTCGCACCAATACATTTTCCGCCAATACGCTGGCCCTGGGGCTTCCCCTTTCTGAAGTCTTGAAAATCATCCGGTCCGGCTACCGCATCGCCCAAAAAGAGGCGGATGGTCAGGCAGTAGTAGCCGCTGACCTGGGGATGATTTATCCTGAGGGAAACGAACAGGTGGACCCCCTTCCTGAATACTGCGCCTTGGTGGACGCTTTTTTGGAATGCGGCGCCAAAACCTTTTTGTTTGAAACGCTGGCGGAAATCGAACCTCTGCTTTCGGTCTTTTCCTATGTACGGGAAAAATGTCCAGATGCAGAAATCATGGTTTCCTTTTCCATCACTCCAGACGGGCGCACCCGGGCGGGCATCCCCCTTTCGCAATTGCTTTTCCAGCTGGAAAACCTGGAAACGCCGGTATCTGCGGTGGGCCTAAACTGTGGCTGCGGCCCCATGCATCTTTTCTCTCATGGGGTCTCTCTGATCCGTTGGTCCCGTGACCACGGTAATCTCCCCGTTTTCGTCCTGCCCAACGCAGGGTATCCCGCTGTCGAACAGCAGCGGACCGTATTTAATACCTCTCCGGAATATTTTGCTGTAAAGACCGCTGAAATTGCAGCCGCCGGCGCGTTTTTGGTGGGCGGATGCTGTGGGACCACCCCGGATCATATCCGCCGGCTTGCGCAGATGTTGGGGGAACAGCATAGCCCTGCCTTTCTCTCTGTCTCCAACAGCCGTACCCCTTCCCCTGCCATCCCGGCCAAACAGGATGCTTTTTCCCGTAAGCTCCAGGAGGGAACGTTCCTTTTGGCCGCAGAGCTGGACCCTCCCTATGGAAGCAACCTGGATAAACTCTTGTCCGCCGCCTACCGTCTGAAAGAATCCCATGTGGACGCTATCACCATTTCCGACTCTCCCTTAGCACGGGTCAAACTGGATTCTGTGGTATGCGCCGCTAAAATCAGGCGGGAAGTGGGCATCAGCACCCTTCCCCATCTTTGCTGCCGGGATAAAAACGCCAACGCCCTTCGGGCTTCCCTGCTGGGCGCCCACTGTGAAGGTATCCGCGCGGTCCTGGCTGTCACCGGCGATCACGTCCCTGAATCGGACCGCGGTTACGTCAAGCCGGTATTTAACGTAACTTCCATCAAATTGATGGAAACCATCCGGCAGCTGAACTCCGATGTGTTTGCCGACAGCCCTCTGGCTATCGGCGGGGCGCTCAACCCTTTGATCCCGCGGGTGGAGTCGGAGCTCAAACGGGTCAAGCGAAAAATGGACGCTGGGGCCACCTTTTTCCTCACCCAACCTGTATTTTGCGATTCCTTTGACTTGATCGACGGAGCGCGCGCCATGGGCGCTAAAGTTTTGGTAGGGATCATGCCTTTGGTAAGCTTCCGCAACGCCTGGTATATGAGCAATGAAGTCCCCGGAATCCATATCCCGGAATCTTACCTTTCCCGGTTTTCCCCGGATATGAGCCGCGAGGAGGCCGCCCAGGTGGGCGTACAGATTGCCGTGGAAATCGCCCGGATGGCCCGGCCTCATGCGGATGGATTCTACTTTATGACCCCGTTCAACCGCGCGGAGATTATCTGCGATATTCTCTCCCAATTGAGGCGGGAAGCCTGCCTATAAGAAAAAAATACCCTTTGCAATCTTCAAAACCAAGGATTGCAAAGGGTATCTTTATTGGTTTTATAATGCGCCCTATTCCTCTGTTTCCCCGGGCTTTTGCGCCGATAGGATCAGCATCATGGGCCTGCGCATTTCGTCTTTCATGCCGGGGACCGTTTCCAGCATATGAGCCGGAGGCTGGGGTTCTACCACGTCCCGGATAATAAATCCCTGCCGGAGCAGCGTCTGAAGATATGTGGTCAATGTCCTATGGTATTTGACCACATCTTCCCCTAAGAAATGAGCCACCCGTTTTCCCTCTTCATAATAATGGTCAACAGGGAAGTGCAGGATCTCCCCCTGCTCATTGTAGTACCAATCCTGGGTACCATTGGCCGTAAAAACGGGATGTTCCACAGAGAAAAGGAAAACCCCGTCCGGTTTGAGGTACGTATACACCTTTTCCGCGATCGGCGCAAAGGATTGGATATAATGTATGGCCAAAGAGCTGAATACTATATCAAAGGATTCCGGATCAAACTCCATATCCTCCATGGCCATACATCGGTATTCTACCTGTGGGAACGCTGTCTTGTTTTTGGCCACTTCCAACATTTTATGGGAGATGTCCAGCCCTACCACGGAAGAGGCCCCATGCTCTGCGGCATAGATGCTGTGCCAGCCGTATCCGCATCCCAAATCCAGCATCTTTTTCCCGGTAAAGTCCGGCAGGAGCTTTTGCAGGGTTTCCCATTCCCCCGCCCCTTTCAGGCCCAATTTAGAGCGATCCATCTGGCTGTACTTTTCAAAAAATACCGGGTCGTCATATCTATTTTCCTTCATATATAAACGGCTCCTTATCCTTTTATGGCAACTGGTTGCCGGCGGCGCAGTACAGTTCGTACCACTCCTCCCTGCTTAACGTTACCTCGTCCGCCCGGCAGATATCCTTTAACCTGTCGGCATTGGTGGTCCCCACAATAGGCTGCATCCGGGCCGGATGTCGTAAAATCCAAGCAATCGCCAAAGCGGATTTACTCACCCCTTTTTCTTTTGCCATGGATTCCAGTTTCGCGTTGACCTGGGGGAAACGCTCGTTATCCAAGAATACCCCTTCAAAAAACCCATATTGGAACGGAGACCAGGGCTGAATGGTGATATCCTTTAACCTACAATATTCCAACACGCCTCCATCCCGATCCAAGCCGGCGTCGTTCGTCATGTTAGCGTTTAGCGAGCGGTCAATCATGCCTGTGTGCATCAACCCAAACTGCAACTGATTGATCATAATTTTCTGGTGCAGATATTTGCTCATCAACTCCATGGTCATAGGCGTCTGGTTGCTGACGCCAAAATATTTTACTTTTCCGCTGCGATAAAGCAGATCAAAAGCTTCGGCTACTTCCTCCGGTTCCATCAGGGTATCTGGACGGTGAAGCAAAAGCACGTCCACATAGTCGGTTTTGAGCCTTTTTAAACTCCCATCCACCGCGTTTAGGATATGCTCTTTGCTGAAATCATACCTGCCCGGGCGTATGCCGCACTTGGTTTGCAGGATCACTTTCTCCCGGACGCTGGGGGTCATACCGGCGGCCTGGGCAAAAATTTCTTCCGAACGTCCTCCCCCGTAAATATCCGCATGGTCAAAAAAATTAATGCCGCAGTCCAACGCTGTTTTGACCAGGCGCTGGGCGTCCGCCAACGACAGGCCCTCCATCCTCATGCATCCTAAAGCGATCCGGGAAGCAGAAAAAGAACCGTCCCCTATTTTGATTTGTTTCATAAAGCGCCGCCTTTCTTCACAAAGTAATAGAAAAGGTTTCTCTTATTTGTCCTTACCAGATCCCAGTATAACATGATTACACCTGTTTGACAACGATGGTATCTGGGCATACTCATGAGGCCCGTCATTTTATAAACAGATTGCTTTTCCCCTGCGCTACAGAAAATATATTTTGTTTTGTCCAACAGAATAAACAAAATATATTTTCATATATCTGGATTATTTAGTATTTCTATGATATAATAAGGACACTTCATTTTGTAAGGATATCTTTTCATATCGTAAAAGGAGTTTTTGTAGTATGAGTAATTGGATCGATACCGCCGTCTTTTATCACGTTTATCCGTTAGGATTCTGCGGCGCCCCGCAGTATAACACCGACGGGGAAACTGTATGCCGTATCAATAAGGTACGGGAATGGATCCCCCATTGGAAAGAGATGGGCGTCAACGCGCTTTATATCGGCCCTGTCTTTGAATCCAGCGAACATGGATACGATACCAAGGACTACTATCAAATCGATAAGCGCCTGGGCGACAACCATTGTTTCCGTACCCTGTGCGAGGAGCTCCATCAAAACGGGATCCGGATTATTTTGGACGGTGTGTTTAATCATGTGGGCCGGCAGTTCTGGGCCTTTACAGACGTTCAGCGCAACGGCCAGAATTCCCATTACTGCGGCTGGTTCCATAACCTGAATTTTGGAGGCGGAAGCCCCATGGGGGATCCGTTCTGGTATGAAGGCTGGCAAGGGCATTACAACCTGGTAAAACTCAATCTCCGCAATCCGGAAGTGGTGGACCATCTGCTGGGCGCCGTAGGACAATGGATCAATGATTTCGATATCGACGGGCTCCGCCTGGACGCCGCCGACTGCGTAGACCCGGAATTTTTCAAGCGCCTGCGCCAGTTCTGCAAGAGCCGGAAACCGGACTTCTGGCTGGTCGGGGAAATCATCCACGGGGACTATAACCGTTGGGCCAATCCGGAAATGCTGGATTCCGTCACCAATTATGAATGCTATAAGGGATTATATTCCTCTCACAACGATAAGAATTATTTTGAAATTGCCCATTCGCTCAACCGGCAGTTTGGGTCCGGCGGGATTTACCGGAATATCTATACCTACAACTTTGTAGACAACCATGACGTTAACCGGCTGGCCAGCACCCTGCGCAACCTGGAACATATCTACAACGTCTATTCCCTGTTGTTCACCATGCCGGGCGTCCCTTCCGTTTACTATGGGAGCGAGTGGGGATTGACCGGAATCAAACAAAACGGCTCCGACGCGCCTCTGCGCCCTTGCCTGGATCTAAACAACCTTCCCAATCCCAATGAGAGGTTATCCGCCCATATCGGAAAATTAGCCAGGCTGCGCAAGGAGCTGCCCGCTATACAGACCGGCAGTTATGAACAGGTGATTGTCAAAAACGAACAGCTTGTCTTTAAACGCGTCAAAGACGGCCAGGTGGTTTATGTAGCCCTGAACCTGGCAGATCAAGACGCCCGTTTGGATTTTGGGATGGATGGAAGCAAAGTCCTGGTGGACCGCCTGCATCAAAACGAAGTGCTGGCCCCTGTAAACGGCAATATCAGCGTTCTCGTAGCGCCCTATGACACCCGCATCCTGGTGGAAACCGCACCGGACGCGCTGCCCGCCGCCACAGAAGAACAAGAGGCGCCGGCTACCACAGAAATGAATCTTTCCCAGGATCCCGCAGTCCCGGAGCATAAGATAGGCCGGTACCGCCATTTTAAAGGAAACGAATACCGGGTGATTGGGTTTGCCAAACATTCCGAGACGCTGGAAGAAATGGTGGTTTATGAGGAGCTTTACGGAGACCAC
>CAJFUH010000091.1 GCA_904420155.1 uncultured Clostridia bacterium
GCTTCCCCGATCCAGGAAGGAAACGATGTTACCATCTTTACCTCCGGCATTATGACCCAGGAGACGATGATAGCCAACGAGACGCTCAAAGCGGAAGGTATCAGCGCGGAAATTATCAATATCCATACCATAAAACCCATTGACAGGGAGGCTGTGGTGGCTTCTGCGAAAAAGACCGGCGCTGTGGTGACCGCAGAAAACCACAATATCATCGGCGGCCTGAAATCCGCAGTATGTGAAGTATTGATGGAAGAATGCCCGGTTCCGCTGAGAGCGGTAGGCGTGCAGGATCAATTCGGACAGGTTGGCAAGATGAATTACCTCAAGGAAGTTTATAAAATGCGGGCAGAGGATATTGTCAAGGCAGTCAAAGAGGTCTTAACACTCAAGAAATAAAAATAGCAGATGGTTAGCTAGAGCGGCATAGTCGAATCCAGGCTATGCCGCTGATTTTTATGGGAAAAACCAAGGGTAATAGCGGCAAAATCTTGCCGGGACCATTCTGCCTAAAAGCAGCGGACTTTTTTTATATTGCAGGGATATGGTATAATAAAAAAGAAGCCGGGAAAAGCTGCTACGGAGGAAGGGGGATTTCATGAGACTGCACGTCATTGCCTGCCGGGTGTTTAGCCGGGAGCTGTATGCATTTGCGGCTCAAAGCCCCCATATCATTGAGCTGACACTGTTACCCCAGGGGCTGCACGATACCCCTGCAATTTTACACCAGATGCTGGAAGAGGAAATCCGGCAGGTAGAAAACTGCTATAAAAAAGGGATTGCAAAATTTTTACCGGACGCTATCATTTTGGGATATGGTTTGTGTTCCAACGGGGTGGTGGGTCTCCAAGCGGGAAAAATCCCTCTGGTGATCCCCAGGACGGACGATTGCATCGGCATTTTTTTGGGATCTGAGCAGAGATATCTGGATTTATTTCATCGGTATAACGGTATCTATTGGCTTAATCATGGATGGATCGAACATGCCTTTCTGCCCACCAAAGATCAGCTTGAGAAGAAGTATCGGGAATATGAGGAACAATACGGGAAAGACAACGCGGATTATTTAATGGAACAGGATCTGCGCTGGATCGACAGTTATCGATATTGCGGTTATATTACTTCAAAAGGCCCTTGGGAAAAAGCGGAATACCGGGAACTTGCCCACCAGACAGCCCGGTATCATGGGTGGAAGATAGTGGATGTGCAAGGGGATTCCGGTATGCTGCGACGCCTTTTGCAGGGCGTTTGGGACAAGGAGGAGTGTTTGGTGTGTCCTCCCGGTTATCGGATTGAAGCGTCTTACGACCAAAATAAGATAAAAGCAGTTGCTGTCAATCCATAGGAAGGAGAAAAATATGCCGGAAGTTTTAGTGGTGGATGATGAAAAAGAGATTGCGGATCTGGTGGAGGTGTACCTGCGCAACGAAGGAATTTCGGTACACGTCTGTTATGACGCCGGCAAAGCTTTGCAGGTCGTGCGGGACATTCCACTGGATTTGGCAATCCTGGATGTGATGCTGCCGGATATGAATGGGTTTGAACTTTGTAAGCGGATCCGGGAAGATTATACGTTTCCTATTATCATGCTGACCGCCAAGGTAGAGGATATCGACAAGATTACAGGGCTGGCAATCGGGGCGGACGACTATATTACAAAACCCTTCCACCCTATGGAATTATTAGCTAGGGTAAAGGCCCAGATACGGCGTTATACCACATACAATGTCGGACCGGTTTCCCAAAATACCTTGGATATTTCCGGTTTGGTCATCAATAAGGATACCCATGAATGTTCTCTTTATGGAAAACCTTTGCCGCTCACACCGATTGAATTTTCTTTGCTTTGGATTTTATGTGAACATCGGGGAAAGGTATTGTCTTCCGAAGAATTATTTGAAAAAGTATGGGGAGAAAAGTACTTAGAATCCAATAATACAGTAATGGTACACATCCGGCGGCTGCGGGAAAAAATGGGGGAACCGCCCCGGCATCCCAGATTTATCAAAACGGTGTGGGGAGTGGGATATAAAATTGAAGGATAACCTGTTGTTACAGTTCCGGCGCCGCATTACGCTGGAAATTATTTTGAAAATACTGGTATGTTTTATCCTGTTCGCCGTATTTTTATGGTTAATAGATGGGATTTTTAATGACCTCCTTGCGGAAATTATCAGCAAAACCAATCCCAGTCTGTATCTCTTTTTTGTTCAGAATAAATGGGTTGTTTTACTCTTTTTATTTATCCTATCCGTAATATTATCAGTTGTATTTACTATTCGGAAAATGACTCAATATATTCTTGTGATGGTAAAAGCCATTGACCTGGTTTTCAAAAAAGATGAGACCCTGATTTCTCTACCTTCCGACTTCAGCGAGATTGCGAATAAGCTCAATACGATCAAGTACGACAGCCTGCGCAATGAACAAGCCGCACGGGAGGCGGAACAAAAGAAGAACGATTTGGTAGTCTATTTAGCCCATGATTTAAAAACCCCGCTGACATCGGTCATTGGATATCTCAGCTTATTGGAAGAAGGATCGGATCTGCCTGCGGAGATCCGCCAGAAATATGTGGGGATATCGTTGGAGAAGGCATTGCGGCTAGAGAGCCTAATTAACGAGTTTTTTGAAATCACACGGTTTAGTTTGCAAAATATCCAATTGAGCCCCAGCGATATTGCGCTTTCCGTCATGATACGTCAGCTTGTGGAAGAATTTTATCCGCAGCTGAAAGAAAAGGGCCTGCGCTGTGAAGTAGAGGGGCAGGAACAGGTACATTGCTGGGGAGATGCGGATAAGCTGGCAAGGGTTTTTGATAATTTGCTGAGAAACGCTATTTTGTATAGCCGGGAAAACAGTTTAATCCGGATCGGGCTTTGGCAGGGAAATGGAAAAGTAATTGTGAAATTCCGAAATGTCGGAAGGAAGATCCCGGAGTACCAGCTGCAAAGTATTTTTGAAAAATTTTATCGCCTGGATGATTCCCGTTCTACCCGGACGGGCGGGGCAGGCTTGGGGTTGGCCATTGCTAAAGAGATTGTGGAACTCCACAAGGGGACGATCTCCGCACAGAGCAACGACCAGTACACAGAATTTAGCGTTTGCCTGCCTGCTTACCCTATTTAACAAAGTGTAATTTATAGAGAAATTGATATCACAGCGAATTGTCAGAAAAATGTAAGAATTTTTACAGGAAAAAGTAAAACGCCTCCTCTATTACCATGCTAAACTTTGGGTATGATAATACGAGGAGGAAGTAGTTATGGCAAAATATACAGCAAGTAAACGAACCGTTTGGATCAAACGAGCAATCCTTTTTTCAATCTTTTTGATTTTGGCAATTGGCATTTCTTTAGCCGCTTCATATCTGTTTATGGAATATTTTCAGCCGGCCCCCCTTGCCGAACCAACAGAAAAGAAAGCCTCAGGCGTTACGGAGCCTATTTCTTCGTTGGAACTTCAGGAATATGAAACGATCACGAAGGACCAATCGGAAATATACAAAGGCCCTTTGATTTTGGTGAATAATCAAAATCTGTATCAATTTACAGAAGAGGATGAACTGGTTTCCGTATTAGAAGAAAAACAAGCGGATTATAAAGTAAGCGACCGCAATGTCAAAGTCAACCAAAAGGTGATGGAACAACTGGATGAGATGATCCGTGATTTTCAGAAAGAGACAGGGTTCCAAGATTTATTGGTCGCCAGCGGATACCGCTCCAAGGATTTACAGGAATCCCTGTTTGACCGGGAGGCCGAAGCAAAAGGGGAACAGGAGGCATCCCTTTGGGTGGCAAAACCAGGGGGAAGCGAACACCACACAGGCTATGGGATTGACTTTAGCATTTATACCGACCAAGGAGTCAGCTTAGACTATACTGGCACGGGAAAATGCGCGTGGCTGAACCAGAACTGTTATGAATATGGGTTTGTCGTGCGTTTCCCAAAAGATAAAGAGGAACTCACAGGGATTGATTATGAACCCTGGCATTTCCGCTATGTGGGCGTTCCCCACGCTTATGTAATGACCCAAAATAACCTTTGTTTGGAAGAATATATCGTTTTTTTAAAACAATATCCCTTCGACCAGCAGCACTTGAATGTACAAGACGACCAGGGGAACCGTTTTGAAATCTATTATGTGGAATCCCAGGGGGAGCAGACGGAAATTCCGGTGCCTAAACAACAGAAATATTCTGTTTCCGGGAATAATCAGGATGGATTTGTCGTGACAGTGGAGCATTAAATGCCTTCTCAAGATGGATAAAACTATCTTTTGGTTGTCTATGTTGAAACTTCCCTGCAACAAGAATACGCTACGATATGCCGATCCATTGAAAATCAGCAGGGATACTACCTGAAATTTGCTGATAAGCTTGATTCCTTTCCAACCCCTGTATGGGCTTGCCGTAAAAAAGCCGAATCCCTCTTTCAAAGAAGGGATTCGGCTTAATATTTATAGCGAGGCCTCTTTTTGGGATATCATTAACTCCATGATGTCGTCGTCCATAACATAGCCTTGCCCAATATCCGTTACCAGTTCCCTGGTTTTTACAAAGCCCAGTCTCTTATAAGCGGCGATGGAACCGGCGTTATGCTTATTTACAGTCAGCCATATGCGATCCCATCCCCGTTCCTGGCACAGTAAGGTCAGATAGTGAACGGCGCAGGTAGAAAGCTTTTTCCCACGGAATGGCCGGCGGATATAGATCTTGCTGAGAAATAGGGAAGTATCCTCTGGGTGAATGGCTAAATATCCCACCGGCTGGCCATCATAACAAATCCAGTAGTATTGATACCCTTCTTTGATCTGCTGGGAAATGGCTTGTGGGGATTGGAAGGTCTCTACCATGTAATCAATCTGTCCGGCACTGAGAATACCGGCATAATGTTCCGTCCAAATTTCTTTCGCCATACTTCCGACCTGTTCACATTCCTCTGGAGAAACTGGTTTGATTTCCCTGATATCCATATGATATAAATCCTCCTTATAAAA
>CAJFUH010000092.1 GCA_904420155.1 uncultured Clostridia bacterium
CCCCCTTTGCGGTCTCTTTGCCTTCTTTCTCTGGCGGCAGAGAAAGAAGGAGCCCGCGCGGCTTGAGCGCAGTCAAAATTAAGCTTCTTCTGAGGAAATAAGCTTTAAAAAAATTCAAACTACCTTTTAAGTCAGATAAATATCAGCGAAAGAAAATAAAAAAAGACGCTTTTCGAATGCTGTCTCCCCGAAAATGGGGATAGCCTTTCTAAAAGCGTCTCTTTTCTTTTTAGATTATAACACAGAGCGGATCTCCGCTAATTTTCTTAATGCATCTTTGCGTCCCAATTTGTAAATATCCAGCAATTTTTCCCGGTCTTTTTCATACCGGCCCACCATCAAGGGACGGGAAGGCCGAACTACCACTGCTTTTCCTTCCTTCTCCAGGCGGGCGATCAAGTCCAGCTGGGAATTATAGACCTCAGAGCGGACCATCATAGCGTCCACCAACTTAGGATAATCCCGGTATACCGTCTTAAGCACTGCCCGCGGAAATTCCGGGCGGGCCCGCTTGCGGTAAGAGGCGTCCCGGGTTAGGACAATGACATTCCTTTCATTCCCGTCAAAGAGAGAACGTTCAATAGGGATAGGACATGCTACGCCGCCGTCTAACAAATGATAGCCTTTAAATTCCACAATAGGCGAAATCATGGGGAGAGACGCGGAAGCTCGTAAGACATCCATCGGGAATGTGATATCTTCTTTATCAAAATAGACCACTTTTCCCGTCACCACATTGGTAGCTCCCACCCGGAACTTCACAGAAGACTTGCAAAATGTCTCGTAATCCAGTGGAACCAGCTCACGGGATAATTCCCCAAAAATAAAGCCAAAGCCAAATAGAGAACCCGTCCTTCTCAAATTAGCCACGCTTAGATACCGTTCATCCCCGATATATTTATAGAAGATTTCCAGATTCCGCCTGGGCTGTCTGGAAATATAACTCACTGCATTGCAGGCTCCCGCGGAAATCCCATAAACGCTGGGAAACTCGATCCCCTGTTCTAAAAAAATATCCAAAACCCCCGCCGTATAGGATCCCCGGGTCCCTCCGCCTTCTAATATCAATCCTGTGGCCACTGTTATTCACTCCTATCCCATTAGATATCCAAATAAAAGTACTAAGGAAAAATCTTATCTTTCCATCATGATAAATATAGATCTTCTCTGCTGTTTTCTTCTAGTATACACGTTCCTCTTTCCGGTTGCAAGGGAAGACTTTTTAGCTGCTTTCTTTCCTTCTCTTTTTTCCTGATGATTCAAAAATGCGATTTTATCTGAATAGACTGAATAGAATATTGACATGTTTTAGGGAATATGATATAGTCAAACTGTCATGTGATATGAGTTTTTGACAGAGTATCCATGCAAATATTTCTTCTGACCACCTGGATTATATTATACATATAACCGGGTTATGGCCATACGGACAGCCGGGTCAACTGCCGCTGGGCAGCTTTTCATAGCTGCCATTATTGATTGGGCGAAACGCTCAATTTTATAAGTTGGTTACTTTACAACCAGTGCGTAATGCGTACATCAACTTGTAAAACAGTCAATAAGAGTAGTAAAAGTAAGTATTTGCTATATAGACTCTGTATCAAAAACGATAAGGAAAAACTTGCAGGCCATGGTTTTTAACAGGCTCCTGTCGAATGGCGTCGTTATTTCCCTTTCTGTTTCGAAATGACTTTACAGGCAATGTGCAAATTTGCGCATTGCCTGTTTTTGTTTATCTTAAAATCTGTTTGTTTGAGGGGGCCTGCTGGATGGGAGAAAAATTAAAATTATATGGGTTTAATAACCTGACCAAAGCGCTAAGCTTTAATATCTATGACGTCTGTTATGCCAAGACGGCAAGGGAACAGAGGGATTATATCGCCTATATCGACGAGCAGTATAATTCTAATCGTCTGACCCATATTTTGACTACATTGACCAACATGATCGGCGCAAAAGTACTCAATATCTCCCAGCAGGATTACGATCCCCAGGGCGCCTCCGTCACCATATTGATCGCGGAAGGGTCTATGGTGCCTCTGGGGGAAACCCAATTGGCCCATTTGGATAAAAGCCACGTGACCGTCCACACCTATCCGGAATACCATCCGGAAACCTGTCTCGCCACTTTCCGGGTAGATATTGACGTGGCCACTTGCGGGGAAATCACCCCTCTTTCTACTTTGGATTATCTGATCGGATCCTTTGATTCCGATATCATCACCATGGATTACCGGGTCCGGGGATTTACCCGGGATATCGACGGCAAAAAGCTGTTTTTAGACCACAATATCACATCCATCCAAGATTATATTTCCCCGGATATCCTTTCCGATTACGACGCTATCGATATCAACGTCTATGAGGCCAACCTTTTTCATACCAAAATGATGCTCAAAGAGATTGATTTGCAGAACTACCTCTTTAAAACTGACGCTTATGAACTGCCTCCAAAGACCCGTTTGGAAATCATGGATAACCTGCGGCGGGAGATGATCGAAATTTTCAGTGAGCGGAATATTTATTGAGGAGGGAATCACATTGGGAGAACTCAAACAGGAAAACGCCCCGATTTATGAGGCGCTGGAAGAATTCAAGAGGATGCGGGTGGTCCCCTTCGACGTTCCCGGCCACAAGCGGGGGCGGGGCAATCCGGAATTGACCGCCCTGCTGGGGGAACAATGCGTCAGCATGGACGTGAATTCCATGAAACCCCTGGACAACCTGTGCCATCCCATTTCCGTCATCCGGGACGCGGAAATTTTGGCCGCCCGGGCGTTTGGAGCCGCACACGCCTTCCTGATGGTAGGGGGCACCACCTCCGCCGTACAGAGCATGATCCTTTCTGTGGCAAAACGCGGGGAAAAAATTATCCTGCCCCGCAACGTCCACCGGAGCGTCATGGGGGCTATGGTGCTGTGCGGGGCCGTCCCCGTCTATGTCAATCCGGAATGCGACCACCGATTGGGCATCCCTTTGGGCATGAGCGTTTCCGC
>CAJFUH010000093.1 GCA_904420155.1 uncultured Clostridia bacterium
GCTTGGAAATACATATCGAAGGGATTATCATCATCCAGAGTTTTCTTGGGGGAAGAAGAGGCAGGTTCTGTTTTTTGAGAGAATGTGATATCTTGTGCAGCTTTCTGCATGGAAGAATCCGAGAAGATTTCTTCTGGTTCTGAAGGCGTGGCTTCGGTTTCCACAGGCTGGACTTCGGGTTCCGCCGTAGTTTCAGGAATAGGCTCCTCTGCGGGGACGGAAGCGTCGATTGGCTCAGCCTGTACAGGGGATTCCTCTAATACGGGTTCTTCCGGGCTCTGATCGGATACCGGGTATTCCGGTTCCGGTTGCGTATAGGAGTTGATATCGGTGGATTCATGGAAAAGCCTGCTGGCTTGTTCCGGCGTCACTTTTCCATCCTCGGAATAATCGTAATCATCCCCATAATCGTCTCCATAGCCGCCGTTTCCAACCGGATCAAAAGCGATGGTATCGCCCGTTACCTCTGCATTGCTTCCGGAAATCGGGAACTCGGAGACTTGCGTTTTATGGGCGCGCACTTGGGTAAAGATGACAAATCCAATACCGCCTAATGCGATGACGATTAAGGCGATTCCGCCGATTAATAGCCAGGAACCTCCGCCTCCTCCATTGTTATTTCCATCGTCATCAAATAACCCGCCTGCGGCATCCTCTACAGAGACGGTACTGCCGTCAGAATTGATGTTGGAGAGCAATTCGTTCCAATCGTAGGAATTGACTTCCGACAGGGTGTGGGAACCGGTGCTGGGAAGCAGGTTGCTGTCGCCGATGGAAGTCGGGGAAGACGAAGAGGGCTCCCTTTGAGAACTGGGCTCTGGTTGGGAGCTGGATGAAGGCTCCGGTCGGGAACTGGAGGGTGGTTCCGGTTCCGGCTGAGAGCTAGAAGAAGGACGTTCCGGCTGAGAACTGGAAGGACGTTCCGGTTGAGAGCTGGAAGGAGGTTCTGGCTGAGAGCTGCTAGATGGCGGATCCGGTTGGGAACTGGACGGAGGCTCCGGCTCAGAACTGCTGGATGGCGGATCCGGCTGAGAGCTAGGCTCTTCTTCCGGCTGTGAAGGGAGAGAACTTGTGTTGGTTTCTTCCAGATAAGTGACAGTGGGCGCGGTGGGATCGGTACGATTGAGCGCGAAAGCGCTGGTAGTAGCCACGGTCGCTGTGAGGCAAGCCGCCAGCAGCAGGGCAAATAATTTGTCTGTTTTTTTCTTCATGTAGGCAATCCTCCCAATTAAAATCATATAGATTGAGAAAGGGACCTTCCCATGTCCGCCTGTTTTGTGATGAAATCGAAGAGTTTGTCGAAGACGGACGAAAGAATACACTTTATCATAGCACATCCCCATCAGGAAAAACAACCTCTGAACCGGAAAAACAAAATGTAAAATTTCTTTTACATTTGGGCAAAATCCCTATGCATTGTATTAAGGCGGGGAAACTGGTATAATAAAAACACAAAGAATCGTGGATGGTATTGGAAGAAAAGAGGCGTAACCATGGGGAAAATCTTAATCAGTGCTGACAGCGCTTGCGATCTGTTTCCAGATTTATATACTCAATTTAATATTCATATCATCCCTCTTTCTATCCATATGGAGGGAAAGTCCTATTTAGACGGGATAGAGATAAAACCAGACGATATTTACGCCAGCGTATTGCGCTGCAAAAGGATTCCCGCCACTTCGGCTCCCGCCCCAGGGACATTTTATATGGCATGGAAACCATATATCCAGCAAGGATATGAGATTGTCCATTTGTCCATGAATTCCAGGTTTTCCTGTTCTTACCAAAATGCCAAAATAGCGGCGCAAGAGCTTTTGGGCGTTTCGGTCATTGATACCAAAAGTATCTCTACCGCGATGGGGCTGCTGATTTTGCAAGCGGTCCGGATGCGGGATGAAGGCGCTTCTGCCCAGGAGATTACCCAATGCGTCCGGAAGATGAGGAAACGACTTCGGACGGAGTTTTTATTGGATACTTTGGAATATGCCCATAAGGGCGGGCGGTGTTCTGTTTTACAGATGTTTGGAGCTAATCTATTGAGGCTGCATCCCTGTTTAAAACTTAATGAGAGAGGGGAGCTTTCCGTCAGCAAGAAGTTTCGCGGCTCTTTTTCCTTGGCCGCGATGGAATACACGCGCTATATGTTGGATTTCCCCCATATAGATGGAAAACGCGTCTTTGTCTCACATACTGGAATTTCCGCCCCTGTACTGGATCGGGTGACGGAACAGGTAAAAGCATCCGGAATGTTTCAGGAAGTCCTGGTCACCAGAAGCGGATGTGCTATTTCCTGCCATGGAGGGCCCAATACCTTGGCTGTTTTCTATATGACTACGGCAGAGGAAAGCGAATAGGAAACGCCAGTCCTAAGAATCGAACGAGGAGGATTACCTATCATGGAAAGAGTAAAAATTGTAGCGGATAGCACTTGTGACCTATCCCCGGAAGTGTTAGAGCAATATCAGATTGAAGTCATTCCCCTCCCTGTCAATTTGGGGGATAAACCCTGCCTGGACGGGGTGGACGTCCACCCGGCCGATTTATTTGAGTATGTACGGGAGACAGGGAAGCTTCCCACTACCTCAGCGCCCACGCCGGCCTATTATGAGGAATTATACCAAAAGTGGACGGAAGAAGGCTATTCCGTAGTGCATTTCAGCATTAGCCTCGCTTTTACCGTCACCCACAATATCGCCAAAATGGCGGCGCAATCGTTTCCTAACGTTTATCCGGTAGATTCCCGAAATATTTCTGCGGGCATGGGGATCCTGGCCATTCAGGCCGCCCGGTTGCGGGACCAGGGATTGAGCGCCCAGGAGATTGCCGACCGGGTACGCGCCATGACCGACCGGGTGCAGACCAGCTTTATTTTGGATACCCTCCAATATATGTATAAGGGCGGGCGCTGTACCGGGGTAGCGGCGTTAGGGGCCAATCTGCTCAACTTAAAACCTTGTATCGAAGTCAAAGACGGCGCCATGGAAGTGGGAAAGAAGTACCGCGGCAAGCTGGAAAGCGTCTTAGAACAATATACCGAAGCAAGGCTGAAAGGCAAATCCCATCTGGATTTGGATCAGATTCTGATTGCCCACTGTTATGTAGACCAAAAGATCTTGGATCGCGTGATCCAGAAGATTAAGGAATGCCAGCCCTTCCGGGAAATTCTGGTGTTGGATACCGGGTGTTCCGTGTCCGTCCATTGCGGGCCCAATACCCTGGGGCTGATCTATATGACAGATGGGACGGAATCAAAGACTTCTGCTTAGGCGATTCTCTGGACAGATATAGCAAAAAATTCTCTATGAGGTGGCAGAAGGATCAAAAGGGGCGTTGTACTGCTTTCCCATAGAATATTTTTGATGGTTGTGCTGGAAAAATTCTTCAAAAAGAAAGATACATAAAAATTTAGGGGATTGTTCATATATGAAAAGTATTTGAACAATCCCCTGTTTTTTTCTGCTGATTTTTGTCATAAAGAGATGTTTCTGAAATAGTTTATTCATAATTCTGACAGATTCACTAAATGTTATGTTAAAATGGCGTTAAAAATCATGATTGAACAAAATCACCAAAAGTTGAAATTGATCTTTGTTTGATGTATAATAGCCTGGATCAAAAATCAGGGGGATTTTTTGCCCGATTATCTTGTCTTTAAGTTTAGAATGAAAATTTTGTCCAATAGTAGTTATGAAGGTATTCAGAAAAGGAGATGGTTGCGGACTTATGGAGGCGATAAGACAGAGATTTTTTAAGGGCCTTCGGGATCCGGGGACCTTTCGATATTTCTATCTGATGGATCTACTGTTGTGTTCCGTTTGTTTTGTCAATATTCCCGCCAACTTGCTCAAGGTGGTCTTTTTCCCCTGGGCGGCGGTATTGATTTATCAAAGATTTTGCGCCAACCACAATATCTATAAAGTTCGTTATTGGGGAATTCTGCTGTTGTTTCTGGCGGTAGGGGCGCTCACTACGATTTTGCATATTTGGGATAACTTCTTTTATAATGTGATGATCTTATTCCATGTGGCCATGTGTTTTTTCCTCTTTTATGGTATGCATGCAGAGCCGAACAAAAGGAAAATTAAGACGGAAATCCAGCGCCTGATGAAAACGGTTGTGGTTATCACCACGGTTTTCTCCGTTATTGGCTTGCTGATTGTTTTCTTCTTTGTCCGGATCTATGTCTGGGATCATGTGTTAGGGCTGATGGATAACCGGTTTACGGGGCTTTACATCAACCCCAATCCAGCGGCTTTTACATCTGTGATTGGCATTATGTTCTGTCATTTCTTATGGAAGAAGCGGAAAGAAAACGGGAAGCGGGTGGTTCCGCTGTGGCTGGGAATCTTGTGCCTGGCCAGCAACGCTTTTGCGCTGCTGCTCTCAGATTCCAATGGCTCTCTGGTATTTTTGCTTGCCTATGCCGGCGTTTTGCTGTTTTCTTGGCTGTTCCAGATAGGAAAGGGAAAGAAATTTTCAGCGCGGGGCGTTGCCAAAAGGGGTTCGGCTTTGTTGGCTTTGGTTATGGTTGTTTCCTTTGGCATGTTGGGCCTGCGCTATGCTTGCCAAACCGGTGTAGCCGCTGTGGTCAGCGGCCGGGAACAGCTGGTGCTGGGAGATACCATCAATCCAACGGCACAACCTGGAGAAAATGGAGAACCGGCCCCTAAACCGGTGAGTTCTTCCGTAGGGCAAGTAGTTATTGGCCGTACCGATAACCCGGATATCTCCAGCGGTCGGTTTGATTCGCTGGGAAAAGCGTTTCAGCTTTTTATCAAAGATCCAATTTTGGGCATTGGACAGGGAAACATCGTGGAGTATGGGGAACGGTATCTGGACGAGGGGTTCCTGTTTGAGGATCTCCACAACGGGTATGTCACGATTTTGGTCTCTTATGGGATCGTGGGTTTCCTGCTTGTAATGGCATTTTTGTTTGTGTTGGCTCGCAGAATGTATGCCGGCTTGCGCAAAAACCTGCACAAGGACAAACCACAGCTCCCGCTGCTGTTTGCTATGCTGGGCGGCTATTGCGTTTATAGCTTGTTTGATATCACGTTGCTGTTGGATGTCAACTTTATGGTGGTTATTTTCTGGCTGCTGCTGGGATACGCCACCACCTATATGTTGCAGTACGAAACTCGTTTTGAGGTGGTTACCTCCCAGCCTTTCTCCGTATGGAAGCAAAAAACGCCGGTCAGGGTACCGCTCTATCTGTTGCCCACAGGCCGCAGCTATTCTAGTTTGCGTCTGATGACCGAGGATATGAAAAAACAGGACGCCTGAGAAAGCCCCAAGGCCGGGAATGGCCTTGGGGCTTTCAAACTGTCGAAGAAACAATGGGGTTTAGCGAATTACATAAGTCGGGAGACGAAGGGGAACCCCTCGCTAGGGTTCCCCACGGCCAGACCGTCCACTGGACGGTTTGGCCTACCCTCCTGAGCTTGTGGGATGCTGGGGTGTTTCGTCCTCTGCGGAGGACGACCCGGGGGCCCCGCCCCCAAGACCCCCGCAAGCTTTTGAAAAAGCTTGAGCAAAACTTTCAAGTTTAGACGCGGGTAGATTAGGTTCTTTTCAGAGAAAGCCCGGTGCGCGATGTACCCGCCGTAGGCGTGAAAAAGCTTGAGCAAAACTTTTATGTTTAGGCGCGGGTAGATTGGGTTCTTTTCAGAGAAAACCCGGTGCGCGATGTACCCGCCGTAGGCGTGAAAAAGCTTGAGCAAAACTTTTATGTTTAAACGCGGGTAGATTAGGTTCTTTTCAGAGAAAGCC
>CAJFUH010000094.1 GCA_904420155.1 uncultured Clostridia bacterium
AACTTTCCACCAATATTTCCCCGTTTGTTGAAAGTTAAAAAAAGAGGCCCCGCTTTAAACGCGGGGCCTCTGGACAATATTTTTCATCTATACAGGGAATGGGATTTAATAGGACGCCGCCTCTTGCCGAAGGAGCGCATGATTAAGCGGGACGGCCAGCAAAGAGGCAACGATACATTTACATACATCTCCGATTAAGAATGGGACAACGGCGGCCATCAGGGCGGCCCAGGGATCTACATGCTGGGAGATACAGAAAAAGACGGTTCCAAACAGGTCAATAACCGGAATCCCTACAAAAATCGAGATCAATACATATCGGAAAAACCGGTTGTTCTTTCCTTTTAGCCAACTCATCAACGGTGCGGCAGCCAAAAATCCAAGGATAAAACCGCCCGTGGGGCCCAGCAATTGCCCAATCCCGGCGGTCCCGCCGGAAAAAACAGGCACTCCGCAGATACCCAGCAATAGGTAAACCCCCACTGCGGCGGCGGACTGGGAAGGTTTTAACAGCAGGGAGACCAGCGTGACGACTAACGTCTGTGCGGTAATCATGATCGGGGTAAATGGGATGGGGATCACGATGAATGCGGATACGCACAGAAGGGCCACGCACAGGGAAGTTTTTGTCAAGGAAAGAATCTTAGAAGAATGCATAAATTACCAACCTTTCTAAATTTTCCAAGGGAATGGGTTCCCTGTTAGTATATCGGCTTTTTTGACGATTGTCAACTAAAAATAAAATAATAGTAGACAATAAAAATAGAACAGGTTGGGAGAATGGGTGTCCCCTTGATCTTTAAACAAAAAAAGACGCCCGTCCCCTAAACGGGGATAGACGTCTATAAATCAGGCAATAAAAAATTTAGCCTCTCAATTTATGCCCGCATCGGGTACAATAGGCATTTTCTTCCGGCAAAATGGCGCCGCACTGGGGGCAAACCACGCCGGGAGGGGTAACTGCCGCAGAGGGGGACTGAGCCTGTTGAGCAGCAGCGGGAGATGCGTTCTCCGGAGGAAGGGTTTCCTTTTCTGCGGCGGGAACTGCGGATTCCGGACGCTGATAAGGGGTATGGTCCGCCGCCGGAGCAACAGGCGCTTCCTGTCCGGAAGGGGCGGGAACTGCTTCCGCCGGAGCAACGGCAGGTGCTTGCTGCGGGGCCGGCTGGAACGGCGGCTGAGGGGCGGCAGGGGCCGTAGGGATTTGTTGAGAGGCAGTAGGCGGTACCGTAGGAGCCTGGGGAACAGGCGGCTGTTGGGCCATGGGATTCGGATAAGCCTGCTGTTGCGGCTGCTGGGGCATCCCATTGGGCTGCTGGTAAGGCATTTGCTGGAAATACGGCTGACCGCCCTGTTGCAAGGGGGCGGTATGGACCGGTTTTGCAGGCTGGTTCTTTAAAAATAGAGCAATGGCCAGCCATAGGAGCAGGCCAAAGATAATGAGGCCAAAGACATTTTGCCAAATATTGCCTAAATTGCGTATAAAGAAATTAATCATAGAATAATAAACGTAAATAATGATCTTATAAAGGCAGGCAAATGCTTGGCCGGCAAACAGGACCACCAGCCCTATGTATTTCTTGCCGGCAAAGGCCAGGATTAAAAGCGGATAAAACAGAACCACCAGCAAGGCGCTTACAAAGTCTCCCAAGCTTAAAAATTGGGTGAGGACAACCAGCGCGGTATACCCGTAAATGATATAGTCGCTGACACTCATCAGCATTTTCAGGAACTCGTTTTTTTCTAACAGTTCCCGGATCGAATCGCCTACTTTTTCAATTTGCATATCTATTCCTCCTTATGCGTATTTTTTGGATATTCTAAGTCTAACACAAAACAACCACGGTTTCAATCGGAAAAGAAGAGACGTGAAACTTTCCTGTCCTTATGGCGGGCCCGTACACGCTCATGGTTCTGCGGTTATGAAAAGCCCTGGTTTTCTTGTTATGGGGTGGTTTGTATCTGCGTCTCCGGCCCTTTTCTGCAAACCTTTTGAGGCGTTCTATGTGTGTAATCCCTCCCTTTTGAAACAAAAAACCATCCGGGATCAGCTTTTTACGGCTATCCGGATGGTTTTTTGTTTGGGAGTATCCCTGCAAGGTTTCTTTGGGAGGATGCTTTGATCTACCGCTTTTGTCTACCGGCTAACGGGCCGGCCTGTATACGTGACTACTAAAATAATGCTTTCTTATTTTCGGCCGTTGTTGTCCAGCTTGTCTTCCTCGGTGGATATCTTATAGGCGCGCGCCATTTTTACGATAAAATCCACATCCCGGTCGGAAAGATCCAGTCCTTCAATACCCTTCAGCAAATGGAAATGCATGGTGGGAATCTCCCGCAGCTTTTCCAAATATTGCATATCGATAGGTTTTTTATGGGAATGGGGATCGTCGCTTAATCCCATCAGGTAATCGGTGGACACGTCGAATAGTTCTGCTGTTTTTCGGATGACGTCTGCGGTAGGCTTGGATTTTCCCGCTTTCCAGCCGGTCACCACAGATTTGGAAAATCCCATCCTGTCGCAATATTCTACAGCGGTCATATGATGCTGTGCACACAGGGATAATATTCGTTCTACTGTTATCATAGGTTTATCCCCCCTAAAACGGCAAGTAAAATGTAATAATATTTCCCTCGAAAAGGTTGACAGTAAGATTTTTTCGTACTATAATAAGGATACCAAAGAAACCAGCGCAGACACCTCTGTGAGGCTACAACCCAAGAAAAAGACACCCAAAACTACCTCTGCCTTTACCATCATAATAGGATAATTTCTCACCTTTGTCAATAGAGATCCTTAAGGGAGAGGTAGAATCTTCACAAGAAAAGGAGAATCCCCATGGAAACCAAAAAATTATTTTCCGGAGCGTATGAAGTCACCAGCGAAGGGGAAGTCTTTTCCCGGAAAAGGGGAGGCTGCCGCCTGTTAAAAGGCGCGGTTTTCCGCAGCGGGCATGGGTCCACCAAATACCGTACCGTATTGCTCACCGTAAACGGCAAACAGAAAAACTATTATGTCCACCGCCTGGTGGCGGAAGCGTTTGTCCCCAACCCCATGCATTTTCCCTGCGTCCGCCATAAAGACGGGGACTTTTTCAACAACCGGGCGGACAACCTGGAATGGTGTACCCGAAGTACGGCCATCCAGAGCGCGGTAGACGACGGCCGTATCAACGTATGGAAGAACGCCGCCCCCTGCGCCCGGTGCGGGAAACCGATGATTTCCAAAAAATCTGACCTGTGCGGGGAATGCCAGGCCCTTTTCAAGAAGGAACAGAAGAAAGACCAGCGCGCCCAACGGATCGCTCAATCCCTGCAAGGGGTTTCCTGCGAGATGCTGTCGCCGCTACAAAGGCAGGCCGTAGAGCTTCGCAAACAGGGGAAGACCTATCAGGTCATTGCGCAAAACATGGGAATTTCCTGCCAATACGCCCACCAGCTGATTAAATTAGCCATGGCCCGCGCGGGATGCTTTTCCAGCCGGACCGGCAGGGAACCCCAGTATATTGCCCAATACCAGGCCGCGCAGGCGCGCAAACGGGAACGCAAGCAGGTGAGGCTGGAGAAGATGTTAGAGGAAGCCGACAAGCTTTCCCGGGAACTGCGGACCCAGTATGCCGCGATCCCATCCTAAGGGGCGGAAAGGGGGAATAGACATGGGTTTTACCTGTACGGTATGCCAGCGCACGTATGCCATTGACCGCCGGAACCATATTTGCCCGGCCTGCAACAGTTTAATCCGGCAGATGTCGAAGATGATCCCTTATAAGGAACGGGCGGAGATTCTCCGCCAACAGATTCGTTACGGTATTTTTGGAACCTTCCCCAAATCCCGTACCGTGTCGCTCAAAGACGCTTTGCAAATGAAGGCATGTAACCGTTGTGTTTGGAACCGGTCTGCCGACCGTGACAAGCTCCAGGTCTCCTGCTGCCTCCCTTCCTGCGCTAAGGCATGGGGGAAGCAATGGCGGCCTTACACATAATTAGTATATCCCGTCTTTTTGGCAAGCATGCTGCGGCGTATGCTTTTTAAAAAAGTTTTCATGCGCCCGTGCCGGTTATATAGGCACGGGCGCATTAGACTGTCCAAAAAGGGATTTTCCCTTAGCAAATGACACAGGCTGGAGGATGGGGAACCCCCTCGCTAGGGTTCCCCACGGCCAAACCGTCCACCGGACGGTTTGGCCTCCCCTCCTGAGCTTTTGGGAATCT
>CAJFUH010000095.1 GCA_904420155.1 uncultured Clostridia bacterium
TCCGCCAAACGGACCACAGAATCGTAAGAGGGCGGCAATTGATTTTTTTCATAACGATACAAGGTCTCTTTCGTGACCTGAATTTTTTTTGCCAATTCCAGTTGGGTCCACTTATTCTTTTGACGTAATTGTTTCAGCCTTACGCTGAATTCCTTCGCTAAACTTTCCTGCATTTTCATCGCCATTTCTTTTTAGGTTTGCCGAAATTCTTTTCCTAGAGCTGTTTCCTGGATTCTTAAAGCCGTCTTAATCAGTCGATACGCTTATCCGCATCAAATCACCTTCTTGTTCATCTGTTTCATCACCTCGATCAGCAGATTGATTTGATACTCGCTTAAATGCTGCATTTCCTGGGTCGCTTGATGTATCAACTCATTATGGTGTGGATCTGAATAAAGAGGTAACTGTTTTAATCCTGTTAGGTAGTCCAGGGAAACATTAAAAAGAAGCGCTAAACGGATCGCTGAATCTAAGGACGGTGTCAATAGATTATTTTCGTAACGATAGATGGTTTCCTTTGTTACTTTTATTCTTTCGGCCACGTCCTTTTGTGTCCATTTTCTGCTTCGGCGTAATTGTTTGATCCGTAAACCAAAATCGTATACAGAAGCCTCCTCCATTGACATCACCTTCTTTAGGAATATATTGTATAAAAGTTTCATCAACTAATACGCCTATTATTCTCTAAATAAATAGATTTAATGGATTGATTTCCGTATATTTGGATAGAGATAAATAAAAAGGTCAGCAACCAGCCAAGGTTGCTGACTCTTAGAAATTTATTTATCATGATATCTCTGATATGATAATAGAATCTTTGCTTATAAAATATACATTATCATAATAATTCATACACAATCTTGCCGCCGTTTTTATATGAGAAGACTTGACAAAAGACATCATTCCCATAGCATAGCGAAATAAAATCTACTTAAACGACGGAGGAGTAGCATCAATATCCGTAAATTGGCTGTCCGCTGGTGAAGGTTCCGACATACTAAAATACATTTTTGCGGCTTTGGTTGTTCCAAAATTGCAGTTTGATCCCGTTTTCTGTACCTTATTAAACGCTTCTCTAAACATGGCGTTATGGGCCTCTTCCCGGTTAAGAAGAAAATCTATCGTTTCCTTAACCTTTTTATCATCAATCTGCCTATACAAATATTCATAAACTACTTTCGCCCTCTGTTCTGATGCAATGTTGGACAAAAGATCCGCACAAAGATCCCCGGTCACCGTTACATAATCACCAGTCCAGGAATATCCAGAAGCATTTATAAGTCCAGGATTCAGACCTAAAAGCACATGAGATTCAATTTCTCCTGCCGGCACTTTAGCGGCTTGCACATCATGGCCATTGAGAAGATGAATAGTTTGCGCCACCATTTCCATATGGCCTAGTTCCTCTGCTGCAATATCCAGGAACAAATCTTTAATTTCGGGATCCTTGATTCGAAAACTTTGCGACATATATTGCATTGCCGCTTTTAATTCACCATTGGCCCCTCCAAGCTGTTCCTGCAAAAGCGCTGCATACTGGGGGTTTGGCTTTTCTACGGAAACTGGATGGAATAACATTTTTTCATGTTTAAACATATGGATAACCTTCCCTTTCTATATTTTTACCTAGTATTTCTATCTTTTCACGTAATATCCAGAAAGGAATCCTCATTTTAAAGCAATTAAAAAACACCTATTGAGCCTGAATGATCATCCATTCAGAATTCAATAGGTGTTATCATTTGGTAAATGTTGACGAAAAAGATACCCGGCTTTGGGCGCGAGCAGCAAGGCATAAGAAAAGGCCAAGCCTGGAACGCGAAATGCGTCCAGGCTCAGCCTGGGTTTACGCTACAAAAAAGATGCCCATTTACGCTTCACAACACATTCGTTTAACGATTTTATCTCTAATCTGAACTTTACAGAAATTTTATTCACTTTGTATCTCATCGTTTCTGGCAAAGGTATCAATATAAGTATTGTTTTCATCTGTTCCACCTGGAATAAAATGGATCGTTATTGTATCCCCAATATCTAGTATTTTCGCTTTTTCTTTAATCCGTTTTAAGTCTTTAAATCTTGCTGCTCGAAATTCCCTTCTCATTGAAAATGAGAACTTTTGATTGAACAATTTAAAATTTGGTACGCAAACACATACAAACTTGTACAGTGTGTCATCTAATTTGGCTATCTTCCTCCTAAAATCTTCGCTGATTTCAAGTTTGCTACTAAAAGTTGACCAATGGCCAGAGAAGTGACCTAAATCAATCATTTTATAAACATGATCGATTATCTGGTGATCTTCTATTGTAATTTCTTGGGGAACAACCAGATTTATATTAAAATAATTTTCAATGACCGTAATCTTCTTCAAAAATTCTATTTCTAAATCCAATCTCTCTGATGGAATAAACGGTTCTATATTGGCTGTACCCAACAATGTATTAAGGGATAGTACTTTAATTGCAATAGTACCTCCTTTTGAAGCATTTCTTATAAATTCACGATATCTCAATTGTTCGGTATTGGAGGCTGTCAATGGGTGAATCTTGAAACTTATTTCTTTATTGATCTGATTTATGGAAAAAACAATATCGAAACCCCTGTTGCCTTGTTCTTCGTTTGTAACAAGAATTGTTCCATTTTCCAAAATTTCTTTTGTCCGCATCAGTAGATAATCGAATACCATTTCACCATTCATGCTGATGCTGCACGGAAATGCCTCTGGGAACTCGGGAGGCGTAAGAATCATTTTACTTCCTTGCAATTTTTTCGCCTCTGCCTGAGCTGGGTCATCAATATTTCCGAGAATTTTTCTTGCGATTGTGACATCCAAACTGATTGGTAACTGATGTCTATATGAATATTCTAATACATCATAACCCTGTAATTCACAAATGTGCTTTGAACCAACATGAACATTATTGGCAATAATGTTAAACTGTGGTGGATACTTGATTGCTGCCTCTTTGCAAAGCGCAATACTGACAAATTCGCCATCATAATTTGTTATTTTATAACCGTAATATGGGTATAAAGGATGAGTGGTGCTAACTGCTTTAATAACATCAGAAAGGTTATCGCCAACCTTATCAATTTGTCCATTTCTTGCAAGTTTCATATTTTCGTCAAGTGAAAGTAGTTTAGTTGACTCAATCTGATCTTTTACCCCTTTCACTTCCTTAAATATTATCGTACACTTATTACTTATTTCGTCAGTAAGTGTGTCCTCGATACGTCCTGCATAATAGGAGAGTTCACAGTTCGCCTTACTCTCGTAGTACTTCCTTAAAATATCCATTGCGGTACTCACTATTTTCTTGGCTCGCTGTTCAGAGATTTTTGTTTTTGACCGAGCGTAATATGCTGCTTTTTCAATGATGGTTTTATGTGCAATACCGCGCGTTTTTTTGTCACCAAATAGCCGTTTCTTAACATCATTAATCAAGTCATGTCGAATGTAATCGGCAAGACTTGCAAAATCAATTTCTTCTTCCATTGTACAATTAAAGTTTAACTTCTGCTGACCCTCAAGAAACTTTTCCAACCTTTTTCGAGCTTCAGTCTCCATATGAGTACCCTTGATTTTATCCTTACCTGCATCAAGTCCGATTTCTAATATATGTTCAAGAATAAAATTCATGCCCATACCCTCTTGTAACTTTTCTCCTTACTAATGATAAATTTATAATTATTATGTCATAAATCGACTACTTTCTCAAGGAAAGAGCGAGGGATAGAGAAATACAAGCGCATTAAGCTATCAATGTGTTTCTTTGTATCTGCTCTTTGATGAAGTGGTCTACCTCTAAATTATTGTAAATCCGGGCTTTTTCCCTGTCAAGGATGTGTCCGAATGCTTTCAAAAACGCTGTTTTTTCTTCGATTTTGATAGAATTTCTTCTAAAATTTTAGAAAGCTGAAAGAGGGCAAAAGTGCGGAAAGCCCAGTGTTTAAGACAAAAAATAAACCTCCAGCACACATCACAATGGTTCAAACATTCCAAATCCTTGCGCGTTTTTTCCTCCTAATCCCGCACGGTAGAGGAACCTCAGGTATTCCGTTGTGCCGGAAAGTTCGTAGATACCCCGCCAGCCGGTGATATAAAAACCCTTGTAGCAGGTAACGACCTTGTCTGAAGCTTCGACGCATAATGGACGAAGATTGATACTACTTTCCGGAGCGACACCGGTAAAAGCCTCGTATTTTGCGCGGAAATTCAAGTCCACAAGTGAGGAAAACTTATCCTCCAGCGGTGAGTACCAACAAGTTTTCCCATTGGGCAGTGTACAGTACGCCACCACAGGAGAAAGCATTCGGATACGCTGGCGCGCTGACATCTGCTCATCCATACATAGCTGTGCGGAAACGACAGTCAGCCGATTACCATTTAGATCCACTGTACTGCCTGGATATAGGGAGACAGAAAGACGGCGCACAAAATCGTCATTGCAAGAACGAACCTCAAGAGAGATATTGGAAGTAAAGGTAATGCGTCTATCCGCTATCTTGTGCGCCCCGGTAAGCTGTCCGAAGGTAAACAACCGGAACACCTTGCCGCCAAGCTGCCATCCGCTGTTATGCAGACGGGAATTGCCGTGCTCATCTGAAACGGCGTAATAGATGAGGCTCTGCACCGAATGATTGTAGGCAAGCGGGAGGAAAACCGGGGATTCGCTTCGTAATGTCAGAAGAAAGCGCATCCTATCACCTCAAATCACTCCAAGCCAGCGTAGCAGTGTATCAACCGCACTGACAACTCCGAGAACTCCGAGAACTGCGATTCCAAACAGAATGTTATTTTCTATTCTGTCGGAGAGGAAGTTCTTTAAGTCGAACAGGCTGCGAATACGGCTTTCCACCTCGTCTTTTTCCTTGTTAATATACAAATTTTCCAACAACATATCATATAGTTCTATGCCCTGTTGTTGGGGTGTAACCTCCGTGAGCAGGAGTTGGCTCTGGAAGCATACATAAGCCTGCATCATATCCCGTGTCTTCTTAAAATTTCTTGAAACGCGGCTAATCTGACGCTCAAATGCAATAAGAGAAGCCCTCTGTGCCAGCGCTAATATAGCAAGCTCAATATACTGTGTAAGAAATGGCCCAACTACAAAAGGACTACCTTCTTGGGAAACGCAAGCCATAATACTATACTCGGTAACACCGTATATAGTTTCACTCTCTATCCATCGAGTATATATATGCTTTTTCAGAAGCCTATGCAATTGCTGCCTATCACGGCAACTAATCTTTGTATCCGTATCCACAAATACAAATTCATAAAGCTGTCTTGCAACGCTATCTATCGCATTTGTTTCCTTTTCCAATGCATCTGATAGCCAGCTATATTCACTGCCATTCCATTCCTTCATGCGATCAATAAAAGGCTTATCCTGTACAATACACGCCACGAACATTCTGTCATCGATGATCGGCTCAATATAGAGCCTGTCGTTACATGTCTCACTCTCAATATTTGTCACCGAGATGCTACCGTTTGTCAGCAGCATCGTTACGACCTTAGCCAGCTTTGCCTGTGGCATCTTTTCCTCATCGTTTGCGTCTGCCGTAATGCGCCACTCATCCTCACTGCTTCCTAACGAAAAAGCTGCTCCCTCCAGATGAATGCTATCAGCGGTGAGAGAACTTTTGAGATTTTTCACATCATCAATATATGGACAATAGATACGACGCCCGTATTCGTTAATAAGCTTGACGGCATCCATACAGTGATACTCGGTATTCTCCAGCTCGTAGACTAGAAGCCCAATTCCGCTGGCATACAGCTTTAGGCGCAGACCGTTTATTCGCAGCTTATAGGAATGATCTCCTTTTTTAATAATATAAAACGATCCTGTATCGTCCTTTGTAAAATACTCCGGCCTATAGAGAAAATTACGAACGATTTCGCCCTGGGAATCCTTTGTTGTGTAGATCGCACTACGTGCAGGCGCATTAAAGTATTGATACTGAGCGTAACGCTCCTTGCGCATCAAGTCAATACGTTTTTTATCATGAAAGACATCGAACAGGTCAAGTGTCCAACGCGTCCTGTCGATACACCGCTCAAAGGTATCTCTCTTCACCTCACCACCGTTATTCCACAAAAACGGGAAAATAAAAGTATGATAGCTGTAGACGGACTGTTTTTGCTGATTCTGCTTACTCATGAGATTCATTTCCTTTTCATTCAAGATTTTCATTTCTTTCGCTGTGAACTGCCCCTGTGCGTTAATCTCCAGCCAGTGCTTTCTACGGCACTCCTTGCAGAACGGCTGCGGACGGCCGGTATTTTTATTGATATCGGTTGGCTTTCCGCAGGTTTTGCAGCGAACTTGCCTTGCCCCTTGAGATATTCCCTTCTCGGCATCTGCGATTGACGCCTCGAGAACTACCTGTGCGTTGACAGGCGTGTTTGCGTCAGGCTTTTCATCAGTGAGGCGCCCAAAACCCACATTGGTCTTTGCGCCCGTGCCAAGATCAAGCAGAATTGCCTTAAACAGCTTGAGCACTGCTTCGACATGTATGCACATACCTTCACCATAGAGAATGTTTTCCGGACACAGAAAGTGGAAGTGCAGTTCCACACCGGGGCGAAGCTTAAGAAAGGTCAGAGGGTTTATCTTCAAAAGCGGGCCTAGCTTTTCGGTATGGTGGGGCGTAATCGCCTCCAGTTCCAACAATTTGTAGCGCAACTTTCCCGCTGCGTCTCTAATCGGATCGCAACTTCCAATCGGGAACGTGTCCAGAAATGTCACTTTACCTTCATCTGGCATCTGTCCTGTATCTTTGGGCCGTTTTCCAAAAAGCACACGCTCCAAAACTGTTACATTTACGGTTTCATTCTCCATAAGTTCGCGTATGTACTCAGGACAATTAAAAGCTGAGCGCAATGCGCCCTTGACTGATGAGCCCGGCAGATACGGGAGCCCTGTCACATAGTCAAAAGAAAAACCGGCGCATATATTTCCCTCCAATCCACTGTCATGGGGATAACCGATCCCCATCATGATGCCGGGATATGTTGTCCACAGGGAAAAGCCTCGCTCACCAGGAATAGTGTTTAATATATTAGGACAACAGAAAGCAGTATCTCGTATCGCCATATTGCGGCGGACAGCTTCAGTTACCTTTACATTTATTTCATCCTCGCTTGCTGTCGTAGGTAGGATCAAACCCTGATAGTAATCCACCCCGAAATAGCGGGACATATTTGCGATAGCCATTACGCCCCCTCCGTTTCAGAATCTTTTTTATTCTTTGTGAGATCAAATAGATTCATGGCAAGCTTTATGGCTATGGCGGCATCAATAATACTTTCTCTGTAAATATTAGGGTTGTGTGCTTTAACCAGCATGTCCAGCAGGCTCGTTTCCGTTACAGACTCTCTATTTTCCTGAGGAGAAATTAACCAGTGAATCGCTTTCATCAGCAACTGACGGTCGCTTTGGGCGCCTCCTTTTTTACTGAAAAACGCAACAGCGGAAAGAAGACTGCCCATCGTAACGGCAACACCAAAGGCAGATATCTGACTGCAAAGCATTTTATTAACTTTCCCTTTGTTGGAGAGATTACATTTTTCGATTGCTTGATAGGCCTCGGGAATAAGCTTGTCAATTCTCTGCTTTGACATCCTGAATACCTCCCTGCTTCACAAAACATAAGCCGTATCCTACAGATGAATTTCCTCCAAACTGTATTACTTTTTCGTTAACCGTATCATGGAACGTTTGGAGGTCGGAATCACTTCCCAATACCATAAACCAAAATACGCTTTCATGGGGAACATACTCCTCATACCATACGTTTTCGCTTTCTCCGTTTTCCAAATAGTTGCGTGCAATCACCGGAAAAGGCAGTTTCTTCCATGTATCTTCCGACAGAATAAGCACATT
Organism: uncultured Clostridia bacterium; assembly: GCA_904420155.1. Classification (GTDB taxonomy): domain Bacteria; phylum Bacillota; class Clostridia; order Oscillospirales; family Acutalibacteraceae; genus CAJFUH01. The sequence continues at coordinate 7,899 of CAJFUH010000095.1, forward strand.
GGTACCTATGCAGGATTTCAGATATTTGTTTGCCTGCTTGTTGCTCTCATTGGTCATGTCAAGCTGTGTACTTACCGGATACCCCTCCACCTCACAAGCAGTATTACTGAACATGTAGTCGATTTCTGGCTGCAAACCCTTGATTTCATAAAGCGTGCTTCCGGTTAGGGAAAACACCATGTGGCGAAGCTGATCGAGTGCTGTCTTAGTGGAAATCATATGATAAGCGTTATTCCCTGCAGAAGCCCGGGCAGGTCTTGCCAGCAAGGAAGCTGCAAGAAACTTCAAACTCCCTGGTGTACTTGCGTTCTGTTCCCGCTGACTGTTCTTCGCTGCGGATCCGAACAAGCGCTCCGTGTACTGCGGCGCATTTTCTTCAAAAAACTGGCGCAATGCACCTTTTACACCAGATGCATTGATGGTCGGATAACCTGTAACGGGATCTTTTTCTATCTCCTCATCAATTATGTTAAAATTCACATCTCCACTACCAACATGCAGATTAGTCAAGCATTTGATAAAATAAAGATTTGCTGTCATGATCAGCGCCCTCCCTTTGTGATTCTGACAAGTTCGTTCATTCCGATAACTTGTGCCCCCTTATCGGTTGCAAACAGGGGCTTTTCTCCATAAAATACAGCGCCAGCATTCAGCAGACGGTAAAGTTTTTCAGTCTTATTGATTCTGTAGTAATAACGGTTATCAGCGGAGGTGGTAAGATGGCGGAACAGTCTAGTTTTTGCAATCATTAAACCGGCGTATTTCTGCTGAATACGACAATCTGCCGGTGCATACCAGAAATCATTAACGGCCTCTTCTGATAGTGCTGCCGATATTCTGGTAAATAAATCATTTTCTCTCCTGACTGCTTTCAATACAAACGCAGAACGACTTTGTCCTAAAAATACCGCGACTCCATTTTCAAGCCCGCGTGCATATTCCTGCTCCATATCCGCAAAAAATGCGAACTTGCCTTTACGAAGAAATTTGTATTCCTTCTTGAAAAAGCTTTCATCGTCATTTCTGGTTTCTGGTTTCTCTCCCCGATGAGCATTGATACCAACACGTATCACACTTTGAAAAAGGCCCTTTTCTTTTTGAGGATCATATTCAAGAGGCATTACTGAATGGTCTGTCAGATTAAGCCAACCGTCTCCGCAGCCTTCCTTTACCACATAGTCGGACGCATAACTTGTACCGGTACTGAGCGTAATCCCTTTCGGACACGGCTTCATGCTTATAGGGGTATAGTGACTCTGACCGTTTTTATGATTCATCGGCATAGGCACAAGATAGTCCTCTCCATCTATAATGAAAAGCGGGTGAATGCTACCGATGACACCGAATCGATTTTCTCGGGAGAAGTCAAAGCTCTCTGCGCCAACCAGTATATCTGCGCGTTCCCTGTCGGCAGAGCCTCTCGAGTAATCTGAAATGAGCGCGTCATTCGCTGATAGCACTGCATAACGAAGCGCACCGAGCAGAGTGGTCTGAGACGGAGTATGGAGAGAGGATATAAAATATCTCTGCTTCAGGCTTCCCTTGACCGTGCCGAAACCAAACCCCCGTTCTCCGCCGAAGAAATATGGCTCAAGGGGAGAAAGCGTTACAAGATAGCTTTTCATTCTCTAACCCCCTTCTCCGTATACAGTTTTGCAAATCTAAGCATAGATGTCAACACGTCCACCGGCTCGTGGGTAATGCCGTTTTTTTCATTGTCCGCGCTACAGTCTGGAAACGCGGCGATAACGTCTCCTAAAGCCTTAATCTTATTAATATAACTCCGCCCCATATCGTGTGCCGCAGAATCAAACAGATTATCATATAGATCCTGCGTGTTCTTATGGTTCTCGTAGCTTGTGGTAAATAAGGTGCGAAAGGTTTCGATCTGGTATAAAATAGAATGCAACACCGCGTCGGTTTTATCCGTCTGCTTTTTGGCACTTGTATCAATAAGGTCGATAAGCTTTTTCATTGGGGTTTTCTCTGCGCCGCAGTTGGGAAACAGCAGAAATACTGACTTTCCGCTGTGCTTATGCATGGAGAGCGCAATCTGTTGCTTCTTCCCTTCTTTTGCCTCACTGAACAACAACCGTTTCGCATCCTCCAGCGCCTCATACAGCGGCGATTTCTCATAATTGACTGAGATACCGAAAGAGAGTGTGGGAGTCTGTGCTCCACCAAGTGCTTTTCCCAACGCCTCAAATCGCTTTTCAAACTCTTGGGATATCTCTGAACAGAGGGTAAGCAGGTTCTTTCCGCCTTTCCCTTCGACCGGCGCAAGAAACAACAGGTCGTCTCCGCCGGCGTAGATGGTCAGACCGCCATAGTCCCCGACGAGCTTAGCTGCAGTCCCTGCATACTCAATACAGCATTTAGAAAACTCACGCACTCTCTCCGGTGGACAAGAAGAAAGAAATGTCCCTATATTATCTCCGTCAGACTGCACAACGGCAAAATAGCTGTGAATTTTGCGGCCATCTTTTAAGCCGTATGGGTTGGCGATATTCCCGATATCCCGAACCGCATTGCCTTTTAATAATTGAAAGGCGTTAGAGGGATTTTTCGGTATCAGCCAGCAGGCGTTTGTTTTCCCTTCTCTGCGGTGATGTATGTAGAAGTTGCTACCATCCGCTGTACCGCTGAGCAGCCGGACGATTGGGCTGTCCGTCTCCTCCGGCAATCCTTGGGCGCTCAGTTCCATATAATCCAGATATGGAGACAGATTCAGAATGCAGTTATCCCCATTTGCTTCGGCGGCGCTCCCATCCGCAACCATCCAGCTAAGCTGAACATAGCCTGCAATATAGGCTTGCGTCCGCGCCCGGTCCTTCTCGCTCCGCTCTCCCAGCGCGTCCGATATATGCCCGGCAAGAGTGTTCTTCACATCTGTACAGAGTTTTTTGAGCTTTTCCTCAAGCATGCCGCGTTCCATCTCGCAGGTAAAGAATATTCGGTCATGGAAGCGGCCAATACCATCAGTATAGACTATGTCTCTGTTGTAAGCGGGCACTATAATCTCCGCACCCGTTATCTCTGCGAGGATGTTCTCGCAAAGATCGCCCGCGAGATAAGAGAACATCGTACTGGCGCACCACAGCGTCCCTGGAGAGGCAGCGATGGCGAGTGTATCGCCAATAGGACCGATGGTGATTGCCGCATAGTTACGCATTTGCATCGCCTCCTTTGAGTTGCGGGTGGCGCTCTATCCGCAACTGTTTCTGTATCGTGGGCCGTACATTGCTGTTAACAAAGTTTTCAATCTCCTTTCTCGCGTTGAACTCACCGCAGAACCAGTCGAGATACTCAATAAGATCAAATTCATCTTGTGATGGTGTGGAAATAACCTGGCTGTTCAGCCGGAACTTTGCGTTATACATATGCTGTGGGATTTTCACGGGCAGAATAAGCAACATATTCCCGTTAGGCACAAAGCGTACCGGCGAGGCAAAACGTACCACGGGATTATCTGTTTCCGCGGACACGGTTACCTTTCCTTGCCGCGTTGTCTTAGGGCCGGAGCGAAAGCTGTACTGCTGTGCAAGCCCCAGCATGGCACGGGAAAATACAAAGCGTTTATAAACACGATATTCCTCACTTTTTTTATTACTGTCAGTTCCAAGGGTCAGAACGTGCTGCTTAATAAAGGCCTTCTCGCTGCCGATCTCTTGCTCTGAGAAATAACGGAAAATACGCCCCTTGTAATAATCGTCGGGGGCGCGCTCGGAAACTAGATTGAACCCCGATTTCATCATACCCCATATAACCCAAATGTCGTTGAGCACTTCATTACCGGACGGCGCCGTAGGATAAGCGATTGTATAATAAACAGGCGCAAACTGACGGAGATACTCCTCGTCCAGCTTCCGCCCATTTTTCACGCTGAAACTGCCGAATCCCTTTGTGGCCCGCGTTCCAAAGCAGGTCAAAGCGAAAAAGGCGGGAAGTACGTAATCGATCAGCTCAAGAAGTGACAACTTTCGTTCGTTTTTCAGGCATACTTTACCGGTAGCAAAGCATATAAAGCGGATACGCACGTCCGAATAGGTTTGCTGCTTCTTGATTTGCGCGTTTTCACCCATATTCCCGAAATAGAGTTTATGGGGCGGGGTTGTCTTTGTCCGAGCAACGTCACAGGATATGCTCAACTTATAGGCAAGCGCCTTGACCGAATCGATCTTGCTCCGCGCCACATACCATGTTTTGGGTACGTCAGCGCCCTGACCGCATAAAAAAGCATGGATAAACCGGTCAAGCTGCGGTTTGACCTCACTGGCACGGAGACAGGCCCCTTTCTGCTCATGTTGAAAATGGATCAGCGGCGTGTCCTGCCGCAGAGAGTATTCACGCTGATATATGAAATCTCCCACACGCATTCTCCTTTCGGGGTTCCATATTTCTACTTATTTTGCTGTTTTCCCAGATATAGAAAAGTTTCGTACACCCATTCATTAGGAACACCGGTTTTAAAATACACAGAATTCCACCGAGCATTGCCAATGCGCTGATAGTCCGGGAGCGGGATTGGTTAGCCTGGCAGGTTATCCGTATCCTTGGGACATGTCTGAATAAAATCAATCGCCTACTGATTTCGTTTCCAACGAAGAAGACAAGACCTTCTATAGGACACTCGATGACGTCGTCAGCATATTTTTAACGAAGCAGAAACCATATCCTCCCTCCATTGATTTCTGTATGGATATGATTGCAATTGTATCCTCTGCTACTATATTCCAGTAGACGTCATAAACTCAGCTATATCCCCACCATCATCGAAACAAATAAATATATTTTTATTTTATAATTTTAAATTGTATGTTTTTTATAATTATAATTCTTTTTCAAAAGAAAATCAATAAATATTAATGACAAAAATAATTATTTTTAATACAATATCCTTGTTGTCAACTTGAAACGCTAATTGGCAACAGAAATGAGGGTATTATGATAATTGAAAAAATACTGAGTACCGAGAATTTCAGTACTGCGTTGGAACACTTATTAAAGAAAAGAGACACATGTGGGATAGACGGTATGTTTCTATCTGAACTTCCAAGTTGGTTTTCTCTAAACCAGGAAAGATTGATTCAATCCATACGCAATAATACTTATGAGCCTGGAGTTGTTGAGCTGCTGGAGGTTTTAAACTATAAGGGGAAGATTCGCCCGATCGCAAGAATTTCATCCGTCGACAGACTCTTGTTACGGGCAATCCATCAAATTCTTAGCAACGAAGCGATACCTTTGTATTCTGCAAGCAGCTATGCGTTCTGTTCCAACCGCGGTTTGTTGGATGCTGTTAAAAAGATAAAGACATTTGCCGATAGCGGAATGAAATATGTTGTCGAGTTGGATATTGAAAACTGTTTTGGGAATATTTCACACCAACGTATGGAAACTGTTCTTGACGAATTCTTCTGCGATTCAAGCCTGACTGAACTAATAAAGAAGTTCCTGCGTCAGCGTGTTACCAGCGATTTTGAAATTTCTATTCCAGAAATAGGATTATTACAAGGAAGTCCGATCAGCCCAGTGCTCTGTAATCTCTATTTTTGCGAGTTGGATCGGTTCCTTGAAAACCGTGGATTGAGTTTTATTCGCTTTGCTGATGATATAAAAATTTTCACAGACGACTACGTAGACGCTTTGCGGTGTTATCAGGAGATCAGCAACTATATACACCAGACCCTTCTACTTCCGATCTCCGAGTCTAAAAGCGGCGTATTCCCAATATACAGCCGAATTTATCTTGGTTATGAAATGAGGAGAACAGAGCAAGGAGCCGAAATCGTCAAATATAACCGGCTTAAGCAGAATCACGTCAAGCGATGGCGAGCATCGGCGTTGGAGAAGCAGGGGGATACTTATTACATTACGGGAGACGGTATTCTTACAAAACGAGATTATACGCTTCTGTTTGAGAATGAGAACAAGAAGCAGTATATTCCAGCGAATGTTACAGATTCCCTGTGCATCTACTCAAATATTACTTTTGGCAGCGAATTTTTTTCGGCAGCGAATGAGTTCTCTTTGTCTGTCAGTATGTTTGACAAATACGGCAGGTATCTCGGCTGCTTTGTTCCAGCTTCCCTTGACAAACCGGCGCACACGCTGCTTAATCAAGCCGCAGCGTATCGTGACAGTGAGAAGCGGCTGAATATCGCCAGGCAGATGACGCTTTCCGCAATTCACAATATTCGCGCAAATCTTCGTTATTACGAAAAGCGTAGACCTTGTGAAGAGTTTGAACAGGCCATTGAAGCTGCAGGGGCATGTATGGAAGCAACCAATGAAGTTGGTTCCGTACAAGAGCTAATGATGGTAGAAGCGCGTGCGCGAAACTTGTACTTCAGCCAGTTTAACAATATTCTTCCAGATGAAGATTTTACCTATGTGAAAAGAACAAAGCGGCCGCCAAAGGACGCCATCAATGCCTTAATAAGCTTTGGAAATACGCTTTTATACCAAACTGTGGCTACTGAAATTCATAAGACCACGCTCGACATCCGGATATCCTTTGTCCATTCCGCAGAACGCCGCGCGCAAAACCTGAATCTGGACGTTGCAGATTATTTAAAACCGGTCATTACAGACAGACTAATATTCACACTTATCAACAAGGAAATGCTCCACGAAAGAGAAGACTTCGATGAGAGTGACGAACGCGTATATCTGAACGGCAAAGGAAAGTCTATCTTTTTAAAAGCATATGAAGAAAAACTCAATACGGTGTTGACTATTGAAGGTCATCGTATGACATATCGTTCTCTGATTTCCCATGAACTTGCAAAGTTGGTCAGACACATCAACCAGGGAGAAAAGTATAAGCCGTTTCGATATATATAGCTTAGAAAAATAATATAGATCAACGCATGTATAGTTTCCATGTTCTTAGGCATAAGTTTATTGTATAGGAGGAAAAACATGTATGTTATTTTGACTTACGATGTGAATGCGAAGCGCGTATCAAAAGTGATGAAAATCTGCCGTAAATATTTGATTCATGCCCAAAACTCCGTTTTTGAAGGGATGCTTACGCAATCTCAGCTGCAGCAATTGAAAGCTGAAATAGAAAAACGTGTACATCCGGAGGAAGATTCCATTAACATTTATGTCTTGCAGTCCACCCGATATGTTTACCGAGAGAAGCTTGGCAGGATCACGGAACACAACTTTATTATTGAATGAGTATATTTTGTCGGTCGGTGTTGTGACGAATTATTTCGGAAAATAAGCTTATATTTTATGCAAATATATGTAAACTCAGTAAGACAGCCTATGTAAATGCACACTTTTCAGCCTTTGCAACCAGGTAGAATAAAAAAGAGCAATCTTTGTATCCTCGAAAAGTCGGTCAGTCCAATCACAAGATACACCAATATATTCGCGGCATTCAAAAAATACCGAAAACAAGGCGTTTGGGCGGCCCCGCGCTTAACAAAATCCACGGGAGACTGACCGACTTTTTAAAGAAATTTCATCATTACTATCTTTCAGA
>CAJFUH010000096.1 GCA_904420155.1 uncultured Clostridia bacterium
CGGATATGGCGGAATTGGCAGACGCGTATGGTTCAGGTCCATATGAAAGCAATTTCATGCAGGTTCAAGTCCTGTTATCCGCACCAAGTTAAAAGCTACATTTTGAGAATTCAAAATGTAGCTTTTTCTTGTTGCCTTTAGGCTCAATAATCCCCCTGGTTCTACCAGGGATAAATAATAAGGCCTTGGCAAATGAATTGGTAAAAAATCAAGGAGCTAAAGTAGGATTACCCTAAACCACTAGGTTACTAGTGTTAAGGGAAAGCCCAAAAAGAGAAAAAATCAATAATCCAATGAACATGGAAACAGAGATTCCGTGGACGGTTATCCTCTCCGCTTGCCCAGAAGGATAGGAATATTTATGCTTTTTGAAGAAAAAGGGTTTCATTAAAAAGTTAAATCGTCATACTCAGTGAGAATACAGAAAGAGGGATTCCTCCACCACAGGGTAAAGGAATCCCTCTTTTTTCATAAAAATAAATTTATTTCTCTTCGTTCCAAGAATACATTTTGCGCAGCTCTTTGCCGACGGCTTCCAACTGATGAGAAGCCTCGATACGGCGGCAGGAATTGAAGTGAGAACGACCGTTCTTGTTCTCTGCAATCCACTTGGAAGCAAAAGTACCGTCCTGAATCTCAGACAGGATCTTTTTCATTTCTTTCTTAGTATCCTCTGTGATCAGGCGTTTGCCCGTCTCATAATCGCCAAATTCGGCGGTATCGGAGATGGAGTATCTCATCATGGAGAAACCGCCCTTATAGATCAAGTCAACAATCAATTTCATCTCATGAATGCACTCGAAATAAGCGTTTTCTGGGGCGTATCCCGCTTCTACCAGAGTTTCAAAACCAGCCTTCATCAAAGCAGTTACGCCGCCGCACAGAACAGCCTGCTCGCCAAAAAGGTCGGTTTCAGTCTCAATTTTAAAGGTGGTTTCCAGAACGCCCGCTCTGGCGCCGCCGATACCAGCAGCATAAGCCAGGCCGATCTCTACAGCTTTGCCAGTGGCATTTTGTTCCACTGCGATCAGGCAAGGAACACCTTTGCCCTCTACATATTCACTACGGACGGTATGGCCCGGTCCCTTAGGAGCGATCATAAACACATCTACATCCTTCGGGGGGACAATCTGCTGATAGTGGATGTTAAAACCATGGGCAAAAGCCAAAGCCTTGCCGGCGGTCAGGTAAGGAGCGATATCTTTTTTATACATTTCCGCTTGACGCTCATCAGGGATCAAAATCATAATGATATCCGCGGCTTTAGCGGCTTCAGCAACCGTAGTAACTTTCAGGCCGGCCTTTTCCGCCTTTTCCCAACTCTTACTGCCGTTATATAGTCCGACTACCACATCTACGCCGCTGTCATGCAGATTCAAAGCATGAGCATGTCCTTGGCTGCCGTAACCAATAATGGCAACCTTTTTTCCTTTCAAAACGTTAAGGTCACAGTCGGATTGATAATAAATCTTTGGCATTGTAACATTACCTCCTAGCCGTTATCCGGCGAAATTTATACTGATTGGCGCCGATAACGACGCTAATTAGAATACAAAAATTTATGTATTTTCCTTTCGGGTGACGCCCGCACCTTTTTCAATCGCTACCGTCCCGGTACGGACGATTTCCCGTATTCCGTAAGGATGAAGCAGGCTGATTAAGGTTTCAGTCCGTTCACTGGTATCGGTAAATTCCAGGGTGAGGGAAGTAGCCGCTACATCAATGATACGAGCCTGCATTAACTCGGCAATTTTCATAATGTCAGGACGCTGTTTGCTGTGGCAGCTTACTTTTACCAGGGAAAGTTCTCTGCTGATATATTCCCCTTCCGGCAATGTTTTTACCTTGATGACAGGAATTACTTTATTGAGCTGTTTTTCCACCTGCTCTACAATGTATTCGTCACCGTTGACTACAATAGTCATGCGGGAAATGGCGGGGTCTTCGGTAATCCCTACCGCTAAACTGTCAATGTTAAATCCCCGGCGAGCAAACAGGCCGGAAACCTTAGAAAGGACGCCGGGATGGTTTTCTACCAATACAGAAAGGGTGTATTTCATGTAGCACGTCCTCCTTTACTTGGATGGGTTCTCAGGGCTGACATTACATACCAGCACATAAGCGCCATCTGTGTTTAACATCTGCCTTGCGGCTTCCATAGCTTCTTCATTGCTGGAAACCAGCCGCGAAGGAATGCCGTAAGCATCTGCAATTTTATTGATATTGGGAATATCGTCCAATATAGTAGCGCTGTGGCGGCCGCCATACAGATTATCCTGTAATTCCCGTACCATACCCAAACGGGTATTACGCATGACAACAATCTTGACGCCGATATGGTTTTGGACAATAGTGGCTAATTCGTTCATGCTCATTTGGAAAGAACCGTCTCCGCATACCGCTACCACCTGCCTGTTCGGGCGGGCCAGTTTAGCGCCTACAGCGGCCGGGATTGAGTATCCCATGGTTCCCATACCGCCGGTTGTGAGGAATCTACCC
>CAJFUH010000097.1 GCA_904420155.1 uncultured Clostridia bacterium
CCCATGCTTCCCCGCAATACTTTAGGACTGTAAATATCACAACAACCGCGGCTCAATAGGATTCCTCCCACCCCCAAAGCTTCCGCAGTACGCAGGATGGTTCCCATATTTGAGGGATCCTGCAAATCCTCCAGGGCCAGCAGGCGGTTGTTACTATCCATTTTATACGAGCAAACACTTTTGTCAAGCATCGTACAGACACACAGTATCCCTTGCGGCGTTTGTGTATCAGTCAAATGCATCAAAACCGACCGGCTGATTATGGCGCATTTTTTCGCCTTGCTTTGCAAACTTTTCACAGCCGACGGGTACTTTTCCGCCGCCTGCTCTGTATAAAAAAATTCCTCGATGGGAACCTCGCTGGCCAAAGCGTCCATACACAGCCGGACGCCTTCCGCCACAAAAGCCCGCTGTTCCCGCCTGTATTTGGAACTGCCCATCAATTTTGCAACCCGCTTAACAGCGGCATTTTCTTTACTGGTTATGGACTGGATCATCATTTCCTCCATGCCACATACTTTTTTGCAATGACATGCACTCCCTAATTTGGGCATATTATTGCAAAAAAGTATCCTTTGTGATAAAATTCGCGCCCGGGAAAAATCCCCGGGCGCATCACATACCAAACTTATTTTGCAGCTTTGGCCTGCTCTACCAGGCTGGTGAAAGCGGCCGGATCAGAGATGGCAATCTCAGATAGCATCTTGCGGTTAAGCTCGATATTCGCTTTCTTCAAACCATTCATAAAGCTGGAATAATTTACACCATTCGCGCGGCAAGCAGCAGAAATACGGGTAATCCACAAACGGCGGAAATCACGCTTTCTATGCTTACGGCCGATATAGGCATAGTTGCCGGACTTCATAACGGCCTGTTTGGCCATCTTGAAATGTTTGCTTTTAGCACCATAATAGCCCTTTGCGAGCTTTAAAACTTTTTTTCTTCTTTTGCGGGTCATCAACGCGCCTTTTACACGTGCCATGTTAGTCTACCTCCGATTATTTGGTTTTTTATTACATCAAATCGCATGCTTCTTGTTCTCTTATTTATAAGGGACTAGACGCTTTACCTGAGCCACATTGGTCTTGTCGGCTACCGTAGTCTTGCGCAGGCCTCTCTTACGCTTGGTGGTCTTCTTGTTGAGGATGTGGGACTTGTTGGCGTGTCCGCGGATGACCTTTCCGTTTTTAGAAAGCTTAAAGCGCTTTTTTGCACCGCTGTGTGTCTTAATTTTAGGCATGGTATTGCTCCTCCTTAAAGATGTTTACTTATTGGGTTTGGATGCAAGGAACATTAGCATATTGCGTCCTTCCAGCTTTGCCGGTTTTTCCACATTGGCAAATTCCGAACAGGCTTCCGCAAACTTTTTCATAGTGGCGTATCCGATTTCCGGATGCCCCATCTCGCGTCCACGGAACCGGATAGAGACCTTTACTTTGTCGCCTTCTCCAATGAAACGCTTGGCATGACCCAACTTGGTATTAAAATCATGCGTATCAATATTCAAAGAAAGTCTGATTTCCTTAATATTAACAATACGCTGATTCTTTCTTGCCTCTTTTTCACGCTTTGCTTGTTCAAAACGATATTTTCCATAGTCCATGATCTTACAGACGGGCGGATTAGCCTGGGGAGAAATCTTTACCAGATCCAAATTCCGTTCCGCCGCCTTATCCAGAGCTTGGCTTGCGGACATAATGCCCAGCTGCGAACCGTTGGAGTCGATCACTCTTACTTCTCTATCCCGGATGTCGTCGTTGATCTGTAGTTCCTTGTTGCTAATGGTTAAGCACCTCCAAAACACCTGAATGTTGAAATGACAAAGCGCGGACAGAAATCCAATCCGTCCGCGCAAACATACATACTTATTCCCTTACACCAGGGATTAAGGATATATTGACCCATGCCGGACGGTACCCCATAGGTGAGAACGAAACTGTTCTGCTTTGTTTTACAAAAAGTATTGTATCAGTTTTCCTTTTCTCTGTCAACTAATTTTTTCAAAACAAGCCGGATATCTGTATCTTTTATTATTTTGTCCTTTAAAAAATTCCATAAAAAGGATTGACAGCGGAAAAATTCTATTGTATTATTGTGATGTTGTATTAATCATATAATACATTAAGACAATCAACAGGAGGCATTCCATATGGAATACGTTTTAAAAACAGACGGCTTAACAAAATTGTTTGGCAAACGTCCGGCTGTCAACCATGTCAGCATGTCAGTAAAGCGAGGCGATATCTACGGGTTTATCGGAAAAAATGGAGCTGGCAAAACCACGTTAATCCGCATGGCCGTGGGGCTGGCCGCTCCCTCTTCCGGGACCATTGAGCTGTTTGGAAGTCCCGATCTCAAAAAGCAAAGGCACCGGATTGGTACGGTCATCGAATATCCGGCCATTTTCCCTCATATGACCGCCCGTCAAAATCTAGAGGCCCAATGCCGGCTGATTGGCGTCAAAGATTATAAAGTGATTGAAGACACGTTGCACCTAGTAGGGCTTAATCCGGCGGACAAAAAGAAAGCCCGTAATTTTTCTTTGGGCATGAAGCAACGCTTAGCCATCGCGCTGTCCCTTATTGGGAACCCGGAATTTCTATTCCTGGATGAACCCATTAACGGATTAGACCCCACTGGTATCATGGAAATTCGGCAGCTCATTCAAAAGCTTAATCGGGAACGGGGAATCACCGTCCTTATTTCCAGCCACATATTGGGAGAACTGTCTAAATTAGCCACTCGTTATGGAATTATCAATAATGGGGAGCTTGTGGAAGAATTTACCGCAGAGGAATTAGAAGAGCACTGCCAATCCAGCCTGTGTATCCGTGTCAACCAGCCGGAAACCGCCTGCAACATTTTAACCCAGCAATTCCAAACCAACCAATATAAAGTAGGGCCGGACGGCATTCTCTATGTATACGACCATTTAGAGGACGCCGGCGCTATCAATACCGCTTTGGTACAAAACGGCCTTGTAGTGGAAAGCCTGCACGTCACTACAGCGGACCTGGAAGATTATTTCATCCATGCAGTGGGAGGGAACCAACATGTCTAAACTATTCGCATCTGATTTTTATAAACTAAAGAAAACCAAGTCCTTTTTTGTCTGCCTGATCCTGCTCCTAGCCCTGGCTATCGGCTCTGTTTTAATCTCCCATTTCACCTATCAGATGGTGGCTGAAGGTCCCCATCCAGGGGCATCCCTTTATATAAACAGTACTTTTTCTTCTGACAGCTTACTGTTTACCTCTATCGTTGTCTCCCTTTTTGTCGCCTGTGAATTTGGCTTTGGCACCATCAAAAACACCGCTTCCAGGGGATTTGGACGCTGTGAAATTTATGGTTCCAAACTATTCCTGTCCTGTTTTATCTCCGTGGTCTACTTTATCCTTTACTCCGGGGTATCCGCTTTATTAGGCACCATCCTATGGGGATTTGGCCCAGTGGATTCCTCGTACTGGTCCCAGCTGCTCGGTACATTTGGTTTAGAGCTTCTCTTAAACCTGGCATATACCTCTGTCTTTGTTTTCATCGCCTCCCTGATCCGCCAAACCGGCGGTACCATCGCCATTAACATTTGCCTGATGTCCTTTGCCCCTATGATGGTACAAATAGGGCAGATGTTGCTCAATTATTTACTAAAAACCGAGTGGAATTTTTCTCAATTCCTCATCAGCAGCAACATCACTGCTGTGTCGTCCGGGCTGAGCCAAGAGGTCTGCCTGCGGGCCCTTCTCGTGGGGGTCGTCTACTTTGCCGTCAGTACTGCGGCAGGTATGTGGATTTTCCAGAAACGCGATATCAAATAACTCTTAACTCTTGAACCCCCAGTAACTCAGTAAATACGCTTACTCCAAACTCCTCTCTATATAGAAAAAGAGCTTGACACAGAATTTTCTGCATCAAGCTCTTTTTCATTTTTATGGGGTTATAGCCCCCCTTCTAAAGCAATCGCTTCTCCTAGGACAAAAGAATATAGGAGCCTCTGCCTGACCGGTTTGCCCGTACATCTGGCCAAGGCTTTTGCATATAAGTCCAATTGTGCAGCATAACGGGCTGCCAGCTCATCCGCTGTTTTTACCCGATCCGTCTTATAATCCACCAGTACCCAGCCCTCGTCTTCTTCAAAAGCACAGTCGATGGCCCCTTGTAGCAAAACCGGCTCCCGCGCCTGGGCGTCCGGGATTTCCGGCTGTATATCCGAAGCAGGGATCCAGATGGTAAACCGATATTCCCTCAGCAGGTTGGGGGAACGGAGCATCCGTTTCATCAGGCTGCTGTTAAAAAAGCCGGCGGCCTGTTTTTCATCCACCGCTTTTGCCTGTTCCTCCGTCAAAAATTTTTTCTCTACCAAACGGTGTAATTCCTGCGAAAGGTCCTCCGCCGCTTTAGCATAATCGGCGAACTGGATAAAGGCATGCAGAGCCGTCCCTTTTTCCGCCGCTGTCATCCCTTGGCTTTCCAAAAATGCAGGCCGGGAGGTGAAGGCGTATTCCTTATGCGCCTGCCTACCCGCCAGTTCGGAAGCCGCAGCCTTAACAGGAACGCCAGTCAGCTCCTGGGCAGGATACCGATATTCCAGCCTTGTTTTCCATATTTCATACAAATTTTCGTCATAGGGGCCGTTTGGCTCCTCTGCCGCGGCTGATTCCTGATGGAAATCCCCCTCAGGATAACCTAAGATAATCTCCCATTGGTTTTCGTCCGGCCTCATCAGTCCGGGAAGGGCGCCCGCCATCTCCCGCAGTTTCGCTCCGCTGGGATGACGCAGGGCGCAGGAAAGAATCCAATCAGAAAAACAGGAGGCGCTGCGCACCACATAAGGGGAGATCTCCGGAACCTCTGACAATTGGGCCGCCAGTTTTCCCAGCGTCCGGGCGGGATTTTTCAAGGAAGTGACCATCATCAGGTTTTCTTTAGCCCGGGTCATGGCCACATACAGCACCCGCAGTTCCTCGCTCATTCCTGCCCGCTCGATTTCCAAGGCCACCGCTTCCCGGGGCATCGTGGGATACCGCCTTATCATAGCGTCATCCCACAATTTCATTCCCACTCCCAAGGTGGGATGCAGCAGTACTTCCCCACGATCTTTGTTAAACAGACGGGAACAGTTGGCCAGAATGCATACTGGGAATTCCAATCCTTTGGAACGATGAATACTCATAATCCGTACCACATTGGCGGATTCCGACAAAATAGACGCAGGGGCCAGATCCGACTGCTGCTGTTCTAGCCGGTCGATGAAACGGATAAATCCCGAAAGGCCCTTATATCCGGACTGTTCATAGGTCCGCGCATATTCCATCATCAAACGGAGATTGGCAAGCCTTAGTTCCCCCTCCGGCATCGCCTGTACCATAGCCAGAAATCCTGTCTGCTCATACAGATGGTGGATCAGTCGGTCCGCTGGCAGCGCCGCCGCCAAACGGCGATATTCTTCCATTTGGCGAAGAAAGTTTTTACAGGATTCATCGCCCCGCTCCGCTTCTTGTTTCACTGCAAAATACAGCGGTCCATCCTGCCGGCCAAGGCGAATCTCTGTAAGGCGGTCCGGCGACCAACCAAAAATAGGGCTCATCAGTATGGAAAGAAGGGGAATATCCTGCACCGGATTGTCAATCACCCGCAAAAAGGACAGCAGTACAGAGATTTCCGGCGTACCAAAAAAAGCCCCAGCGGCATCCGACCAAGCCGGAATTCCATGCAGTTGAAGTTCCTTTGCATACACGCCCGCATGGTTATTGGCATTGCGGATCAAGATGCAAAAATCCCGATATGTCACCGGACGCTGCCGCCCATTTTCCGTAACGGGAAATTTATTTTCTATCATTTGGCTGATGATGCCGGCAATATATCCAGCCTCCGCCACGTCCATATCCTGTTCTTCTTCACAGGAGAGATCCAGGATATGAAGGGATACGTCTGGGATATCCCGCGGGGGATAATCTGCTCCGGGGACCAGTTCCTCTTCCTGGCTGTATGCCATCTCTCCCATCTGCCGGCTCATCAGCTGCCGGAACACGAAGTTGACCGCTCCAGTCACGCCGCTCCGGCTACGAAAGTTTTTATCCAATATTACCTTGGCCGGATATTCCTTCTTTTCATCGTCATATGCAGGATAAGCCTCTTTTCTCCGCAGAAAGATTTCCGGCATGGCTTGGCGAAACCGGTAGATACTCTGCTTAACGTCGCCTACCATAAAAAGATTATTCTCCTGCTGGGAAACAGCGCGGAAAATCATATCCTGCGCTTCGTTGGTGTCCTGGTATTCGTCCACCATCACCTCGTCAAATTGCAGAGAAAGTTCCTGTGCTACCTCCGTACAGACAAAGCCCGCCTGGGTGGGTCGCACCAGCAGGCGCAGCGCCCAATGTTCCAAATCCCCAAAATCCGCAATGCGCCGGGCAGCTTTGCAGGCGTCCAGAACGTCCCCAAACCGCTTCACAGCGGATAAAAGCTGTTCTATGATTGGCGCCATCCGGCGAATATCTTCTAAACACTGTTCGTCGCTGGCAAAAAACAAGGCAGACAATTTTTCCAGGGTCTTTTTCACGGTATCCCGGTTTCCGGAAATTTTACCTTTCAACGGGTCGTCCTTGTAACCCCGCACCGCTTTCAGCTTTTCAAAGGAAAATTGCCGTATCCTTTGGGACAAGGTATCCCACTGTTTCGCCTGCGCCGCTTCCTGAAGAGACAGCAAACCCGCCAGGTCTGAGGAAAAGGCCGGGCGATATGCCGCATCCAGCTTGGGATCCTGTTCCATCAAATCCAAGGCGTTTTGCGTCAGGGTAATCGCATAGAGGATGGCGCTGTCCGCATATTCCAAAACCGTTTGCCCCCACAGGGTATGGGCAGCGTCCCCTGCCGGATGATACATCGCGGCCTTTTCTTCTAGCCAACGTTCTGGGAAAGGATGAGACCGTACAAAATCGTATAAGGTGTTGACCAGTCGAAACAGTCTCCTGTCGTCTCTTCCATTGCTGAAACAATCGGATAATCGCCGGAAATCTTCCTCCCCCTGCTCATACAGGTCTTCCATAACCTGCTGCATCGCTTCTTCCCGAAGCAAATCCATTTCGTTGGAATCAGAAATCCGGAAATCCGGAGAAATACCCAGCTGATAAAAGTGTTCCCGGACCAGCTCGCTGCAAAAGCTGTGGATGGTGCTGATATGCGCTTGCGGTAATAGAATTTGCTGACGCTGGAGGCGGGTGTTGCCCGGATCTTCCTCCAGCATCCGGTCGATAGCCTCCGCAATGCGCTGGCGCATCTCGGCCGCCGCAGCATTGGTGAAAGTCACCACCAGAAGCCGATCTGCGTCACAAGGATGGTCGGGATCAATCAAGCGCTCGATTACCCGTTGTACCAGAACAGCGGTCTTTCCGGAACCTGCCGCCGCGGATACCAGCAGCGTACCGTCCCGGGCGGAAATCGCATCTTTCTGGGCTTTGGTCCAAACTCTTGCCATCATTTTTCCTCCTCTTCCAGCCGTTTCATCACCTGTTCCCGGTCCCATTTTTCCACTATGCGGGTATCTCCCCCATCTTCATGCCTGCATACCGACCGATAGGGACACCAGTCGCACGCTTCATATTCTCCAGAGGCGGGAACCGCCGCAATATCCCCTTTTTGCAGGCTCATCGCCATTTTTACCACCAGCGATTCCATATATTTGACGATATGCCCCATTTGGGCAAAGTTTGCCACCGCATCCAGTTTTGCCGGATGCCCGTCTTTTAAGGCCACTGGGATAAAAACGCCCTGCGCCTTGTGCTCCATCCCGGAAATCACCTCCGGATCGTCCAAAACCAGCCCGCTCATCCGCAATTTTTTGTCCTGTTCTTTGATTACTTTCTCTTCCGTATCCCCTCGTTCACTGTTGATTACCGGACGATTAGCCGGCATGTACAATACGCCTGCGGGCACCACGTTACCGTAGCGCTCCCCGCCGTTTTTCCAGATAGCCGCCAAGTACAACAGCATCTGCATATTTAACCCGTATAAAACATCCGACAATCTAAATTCTTTGCTCCCTGTTTTATAGTCAATTACCCGCACATAGCTGTTCCCATGCCGGCGCATCACATCTACCCGGTCCACTTTTCCTTCAATTTCTACGCTCCCCCCTCCAGGCAAGGCGATCACCAAAGGCTGGATTTCACAGCCCTCCTGGATGCGCAGTTCATAATCCTCCGGCTGAAACTCGCTTTGGCTCAGTTCCCGCACAATATGCGTGAGCAGCAGTTCCGCCGTGGAGGCCAAACGGGTAAACAAAAAACGGAAACGTGGCGTTTTGTCTTCCCAGCCTCCCAAATATATCTGTACATATTCTTCCAGATACTTCTGGATTTCCTGCTTGACTTGGGCGGAAGTGAAACCCTCCCATTGCTCCGGGGTATGGCTTCTCAAGGTCTGTTCCAAAAGATAATGCATCAAACTGCCGTATTCCAAAGCGTCAAAGGCGGCGGGTTTCCTTTCTTTGGCGCGCAAGC
>CAJFUH010000098.1 GCA_904420155.1 uncultured Clostridia bacterium
TAATATCTCCATCCTGCCTGGATACATAAATGCCAGGATGCAACTTGTTATGATCCACGCAAAAACTAGCAATTTTTTTCATCGTATTCCCTCCTGAAATCGTCATGGAATTTTTTCTGTCAAAACGGCTGATCCTGGGTTAACAAAAGAAAAGATTTCCCCTCTTGATATCCCTCCATGAGCAAAAGTGCCTTTTGTTCCGCCTGATCAAATAAATCAAAAAAGCTCTCGGTGTACACAGATCCGCTTTCCAAAGGCCATTGCCACTCCTGATGCAGAATATTGGCATAATCAAAGTCGTCCTCCTCTGTCATACTACGGAGATGGCAGGATAATACAGGGGGCTTGTTCTTCTTTTTTTCCCTACGAACCAGCCATTGCTTTTTCAAGGCAGTGCGGTCCGTCATCCATCCAAAGGCCGTCCGGCAATCCTTCAGGCACTGTTCCAGCAGAAAAGGATCTAATTTTTCCCCATAAAGCTGGAAACTGATCCTCTGGTATAACCCTACCATACCCTGGTATGTAGCTGGATCTTTGGGGACAAGCTTTTTCAAAGCAATTTCTGTGGGCAAAGAAGCCCGTTCATAGCGCAGTAAAATAACATCCAGCATAGATTCCACCGTGTGGTGGCAGGTTTCTTCAGTGGAAGGCTCCACCAATGAATGCATCATATGCGCGCTATAACGCACAAAAGGATGGGCTATGCTGTCCAAGGCGTAGTGACTGAGAAATCCCAATAAATAGGCATGCACAGCGGGGTCGCTACTCTCTTTGTCATAGGCTCTCATCTCTTCCAACAACCTGGAAGGAGCGGATTGATGAAAAATTGTTCCATATTTCCGTAAATGGTTTCCTTTTTGCCAAGGCAAGAAACGATGGCAATAAAAAAAGTCCGGCCCCTGAGCTCCCCACAAAAAGGCCGGCCTGTTAGAAACAGCAGCAGATACCTCCGCCTTTTTCAATAACCGATCCGCTAATAAAAAGTGGGACAACGCCGCTGGCATCCGCTATACCCCTTTCTCAACTGTTGCACAAGCGCTGGAGATTCTCGGCAAAATTTTTAACGAGAACCAAAGAAGTGACGATCTCTGTAATCAAGATGCGTTGCTTATCTCCAGACGCGTCCGGAATTAGTTTCATATGCGCTGGGATTTCCGCAAGTTTTGCCGCCATATTTTTTTCTAATTCCCTTCGATTCTGCGGGCTTTCCTGGGATACAGGCGGCAGATCTTTCACAGAATCCACAATCTCCCAATATATCTTTTCCAAATTTGTATAGTCCTCTGGAAGCAAATACGGCCGAAGTGCGACCATGCTGTCCCCTAAATTTAATACCAAGGCCGCTACTTCCGGCCCACGATTCTCGGAAACGTTCCCTTTTAATGTGGCTTGATTGGAATTTTTTTGTACCCTTTTGTCCATTCGGCGTATGACGGTCATGTTATAACAAACGAACATCACAAGACCCAAGAAAAACGCTCCATGATACAGGAAAGAAATTGGAAAAAAGGAAGCTATAAAGGTAATCGCCACCGTATATCCCCATAGAACAAAGCTGGTAATCACAAAAGAAATTGCAAAATTTCTTGAGATGTCCCGCGCCAAGCTGCGATAAAACAACATACTGATGGTAACCAGCCCTGCGGATAAAAACAAATAACTGATCGACCATGGAAAAAATATAGCTTTACTATAATAAAGGGCTATCATCATCCAAATGGTCAGCACATCCGCTAACAGTACAGCTAATCCTTGTAAAATGGTTTGACGCTTGCCATCCTTCATATATTTGTCCTCAAAGCAGTAAACTGTCATGCCTGGCTGGCCAGCGCTTGCTCCAGCGCTTTGGCCAATTGATCTGGGCAAGAAGTCTTTCGGAACCCGCAGGTAATCCCCTGAAACCGGTCGATCACATCTTGCGCCTTCATCCCTTTGACAATAGCGCTTAACCCTTTGGTATTGCCATTGCACCCGCCGGTAAATTCCACCTCTCGGATGATATCTCCCTCTAGGTCTACTTTGATCTTACGGGAACAAGTACCCCTTGTTTGATATTCATATGTCATAATATTCCCTCTTTCCCTATTGACATTCCGTTCTCTCTTTCTTTCTACAAAAAAGGGCCTCTACCTGTTCCTGTGGGGTGGTAAAGGTTCCCACCGGATAAAATTTAGAGGAATACATCCCGTGAAAATCAGTGCCCCCTGTCATCACCAATTTATGAGTGCTGGCAAAGGCGCTCAATCTTTCCTCATCGCCCTCTCGGTTTCTGGGATGGTTTACTTCCACTCCATCCAACCCTATGTCGGCCAGTTCTTCCAACAAATCATAGCTATCATATTCCGCTGGATGTGCCAAAACCGCCAAACCGCCGGCTTTATGGATAATTTCTATGACTTCCCGGACTTCCGGGTATTCCACCTTTGCGTAAACTTTCCCTTTTCTGGAATCAAACAGCTCTCGGAACAAATCTCCATAAATAGCGTTGGTATATCCCGCATCCATTAAGGCATGCATCATATGTTGCTTATACAAGCTCGTGCTTCCTTCCGCCCATTTCAAAACCATTTTCTCCGTGATCGGGTATGCGGCTACTATTTTTTTCATCATCTCATATCCCGCTTCGGTACGACTTTCTATGGTATTTTTCAATAAACCCTCCAAAACTTCTGGACGGTCAAATAAATAACACAATATGTGGGCCTTTCGTCCCCTCTGATAGTCCAATGTGGATATTTCCACCCCGGGAATCACCGTGACCCCTTTTTTCTTTCCATAAGAAACCGCCTGTGGGACGCCGGCAAACGTATCGTGATCGGTCACTGCAATTGCTTTCAATCCTCTTTTGCACGCCATATCGATCAATTCTTCTACGGTTACCGAACCATCGGATAACCTAGTATGACAGTGTAAATCAGCAAACAAATTTCTTCACCTTCCTGCCGTTTTATCTCTCATACCTCTGAACGTATTTGTATTTTTCCAATCATTCATTGGATTGTACCTAGTATGTTCTAATCATCTTAGAACCCTGTTTTATTATAGTAAAAAGGAATCGGAAAAACAACAAAATTCTTTATTTTCCCTCTATGCTGGACTGCATAACAAAAAAGAAATAGATGAAAGAAAAAGACCGAAATGCTCAAATAAGCATATCGGTCTTTTTGGAGCGGATGACGAGGCTCGAACTCGCTACCTCCACCTTGGCAAGGTGGCGCTCTACCAGATGAGCTACATCCGCATTGCTGAATGCGAGGATTATTATATCTTACCTCCCTGTTTTTGTCAATAGATTTTATAAAATTATTTTTTCTGAATTTTTTCACTCTTTTCCGAACTCTATCAAAATAAAAAAACACAGATATCCATGCAGAGGATCTTCCCCTCAAAGGAAACGCTATTTAGGAAAATTCCAAATTAATGCAAACTGCAATATTGACAAATCTTTTCTTGTCAAATTCCTGCTCAGAAAGAAAAAATTTGTAACACCATCATCAAAATTGCCGCAATACAGCCCATCCCCAAAATTGTCCATATGCAGATTGGACTTTTCCTTCGTCTTAATAACTTCTTTTTCATAATGGATGTGCCTCCTCTTCTTTTTATGCTGATACGGCCGCCCCTTTCATCGCTTCTATTCTTTTAAACGAATCATCGGCAGAAAAGGTCACTTTTCTTTCTGGATTTTTCATAAAATCCTACCCAACTCTTTTCATCTTATGCTATACTACTCTTGTTGGAAAGCAACGATTCTTTTTTCTTCCGGACAGATATCTTCTGTTTGGTGAAAAAACAGCCAAAAGAATAGAAGGTTAATAGTTCATGAGTTTTTCTATCAATTTAGGGCACTGGAATTCCGTTTTCGCTGTTCCTTGTTCCCTTGTCGATCAACATATTAAATTAGCAGGCGCAGCACAGCTTAAAGTGCTTCTTTGGGTTCTACGGCACGCCGGAGAACCCTTTCAGACAGAGGATATCGCCGCCGCGCTGAACATGCATCCTGCGGACGTTCACGATTCCATGCAATACTGGGTGGAAACAGGCTTTATTATCCAAGCAGAGGATACCCTACTTCCCGGCGGACAAAAGCAATCTTCTCCCCATGCCGCACAGCCCGCAGAACCATCTGTCCCCGTTTCTACCACTCCCAGCACCGCGGCTCCGCCGATACATTCCCGCCCTCTTTCCCGCCCTCAAAAGCCGGACAACTTATTTGTAGCAAAACGTATCCAAGAAGATTCCGATATTGCTTCCATGATGCAGGAAGCCCAGATGATCCTGGGAAAAACCATATCCAATGGGGATTGTGCCACTTTACTGATGCTTCATGACAACGACGGTCTTCCTGTAGACGTCATTTTAATGCTATTGCAATACGCCGTCAGTATCGGAAAACCCAGTATGAAATATATTGAAAAAACCGGGATTTCTTGGGCGGAAGAAGAGATCGACACCCACCAAAAAGCAGAGCACAAACTCCGTATGCTGGGGGATATGCAAAAAGCTTGGAGGATTGTGGAAAGCGTCATCGGCATCGATCACAGGTCTCCCAGCACAAAAGAAGCGGAAGCCGCCGACCGCTGGGTCAACCAATGGTCTTTTTCTTCCGCTATGATCCGTTTGGCCTATGAACGTTGTGTAGACGCCAAAGGAAAATATATCGCCAGCTATATGGACAGTATTTTAAAACGTTGGAACCATGAGGGAATCCAGACCGTAGAACAGGCGCAGGCTGAAAAAAGGACTGGCTCCCGTGCCCGGGTAGAAGACCGGTATTCGCCCTCCTACAATATAGAGGAATACGAACGCACCAGCATTTTTGACGATCTGCCCCCCATGGATAAGGAGAAATGATATGGGATATAACAAAGAAATCTATGAATCCGTCAACCGCTTACTGGAACAAAGGCGGCGCAAGGCAACCCGGGAAGCGGAAGAGCGGCAAGAACGTATTTATAACCAATTCCCACGTATTCGGGAAATACAGCGAGAATTCTCCTCTACCGCTATCCAGGCTGCCCGCGCGGTTCTAGGGGGACAAAACGCCGCCCAGCAGCTGACCAATCTAAAAAACCGAAATCTCTCCCTACAGCAAGAGGAAGCCTCCATCTTACGTCAGGCGGGTATCCCACTGGACGACTTAGAAATTCACTACCAATGCCCGTTATGCCAAGATGAAGGATACGTAGACGGCGTCATGTGCAGCTGTATGAAACAGTTGCTGCGTCAGGAAGCTTACCGTCAGTTAAATCAACTTTCCCCTTTATCTCTCTCCACCTTTGAAAGCTTCTCTTTGGATTACTACAGCAAAACGCCCATCCGGGAAGGGTTTCCTTCCCCTTACAAAAGGATGGAAGATATCCTTCGCTATTGCCGGGCCTATGCGGCTGATTTTTCTTTGCAGTCGCCCAGCCTGTTGATGCAGGGGGCTACCGGGCTGGGAAAAACTCATCTCTCTCTGGCCATTGCCAGAGTAGCCATCAACAAAGGGTACGGCGTTATTTACGGTTCCACTCAAAATATCATTTCCAAACTGGAAAAAGAACGTTTTTCCTATCGAAAGGACGCCGGCGACGATGACAGCGAACAGCATTTCATCCAGTGCGATTTATTAATCCTGGATGATCTAGGAACGGAATTCTCCACCGGATTTTCCAACGCTGCTGTCTATAACATTTTGAATTCCCGCCTTTTATCCGCCCGCCCCACTATTATTAGTACAAACCTAACAATGCGGGAGCTGGAGCGGTCTTATTCCGAACGTCTGGTTTCCCGTATTATGGGTAACCATGTCCGATTGGAATTTTTAGGGAATGACATCCGCCAACAAAAAAGGATGCGTGGGAAGCGGTAACCTGGCCGGATCCAAAATTTCCTCTAGCAGGAATCTTTACCGTGCTTACCGTTTTTCCCATTATGTTTACTCATCCATTTGATCTGTTCCAAAATAAGTCCTTTTTGTTCTTCCGCCAGGGTTCGGTATAAGACGATCATCTCCCATTCTTCATCATCCAGTCTGGCAGCATCCCCTTCTACATTTACTTCCAGCAGGAAGTCCAGAGATACGCCTAAATTTAATGCGATGTTTTTTAGAGTCCCAATATCAGGTTCCCGTTTATTGGTAATATATCCACTCAATGTGGTGGGGGCGATATTGAGTCTCTCTGCAAATTCTCTCTGCGAAAGATCCTTGCTTTCTAAAATTTTACGTATTCTATCTCCTACTCCCATAAGGTCACCTCATTTTCTAATCTAGTATAACGGGAATTCAGATTTGTTTTTATTATTGTTCTCAAAACTCGTATATATTCTCTTTTCATAGCTCATTTCGCGTACGACAAAAGAGCTATTATTAAAAAATTTATCTCCTTTCCGCCATAGAAATCATGGGAAATAATTTGAATTTTTAGAATAAATTGATATAATAGAAGGGAGAGAATACGGTTTTCCGTCTGATCTCGCCTTGTTGATGGGATATGCCCGACTGCACAAGCAAGGTACCCTTGTCAAACTTTAGGAGGAATTAGTATGCCAGATATGTTGGTTTCCCTCTTGCACCTGCCTCAGGCACAAGATTTATACGATTCTTTAGAACAAAAGGGCATCCGTATTCAACGGGCCATGACCCCTGATAAGCTTTATGTAGTAAAATGGGTAAAGGACCATTTTGGGGCTGGATTTGCGGGAGAATGCGACGCCTCCTTTTCCCATCATCCAGTGTCCTGTTTTTTGGCCGTGCAGGACCGCCGTATTTTAGGTTTTGCTTGTTATAACGCCACCTATCCTGACTTTTTCGGACCAACCGCCGTGTTGGAATCCCAGCGGGGATCAGGCATTGGAAAAGCTTTATTGATCCGTTCTCTGGAAGCTATGCGCGACTATGGATACGCTTACGCTATCATAGGCGGGGTAGGGCCGGTGGAGTTCTATTCCAAATGTGTGGGCGCCACCTTGATTCCGGATTCCACGCCAGGTATTTACCGCGATTTGATCGGCGCGAATCCGGAAGAGCATTCGGCCCCTTTATAATTTTTTTATTAAAAATAAACTTTCCTGTTTTTTCGGTATCAGTGGGAAATACTAGATGGGATAGGTCTATTCCCTGTTCTTTCAAATACAGAAAATAGGTCTATCTAACAGAAAAGACAAGGAGAGATTTGTGACGAAAAAATATGTGTATACGGTAGTAGCCATTCTTTTTATTGGAGTTTTATGTTCAGGATGTGGTAAGGAAAAGGACGGCAATCCTTCTTCGTTGGAGTCGCTTCCTTCCCCCAGCGAGCTTGTATCCGATATCCCTTCTGCGGTGGACGATCTGATCTCAGGGATGGAATCGAACTTAGAAGGACATGATTCTTCTGTAAACTCATCCTCCACTTCTATGCCATAACTTCATCTGGATAAGCAGGCCTGTACTCCTATCGTCCGGCCTGCTTTCTTTCTATTGGAGGGACTGCCGAGTGATCCCCATTTATGGGCAATCTGAATATTTCGGAGGTGTTTCCTATGGATTTCGATGTGCTTACCGCAGGAGTCGAACCAGGTGGATTACGATCGAAAAATGAAATCAAGTTACTTATTTGTTATATGCTGACCAGCGCAAAGGCTCCTCTTGCCAAAACAGATATTATATCCATCATTCAGGATAACGGCCTCGCCAATTATTTTGAAATCACCAGCGCCTTTGCGGATCTATTGGAACACGGAAATATTGTTTGTGCAGACGAAAAAGAAGACCTTTATTCCGTTACGGAATCCGGTATGTTGATTTCCAGCCAGCTGGATATTTCTCTGCCTATCTCCGTCCGGGAACGGGCGCTCTCCGCCACTATGAACCTGCTGGCAAAAATCAAGCGGGAACAGGAAAATCGCGTGCGTATTCAGCAGACGGAACAGGGATATATGGTATCATGCAGCGTTTCCGGTGGAAATATGGACTTGATGTCCTTAAGTCTATATGTCCCCGATATGCTCCAGGCCAAAATGGTAAAGAAAAATTTCCATAAAGACCCCGCTAGGGTTTATCGGTGTCTGTTAGCCTTGGTCACCGGCAATTCAGATCTGACCGCTGAAATTTTGCAGGAGAAAACGCAGAATACCCGGAACCGCCGAAATAGAAAATAATTGATATAACTAGAACAAAGGCGCTGCCCGCTTCTAAAGGAGCGGACGGCGCCTTTGTTCTATTGCTATTATTGGACGATCAAGGATAGGAGCAGCAACAACGTCACTCCGGGAACTCCCGCAACCGCTGATACGCCTACGGTCATCAGGCTGACCGGCAGGGTAACTCCGGTAAAAAAACCCGATATGTTGACGGCAACCAGAGCGATAATCCCCGTTAATATTCCTCCTATTGCTTTTCTTACCGGTTTCTTAGCTTGTACAACAACCTGGACTATGACCAATAACAGGAAAACAATTCCCGCGATTAGCCAAATCACCCATTGCGGCACATCAGACATCCCCTTTCACAGGAATTTTTACAGCAATTCTACGCTGTTTTTTCAGCCTGTATCCCCTCTGGGTTCCCCAGGATAAACAGGCTTAGAAAGGCGAGGCGGAAAGGTTGCATTGTTTCGCGCGGCTAAGCAAATATCGGTAGCGCGCTTGTAAGGCTTCCCGCTGGTAAATACAGGAATCAATCATATCGTCATTGCATTCCATATCAAACCACTGATCGATATATTGCAGTTGCTGGCTGACTTCCCTGATTTCCTTTAAGATCGCTTTGGCCTCCATTTCTGCGGATACCTCTTTTTTGGCCACGTTGTCTACCGTATGCCGAATCATATAAAGCACACCTTCCATAAATAACAAACCTCCGCCTATACCATCTCCGCATCAACGGCGATAGTAGTAATATTTATGTAAGTAGATTGGGCATTTATGTCAGGAATTATACAAGTGCCTTTATTATTTTCAAAGATGGTCGCTCTTTCCTATTCCTATAGAAAAAGGCGTTTCCATGGATGAAATCAAATCATGGAAACGCCTTTTTCTAGATTGTGAGCAAGAGGATCGGACGATACCCAGGACAGAATCGAAAATTCCTTTTATTGGCATATCCTCAAATAGAGTTTTTAGTCAAAAAACACAACTTATCCCTTTTCCGCGGGGACAAAATCGATCATTCCCGTGGCTACATCCGCTGCCGCCACCTGAATTCTCAGCGCTCCTCCAATGGTCAATTGACGGCCGCTGATCTCA
>CAJFUH010000099.1 GCA_904420155.1 uncultured Clostridia bacterium
GCGGGGTGGAGGGGCGGAGCCCTTCCTCGCCCATCGCAATGGGCGAAATCCTCAAGATTCCCACAGGCTCAGGAGGGGAGGCCAAACAATCCAGTGGATGGTTTGGACGTGGGGACCCCTAGCGAGGGGTTCCCCATCCCCCGCCCACTTGTATAATTTGTTAAGGAAAAATACCTGTTTCGACAGTCTGGAATACGATCTTCCAGTTTGTTTTTGATTTCCTGATTCCCTTTTTCATGTTATAATTTTATAAGGTCTTATTGAGAAGATTCCCGCCCGTCAAACCAACACCAACAAAAAATATCTATCAGAATGGAGACCGTTATCAATTGAACCTAAAAATACTGGAAAATACCCCAAAGCTGGAAACTGACCGGCTGCTCTTGCGCCCTTTTACCGAAAAAGACCTTCCTGATTTTTTTCTGATCATGAGCGATCAAGAAGCCAATCGGTTTCTCCCATGGTTTCCCCTGGAAACCTATGAGCAGGCCCGAGACTTTCTCATGCAAAACTATTTGTCCCGCTATCATTTGCCATTTTCTTACCATTACGCCATCTGTTTACAGTCGGATAACCTGCCTATCGGCTATCTAAACATCAGCGAAGACGACAGCCATGACCTGGGATACGGCCTGAGAAAAGAATTCTGGGGACAAGGTATCGCCGCAGAAGCCTGCAAAGCCGTCGTCCATCGGCTCAAGGAGGCCGGATTCCCCTATATCACGGCAACCCATGATATCAAAAATCCCGGCAGCGGAAAAATAATGAAAAAAATCGGCATGTCTTATCAATATTCCTATGAAGAGGATTGGCAGCCCAAAAATCAGCTTGTGACTTTTCGTATGTACCAACTGAACCTGGATGGAAATCCAACCCGGGTTTATCTAAAATATTGGAACGAACATCCCAACCACTTTATTGAAAATATTTCGGTTTAAGGTTTGTATCCCTCTTCTGCGAACCGCCAAATCTTTTCCTGATCAGGCGTGACCGGCTGACTTTGAAAACCCAAGAAATTTGGCAACCCACTTCTCCTTTTTATTGTAACATAAACTTCTGGCAACTATCCCCAATTGGTAACCATCTTTCACATTCGGCTTTTGCCTTCACAAAAAAATCCCACACAGGTATCTCCTTGTGTGGGATTTCTTTCTATATGCGTTAGAATGCCTTTTTGATAAATCCTATTTTCTTCATGGCTTTATCCAAGGTTCTTTGTGAAATTTTTAATGCAACCTGCGCGCTTTCCGTATAACATTTCTCCAAGTATGCTTTGTCCTGGATCAACTGCTGATAGCGTTCCTGCACCGGGCGCAGGCATTCAATCACCGATTCTGCAACCGCTACCTTGAAATCGCCGTATCCTTTTCCATCAAATTCCCGTTCGATCTCTTCATAGCTCTTACCGGTCATGGTGGAATAGATACCCATCAGATTATTGATCCCGTCTTTTCCTTCCCCATAGCGTACACAAGCCTCGCTGTCGGTCACCGCACGCTTAAATTTGCGCATGATATCTTCCGGCTTATCCAGTACGGCCACCCAGGCGTTGACGTTTTCATCCGACTTGGACATCTTGCGGGTGGGATCCTGCAACGACATAATGCGCGCGCCCGTTTTGGGGATATAGGGATCCGGGACTTTAAACGTATTCCCATAAATCCCATTGAAACGGGTAGCAATATTGCGGGTCAATTCCAAATGCTGCTTCTGATCCGCTCCTACCGGCACCATATCCGCCTGATAAAGCAGGATATCCGCCGCCATCAGGCTGGGATAGGTAAACAGCCCCGCATTGACGTTATCCGCATGCGTTGCGGATTTATCTTTAAACTGGGTCATCCGGGACAGTTCGCCAAACTGGGTATAGCAATTGAGGACCCACGCCAATTCTGCATGAGTGTACACATGGCTTTGGATAAAAAACAAGCTCTTCTCCAAATCTATACCGCAGGCCAGCAGCAACGCGTACGCCTGCATGGCGTTCTGACGGAATTTAGCGGGATCTTGGCGCACCGTGATGGTATGTAGATCGGCCAGGGCAAAGATGCAGCGGTATTCGTCCTGCAACGCCACCCAATTCTTGATGGCGCCCAAATGGTTGCCCAGGGTAATGGTCCCGCTGGGCTGAATGGCGCTGAATATTACTTTTTTCCGCTCGGGTGCGGAAACATTGGTCGGTTCCATTTGTATCATGCTCCTTTGACGGGAAAGCGCTTTCTCCAAAAAACAAGGGCTTCCCTCTTGTATCACATTCTCTTTACAGGATCTCTTTGGCCAGTTCTCCCAAGATGCGGATGCCCTTCTCCAGCTGTTCATCCGTAGGAGTGGAGAAATTAATCCGGAAACACTGGCAGGGCTCGTTTTCATCGGTCAGGAACGCGTTTCCAGGTACAACGCAAACTTTCCGCAACACAGCCTGCTTACAGAAATCCAGCATATCCACGCCGTCCGGCAAGCGGCACCAAAGGAACAATCCTCCCTGAATCGGGCTATAGGTAATTTTATTGGGTACCAGATACTGATCCATCAAGTCCATACAATAGTGGGCCTTTTTCCGGTATAGATCCCTTAACATGGACAAATGAGCGTTAAAATCGTATTGAGTCATAAATTCATATGCCACGATTTGAGCCCAGATATTGGTATGAACATCAGCCCCCTGTTTACAGACGACAATTTTCTGGATCACCGGAGAGGGCGCGATGGCATAGCCCACGCGCATACCCGGTGCCAGCACTTTAGAAAATGTACCGGCATAGATTACAATCCCATCTTCATCAAACGATTTGATGGAGGGAATATATTCTCCCTCAAAGCGCAGATCGCCGTATGGATTGTCCTCCAAAATCATCACGCCGTATTGCTTGGCCAGCTCATACAGCTTTTTTCTCTTCTGTAAGCTCATGGTGATCCCGGAAGGGTTCTGGAAATTGGGAATGGTATAAATAAAACGGGCGCGGGGCTCGTCTTTCAAAGCCTGTTCCAAGGCGGCCATATCCATGCCGTCCTCTTCCATAGGTACGCCATGCAGCCTTACTTGATAAGAGCGGAAGGAATTCAGGGAACCGATAAAGCTGGGGGCTTCACAGATAATTACATCCCCTTCGTTGCAAAGGGATTTTGTGGTAAGGTCCATCACCTGTTGTGCGCCAGCGGTAATCACCAGATCGTCAAAATCCTTGCCAATCTGATGGTTCTCTTTCATATAATCCTTCAAATGGGCGCGCAAAGGCGCATATCCCTCTGTGACGCTGTACTGCAATGCGTCAATGGCATGATCTTTCATCAACCGGGCAGAAATCTCCTGAACAGCCTCTGTGGGGAAAGCCTCGGGAGAAGGATTTCCTGCTGACAAGGAAACCACACTGGGATCTGCCGCATACTTAAAAATTTCACGAATTGCAGAGGGTTTCAAAGTTTGTACACGATCAGAAAAAGTATATTCCATGCATTCACACCAACCTATTGAAAAATTCTTTCTATTTTTAGAAATCTTTATCATTTTATCACGTTTAGTTTTTAGAATCAACGATTCTGGCCATATAATATCGAAAAGTACCTGTCGTTTCCCGTCCTATTGAAAAAAATAAAAGTATTTTCGTTTTTTCTCTCTTTTTCCCTAATTTATATTTTATGTATCTACCACTTTTATCTTGCTTTTTGATCAACGATCTTTATTCTACAAAAAGTTTTTCCTTTAAAAAAACAATTTTTCACCTTGAAACCTTCAGATTTTTTTCAAAAAAAAATCACATATTTCTCTTATTCTTATAGTTATTGAGAAGATCAGTATTATTTTAAGGGAGGCTTCCCTATGCCAGAGGGAAAGATTCGTTATGAATGGAAACATGTTGTCAATTTATCTGACTGTATCGCTTTGCGTCAAAGGCTACGCCTAATTACCGTCCCGGACCAGTACGCGTCTTATAATGGGACCTGCCGGATTAGAAATGTATATTTTGATTCTTTCAAGCAGCGAAGGTTGGCAACCGACCAAACAGAAAAGTTCCGCATCCGCTGTTATAACGGGGATGACAGCCGGATTTATCTGGAAAAGAAGAAAAAGATCGGGGAAC
>CAJFUH010000100.1 GCA_904420155.1 uncultured Clostridia bacterium
TGGTGTCATATCGGCCGGATAAAACCGCCTGCATAATCTGTCCTACCACAGTAATAGAAGGGTAACAGGCATCGTTGTTTACATATTTTAATCCCGTATCAATGGCGGCGCGGTTGTCGTTATCCAATATCACCGTATTATATCCGTGTTTTTGGAACACCGGCTCCAATATGTCGAAATGGATCGGGCTCATTTGCGGCGCCAGTATGGTATAGCCCTGCTGATTCATCTGAGAAGTGTATTCTTCCCGATGATAAACAACCGGTTTTGGGACAGCTTTTATCTTCTCCTTTTTGCGCATCCGCATGGCGGCCATCAGGCTGCGGATGCGGATACGCACAGCGCCGAGGTTATTCACCTCGTCTATTTTAAGCAGGGTATAAAGCTTGTTGCTGTTTTCCAGGATTTCATTGACCTGATCGGTGGTAACTGCGTCCAGCCCGCATCCAAAAGAATTCAGCTGAATTAGCTCCAGGTCGTCCCGCTGGCTTACAAACTCGGCGGCGGAATACAGCCTGGAGTGATAGACCCACTGATCCACTACACGAAGTTTACGATCAGGGTTTTGATGGACAGGAAGACTGTCCTCTGTGAACACCGTTAACCCGTAAGAGGCAATCAGTTCAGGAATTCCGTGATTGATCTCCGGGTCGATATGATACGGACGCCCCGCAAGAACGATTCCGCTTTTGTCATCCTGCTCCATCTGCATCAGAACCCGCCGGCCTTCTTTGCGAATATCGTCTTTGGCCTTTTGCTGTTCCTGCCATGCAAGATGGGCGGCTCTGCGCACCTGTGCTTCAGGAATATTCCACTCTTCCTTGCAAAGCCGAACCAACCGGTCAGCGGCCACCCTTTCATTTGTAAGGGCAATAAACGGACGGATGTATTTTACGCTGCCGTTGGAGACTGCTTCCACGTTGTTTTTAAGATTTTCGGGATAGGAAACCACAATTGGGCAATTATAATGGTTTTGAGCCGAAGATGCTTCCTGATGTTCATAAAAAACACAGGGATGGAAAATGGTCTTTATCCCCCTGTTTATCAACCACTGCACATGGCCGTGGGCGAGCTTAGCCGGATAGCACTCCGATTCGGACGGGATGGAATCCATTCCCAGCTCGTAAATCTTCCGGCTGGAAAACGGCGACAAAACCGTACAAAAGCCGAGCTCTTTCAAGAATGTCGCCCAGAAAGGATAATTTTCATACATATTCAAAACACGGGGAATTCCGATGATCCCTCTCGGGGCTTCGCTCTGCGCAAGAGGCTCATAATCAAACAGACGCTTGCGCTTGTATTCAAACAAATTGGGGGACTTGTCTTTTATAACGGTGCCGCCAAGTCCCTTTTCACAGCGGTTACCGGTGATATGCGTGCGTCCGCTGGGAAATTTATTGACTGTGAGCATGCAGTTATTGGCGCAGCCGCCGCAGCGGCGGCTGACAGAAGTGTAGGTAAGGGAAAGGATATCCACAAGCGGCAGCATAGACGAAGGCTGTCCTCTGTAATTGGAGCGGGCAATCAGCGCCGCTCCGAAGGCGCCCATCAGGCCGGCAATATCAGGACAGGTTGCTTCCACCTCTGCAATTTTTTCAAAGGCGCGAAGAACGGCGTGGTTATAGAAGGTGCCGCCCTGCACGACGATATGCCGCCCCAAATCTTTTGCGCTTGCCAGTTTGATAACCTTAAACAATGCATTTTTGATCACCGAATAGGCCAAACCAGCGGAAATATCGGAAACGCTCGCCCCCTCTTTTTGCGCCTGTTTTACATTGGAATTCATAAATACAGTACAACGTGTTCCAAGATCAACAGGATTTTTCGCAAACAACGCCTGTTCAGAAAAGTCCTTGGCAGAATACCCCAAAGAATTGGCGAAATTTTCAATAAAGGAACCGCAGCCGGAGGAGCAGGCTTCATTGAGCATGATGGAGTCCACGGCGCCGTTTTTCAGCTTGATGCATTTCATATCCTGGCCGCCAATATCCAGCACGCAGTCTACCTGCGGATCGAAGAAAGAAGCTGCCGTACAATGGGCGATGGTCTCTACCTCTCCTTCGTCCAGAGAGAAAGCGGATTTTAAAAGTTCCTCCCCGTAGCCTGTGGAACAGGATCGGACAATTTTCGCGTGGTCAGGTAAATTTTTTTGCAGCTCACAGACCGCTTTTTTCGCAGTTTCAATGGGATTTCCCTGGTTATTTGCGTAATAGGAAAACAGCAGTTGGCCTTGGTCTCCTATGAGCGCTAATTTCGTGGTGGTAGAACCTGCGTCGATCCCCAAAAAACAGTCTCCTTGATAATCGGTTAAATTTTGCTTTTTCACGACTGCTTTTTTGTGACGGGAACAGAATTGTTCATACTCGTTTTCATTTTCAAACAACGGCGCCAAACGGGGCATCTCAAAGGAAACGGCGACACCCTTTTTCAGCCGTGAAAGGAAATCTGTAATGTATACCGTGCCGGCATTGCCCGCTTCCAACGCCGCCCCCATTGCGGCAAACAGATGGGAATTTTCTGGATCAACGATATTTTCAGGCGTCAGCTTCAAGGTACGGATAAAGGCCTTTTTCAGTTCGGGTAGAAAATGCAGGGGACCGCCCAGAAAAGCGACACAGCCGCGGATGGGCTTCCCGCAGGCGAGACCGGAAATGGTTTGGTTGACAACCGCCTGGAAAACGGAGGCGGCAAGATCCGCCTTTGTGGCGCCATCGTTAATCAGCGGCTGTATATCGGTTTTAGCGAATACACCACAGCGGGCGGCGATGGGATAAATCTCTTGATAGTTTTCGGCTTCCTGATTCAGTCCCTGGGCGTCGGTCTGCAAAAGGGCGGCCATCTGGTCAATAAAGGAACCGGTTCCGCCTGCGCAAACACCGTTCATCCGTTCTTCCAACCCGCCGGTAAAGTAAATAATCTTAGCGTCCTCTCCCCCAAGCTCGATGGCTACGTCTGTTTGGGGCGCCGTCGTCTGCAAAGCCGTAGCAACCGCCGCCACTTCTTGTACAAATTCAATTCCGAGCGCTTTGCCGAGATTGATAGAACCGGATCCGGTAATCTTCATTTGCAGGCCGCACTCTCCGAGCTCTTCTTTTGCCTCGGCTAAAAGATCAGCCAGCGCACCTTGCGTGTTCGCCTGATGGCGACGGTATTTGCCATATATTATTTCATTATCGTCATTCAGTATCACCAGCTTGACAGTGGTTGACCCAATATCAACGCCGGCACGATAAATTTTCATATTCGGATAACCTCCCATAAACATATATATTCATGCAATCAAAAGAAAA
>CAJFUH010000101.1 GCA_904420155.1 uncultured Clostridia bacterium
TTGGATGAAGTGATCGACGCCTTAATCACGGCGGACCGTGCCGCCCAGCTCAAGAAAACCATGGAAAGCCAGGAATAACAACTTGACTCCACAGCGGAAAACATGTCCTCTCAACGGCCTGACGCCGTCCTTTAAAAAGCGGCGTCAGGTGTCCATTTCGGCGTGTGCAAATAAAAAACTGTTCGGATAATCCCCGCCGTAAGCACGGACGGGCAGATCAGCAAAAAGAAGTGAAAAACTATATGCAAACCCTAAAATTAACTTCCTCCAGGGAAGATATCCAAAAAGCAGGGGAATTTCTGCGCCAAGGAAAATTGGTGGCAATCCCTACGGAAACCGTGTACGGCCTGGCGGCGGACGCCCTCAACGGCCCGGCGGTGGCGCGTATCTTTCAAGCCAAAGGCCGCCCGCAGGACAATCCTCTTATTGTACATATCGCGGATCTCGCCCAAATAGACCCTCTGGTAACAGCGTTCCCCGATTCCGCCCAAAAATTGGCGGAAGCGTTCTGGCCAGGCCCTCTGACTATGATTTTGCCCAAGTCGGAACGGATCCCGGTGGAGACCAGCGGCGGATTGGATACCGTGGGAATCCGCTTTCCTTCCCATCCGGTAGCTTCAGCCGTTATCCGGGCGGCGGGAACCCCGTTGGCGGCTCCTTCCGCCAATCTTTCCGGCAGTCCCAGCCCTACGACCGCCTATCATGTAGAACATGATTTATCCGGAAAGATTGAAGCCATCCTAGACGGGGGGCCTTGTACCGTAGGGGTGGAATCCACAGTTATTACCCTAGCGGAAGGAACGCCCCGTATCCTCCGGCCCGGCGGGATCACCTGGGAGCAGCTGCAAGCGGTATTGGGCCAGGTGGAAGTGGATCACGCGGTACTCCATCAGCTGGAACAAGGAGAAAGGGCCGCTTCCCCGGGGATGAAATACAAACACTATGCGCCGAAAGCCCGGATTATTCTGGTGGAAGGGGAACCCTATGTGGAGTATGTCAATGCCCATCAGGGGGACGGGACGGCGGCCCTGTGCTATCGGGAAGATTGCGCCGCCCTCCATGTTCCTTCGGTATCCTTTGGCGCCGCCGGGGATTACGCTTCCCAGGCGCGGGAACTATTCGACGCCCTGCGGCATTTGGACGACATGGGGGCACGGGTGGTATACGCCCGCTGTCCCCAACCCCAAGGGGTCGGGATGGCGGTATATAACCGCTTGATCCGTGCCGCAGGATTTGAGGTGTTGCGTATTGATTAAAAAATCATTTCGATTGGGGCTGACCGGCCCCACCGGTTCCGGAAAAAGTACTGCCGCCAAAGCGGCTTTAGCATGGGGGGCGCGGATCGTGGACGCCGACCAGGTAGCCCGCCAGGTGGTACAGCCTGGAACCCCCTGTCTGGAAGAATTGGCAGAGGCTTTTGGGAGGGATATTCTTCTCCCGGACGGAACGCTCCAACGAGCCTTGTTGGCCCGCCGCGCATTCTCCTCCCCGGAGCTGACAAAACAGCTCAACGCCATCACACATCCTTGGATTACCCGGGAGGTTGAACGGCAAATAGAGGCGTTCGCAAAAGAGGAAAGCGCTATCATCGTGCTGGACGCCCCTTTGTTATATGAGAGCGGGGAGGACGTTTTATGCGATGCAGTGGCCGTCGTGACGGCCCCGGAAGAAATCCGACTGCGCCGCATTATGCAGCGGGACGGGATCAACCTGGAACAGGCCAGGCAGCGGATTTCCGCTCAACCGGAACAAGTATTTTATACCCAAAAAGCGGACTATATATTAGATGGTTCGGGACAGCCCGACCGCTTGTACCAGGCCACTTATCAATTGTTGGACGCGTTACGGGAGGATCAGCATGACAAAAGGAATGAAACGCCTTTGTAAAGGGATTTGCCTGCTATTGGTGTTAGCGGTTGTGGGAATCGGCATCTACCAGGCTTACTTTTTCTTTTTAAAAAAGGCATATCCTATGGAATATCAGGATATTGTCACCCAGCAAGCGGAAAAATATCAGGTAGAACCCGCTTTGATCTATGCAGTAATCCGTTCGGAAAGTAATTTCCGTCCAGAAGTGGAATCCAGCGCCGGGGCCATTGGGCTGATGCAGCTTACGCCGGAAACGTTCGAGTGGCTCCAAACCAAGATTAATACCGGGGAACCTATGGATAAAAGCGCCCTGGCCGACCCCACAATCAATATTGAATACGGCGTATATCTGCTGTCTTTGCTCAGCAGCCGCTACGACAGTGAAATCACCATTCTGTGCGCTTATAACGCGGGAATGGGAAACGCAGACCGATGGCTGCAGGATACGGAAACCTCCTCGGATGGGAAGACCATCACCGCTATCCCGTATCCAGAAACGAAGAGTTATGTAGACCGGGTGCTGCAAAGTAAGGAAATGTATCAAAAATTATATGGAGATCAATTATAAGGAGGAATGCTATCATGTCAAAAAAGACAGAAGCGGAACAGCTCAAAGAGCAGCTGCTCATGACCCGGAAACACGGGGTATATCAATTGGATGATGATAAGGTGAAGGAAGCGGATGACTTTTGCGAGCCATATAAAAAATTCCTGAACAAATGCAAGACAGAACGGGAAGTGGTGGCCCATACCATCAAACAAGCCAAGAAAGCGGGCTTTACGGAGTTTGACGTCGGCAAAAAATATAAGCCCGGGGATAAAGTGTATGTGAACAACCGCAACAAAGCGCTTTTGCTGGCGGTAATCGGGAAAAACCGCAGCAAAAACGGCGTTCGCATTGCAGCGGCCCATATCGATTCCCCTCGTCTGGATCTAAAACCCAACCCGCTGTATGAGGCGAATGAGCTTGGGCTGTTCAAAACCCATTATTACGGCGGAATCAAGAAGTACCAATGGACGGCCCTCCCCCTCTCCCTCCATGGAAAGGTGATCCGCAAAGACGGCACCAGCGTGGAAATCAATCTGGGCGAGGATGAAAATGATCCCTGTTTCTGCGTGACCGATCTTCTACCCCACCTGGCCAGCGAGCAGATGGGAAAGACCATGTCCAAAGGCTTTACGGGTGAGGATCTAAACATTCTCATCGGAAGCCGCCCCTTCCGGGACGATAAGGGTTCGGAGTTGGTGAAGCTCAACCTGATGAAGCTGATCCATGAGAAGTACGGCATTGTAGAAGGGGATTTCCTGTCTGCGGAACTGGTGATGGTACCGGCCCTTCCCGTCCGGGATATCGGTTTTGACCGCAGCATGATCGGCGGATATGGACACGACGACCGCGTATGCGCCTATCCGGCGATGATGGCGGCTATGGATTGCAAAGCCCCGGAAAGCACCGTGGTGACTGTACTGGCGGATAAAGAGGAAGTGGGAAGCGATGGCAATACCGGCCTGAACTCCTCTTTCTTACGCTATTTCATTGCGGATCTGGCCATGCAGGACGGCCTGGAGGCCCGCCATGTACTGTCAAAATCCAAATGCCTATCCGCAGACGTCAACGCGGCCTTTGATCCCACCTATGCCAGCATGTATGAATCCAATAACAGCTGTTTCCTGAATAACGGCGTGGTCATTACCAAATATACCGGACATGGCGGAAAATACGATACTTCGGACGCTTCTGCGGAATTTATGGGAGAAATCCGCCGACTGATGGAATCCAACCAGATTATGTGGCAGTCCGGCGAACTGGGCAAAGTGGACGGAGGCGGCGGAGGAACCGTGGCCAAGTACATTGCCAACCTCAACGTGGATGTAGTTGACCTGGGAGTCCCGGTACTTTCCATGCATTCCCCCTTTGAAGTGGTCTCCAAAATTGACGTATATATGGCTTACCGCGCTTTCTTGGAATTCTTCCAGGCTAAGGAAAAGAAAGAAAAATAAAAGGGATCAGGAACTTCTTTTAGAGATGAAAAAGCCACCTGCGGTGGGGTACGTCGCGCGCCTGCGGCGGGTACATCGCGCACCGGGCTTTCTCTAAAAAGAACCAAGCCGCCCGCGCGCCTGCGGCGGGCGCATCGCGCACGGGGCATTTCCTGGCAAAAACCGGGTTGCCCGCGCTTAAACTTAAAAGTTTTGCTCAAGCTTTTCCACGCCTGCGGCGGGCACGTCGCGCACCGAACTTTTTTTGAAAACGACCTGATCTGCCCGCGTCTAAACTCAAAAGTTTTGCTCAAGCTTTTTCAAAAGCTTGCGGGGGGTCCTGGGGGCGGAGCCACCAGGTCGTCCTCCGCAGAGGACGAAACACCCAAGCATTCCCAAAGCTCAGGAGGGGAGTTCAAACCATCCGGGGGATGGTTTGAACGTGGGGAACCCTAGCGAGGGGTTCCCCATCCTCCCTCTCTTGTATCATTCATCAACTTCCCTTTCCCACAGATTTTTATTGTTAGAAAAACAAAATCCCGCAGATAGTTTTAAAGCGCACCAAAACGTTAGAGATGGCATGGCCAATCTAACAAATGAGGTACGATTCAAAAGACTTCTGCGGGATTTCTTTTTTAGGGCTGCACGGTATGTGCTCTACTGCATTACATCGCTGTTTTTGTTGATGAAATAATATACAATTCCCAGTTGGATGGCGGCAACGATAATCAAGAAGATGATATTCACACCTTTAGCAAAACTGACTAGTCCTGAAAGAGTCTGTACCCCAACCATCACAAAGAATCCCGCCTTTCTACGATTTAATAACAATATCGCGCCGACTACCATCGCGACGCCGCATAGAGTTGATACTATCCGATCATCCAACGGGATTCTAGGGAGTCTCAGTGTATTGATAGTACCCAAACCATTTCCAATCAAAACCAGCCAAAACCAGACCTTTGCACCTGTTGTCATAAAATCCCTCCAAAATTCCAAATTTTTTCCTCTGCATAAACTAGTTTATTTTGAGTATGTTTATTTTAGCGAATTTTTCACTAAAAGTCAATAGCGAAATTTTCGCTAAAACCCAGCAGCGAAAAATTTTCTAACCTATAATCTTGTCATTCTCTCAGGAAAGGAGTTATTTGACATGTATCAACGGATACGCAAT
The DNA here is from genome assembly GCA_904420155.1 of uncultured Clostridia bacterium. GTDB lineage: Bacteria > Bacillota > Clostridia > Oscillospirales > Acutalibacteraceae > CAJFUH01. Next base: position 5,024 of record CAJFUH010000101.1, read on the forward strand.
CTGAGGGAAGACAGGGATTTAACGCAAACGCAGATGGGAAAAATCTTATCCTGTAGCCAACGGGTTTACAGCAACTACGAGCGCGGGGACATCGATATCCCCACCGCCATCCTGATCAAGCTGGCGGATTTCTACGACGTTTCTGTAGATTACCTGTTGAACCGGACAGATAACCCCAAAATGGCGAGATAACCCATCGCCGTCAGGCTTTTAAAGCTTCTGGCGCACAAAAAATCCCCGCAGAGACAAAATCTCTGCGGGGATTTTTACGGTATTATGTTTACTGGCTATTTTATTTGCTCTTTTTGCTGGTACCGCTGAATACAATGCCTCTCTGGGCGTCTAATGTAATGGTAGTACCATTTCTCAGCAATTTCGTGGCGTTTTCCGCGCCTACAATCACCGGCTTGTCCAAAGCCATGCCCACGATGGCGGCATGGGAATTGATGCCGGCGGCCTCGGTGATAATACCGGAAGCGTCCTTCATAATATCCAGCAAATTATTGGAAGTCTGGGGAATTACCAAGATATCCCCGGGTTTGAAATGAGCGCGGGCCTCTTTTTCATTCCTGCATACGCACAAGTTGCCGCAAACCGTCAAATTGTTAACGCCGGTGCCGGAAGCCAACACATCGCCTACCAAATGAACCTTCAGCATATTGGTAGTACCGGATACGCCTAAGGGGATACCGGCGGTGATAACCACCAGATCTCCGTTATGAACCAGACCGTTCTGACGGGCTACATCTACCACATGGTCAAACAATTCGTCGGTATTGTCCTTTTCCTCGATCATCAGCGGGATCACGCCCCAGGACAGATTCATTTGGCGCAATACGGTGGGATCCGTAGTACCGCTGATAATGGGACAATTGGGACGATATTTGGAGATCATACGGGCAGTTTTCCCTGATTTGGTCACCGTCATGATAGCTACCGCGCCCAGATCGTGAGCCGTGGTGCAGGTGGCGTGGGAAATAGCGGAAGTAACATTGGGCAGCGCCTCAATGTCACGGCGTTTGAAACGGCCCAAGTAATCGATGTCGCGTTCCGTGCGCTCGGTAATGGCCGCCATGGTTTTCAGGGCTTCGATGGGATAATCGCCCGCGGCGGTCTCCCCGGAAAGCATGATGGCGCTTGTCCCGTCGTAGATCGCATTGGCAACGTCGGTGGATTCCGCACGGGTGGGACGGGGGTTTTTCATCATGGAATCCAGCATCTGGGTGGCGGTGATGACCTGTTTGCCGGCATTATAAGCTTTTTTAATAAGCTTCTTCTGGATAATCGGGATATCTTCCAGCGGGATCTCTACCCCCAGGTCGCCTCTGGCCACCATGATACCATCGGCGATATTGATAATGTCGTCAATGTTATCTACGCCGTCGGCGTTTTCAATCTTTGCAATGATGCGGATATTATTGCTGTTGTGCTTATGTAACTCCGCTTTTAATTGAAGCAGGTCCTCCGCAGAACGGGTAAAAGAGGCGGCAATAAAATCAAAGCCCTGCTCTACTGCGAATTCCAGGTCCGACTTGTCCTTTTCGCTGACAAACGGCAGGGAAAGGTGTACGCCGGGAACATTAATACTTTTGTGAGAAGAGACAAAACCGCCGTTTACCACGGTGCAGACAATGGTGGTATCGGTGCAGTCCATAACGCGCAGTTCAATCAGGCCGTCATCAATCAGGATACGGGAACCGCGGGTAACGTCTTGGGGCAGTCCCTTAAAAGAAATACTGGCGATGGTCTCATCGCCTACCACGTCCTCGGTGGTCAAGGTAAAAGTCTGGCCTTTCTCCAGATGGACTTTCGGGACGTTAAAGTTGCCTGTGCGGATTTCCGGGCCTTTGGTATCCAGTAACAAAGCTACCGGAAGGCCCAGCTCTTCCCGCAATTTTTTCACAGCATCGATACGTCTTTTATGGGTTTCATGGTCCTGATGGGACATATTGATACGAGCAACATCCATTCCATTGAGCATCAGCTGCCGCAAGATTTCATCGTTGTCAGTTGCAGGGCCCAGGGTACATATGATTTTTGTTTTCCTCATAGTTCAGCACTCCATTCGACCGTTAGGTTTTAAAAATTTTCCCACCATATATGATACACCAACTTGCGCATTTTGAAAACAGGTAAATACATAAATTAGCTATCTATCTGGAAACTTTATTTAACTTGAAAATAAAATAGTTTCATTATACAATAAGATGCAAATGAAACATTTTCTTTGATTTATTTTATTTGGGGAGGATGGGAACGTATGGCTTTGCTCAAAAAGCCCCCAAAACATCGAAAATTCCGTGTGGGCGCCTGGGAAAAAGAAAAAAACGCCGCTAATTTATACATCTCTATGAAGGGGATCAGCAAAAAAGAAAAAGCCATCCGTTCCGACCGGAGCGTGCGCAAGCAAGACCGGGTAAAAGGGTTGAAGGGTATGATGACCATGATCCCCATTTTAATGGTGGTTATTTTAGCCGGGGGAATCTGGATCGCTTATCAGGAGTTTGTGAAACTCAATCCCCCCGTTTACCCCACTGCCAGCGACTATGAACCGCCTGTTTCCTCTATGGAGGAGGATAGCACTCTCGTGCGGGAAAAAGACCGGCATTTACTCCGCCCGGTGGGGTTAAACAATCCCCTTCCTGACGACTATATTGTCAACCTTTCCCAATATGACGGCGTTTCCTGCGACGCTACGATTGTGCCCAGTTTAACCCGGATGGTACAGGACGCACAGGCGGCAGGCTATACGCTGCATGTAACGCAAGGTTACATAGACGCGGCCCAACAGCAGCAGCTGTACGACACCGAAGTAAACCGGCTGATGACAGAAAAGGGATACACCAAGGTCAAAGCGGAAAATGAGGCGGAAAAGGTCGTACCTCCCGCAGGAAGAAACGAATACCAAACGGGACTAAATATCAGTTTTTCTACAGAAGAGGGCGGCGATTTTGCCAGCAGCGGCGCATATAAATGGCTGGCAGACCATTGCGTGGAATACGGTTTTGTCCTGCGTTATCCGGAGGCTATGGAGGAAAAGACCAACCATGATTTTGATCCCACCCAATTCCGATATGTAGGGGAAGAACACGCTAAAAAAATGCGCACGTTAAATATGTGCTTAGAAGAATATTATTCTTATGTAGTGGGACAGGATTAACGGATCCTTTTTTGGAAAATGAACAGAAAAGGCCGCGTGGGATGGGCCGTCCCTCATGATCCGGATGCGCTCTAGGATACAGAATTCCGACAGGAAGGTATTTTTTAAATTGACGGCATCTCCCCTTTTCTATTGCATGCGCATCCTAAGAGGAGGTATCCTCCTACTTTTCAGCTTGTTCCCAGTGCGTTATAATAGTCTTAAATTAGAGGGCAGGAAGTGGTCTAGCCAATGCAGGAAAAGATTTTACAAATGTTACGGGAAAAGGAGGGCTATCTCTCTGGAGAACAAATCAGCAAGCAATTGGGGGTTTCCCGCTCCGCTATCTGGAAGGCTGTCAACGCCCTGCGTCAAGAGGGATACCGTATTGATTCCTCCACCAACAAAGGCTATAAATTGGAAACAATCCCCGATATCCTCACCGCTCCGGAAATCCAGCACGGATTATCCACCCACACCATGGGAAAGAAAGTGGTGTCTTTGAAAGAGGTTGATTCCACCAATGAAGAGGCAAAACGCCAGGGCGCCAAGGGCGCGCCGGAAGGGGCCGTCTTCTTGGCGGAACATCAAACGGGAGGGAAGGGGCGTTTGGGGCGCAAATGGGTTTCCTTACCGGGAGAGGGTATTTGGATGTCTATTTTGCTCCGTCCAGAGATCCCCCCTTATGAAATCCCTCAGATTACCTTGCTTACCGGGCTGGCCGTATGCCGCGCCATCCGGTCCGTCACGGGATGCGACGCGCTGATCAAGTGGCCAAATGATATTATTATCCATGGAAAAAAGCTGGTGGGTATCTTAACTGAACTGGTAGCGGAAGCAGATTGTATCAATTATGCCGTTACTGGGATTGGGATCAACGTCAACCAGAAGCAATTTCCAAATGAGATTGCCCACAAGGCTACTTCCCTCTTTCTGGAAACCCAGCGCCGGTGGGCGCGTGCGCCTTTGGTGCAAAAAATATTAGAAAGCTTTGAAGAAGCCTATGATTCTTTTCTGACAGAAGTGTCCTTTGATTTTATCACCCCCTATAAAGAACTTTGCGTTTCTTTGGGGCGGGAAGTATCCGTACAAAGAGGGGAACAGGTCATACGGGGCAGGGCGGCGGATATCTCGAAAACCGGGGAACTGGTCGTCCAAACCCCGGAGGGCGCCTTCTACCCCATCAATTCCGGAGAAGTGACCGTTCAGGGTATTTACGGGGAATAAAAGTTCTCAAAATTTGGGCCTGGATTAAAATGGTCCCTTCCTTCAAATCTACAATCATATCGTTTCTCTCAAATACCATAAAAATAAAAGCACTGCGTTTCCTTACAAAATCTGTTTCTGGGGAAACGCACTTTTTGTATCAGGCATTAAACTGTATTTTATGGTAAATTTTCTCTTTTCTTGCCTTTTTGTTTCTCAATTTTCTTATTATCACTCTATCATGAACAAGTTTACTCCTTTTTTCTCCATAATTTCCTGTGTTTTTGCTATTGATTTCGTTCTAAACGCATGATAAAATCTGATCTAATGAACATTAAGAATATGTTAGAAAGGTGAGATTTATGGCAAAGAGAAAAATAGTATGCCTTCTGTTGGCTCTGGTACTGGTTTTACTAGCTTTTTCTGGCTGTGGGAAAAAAAGTGAAAACACCGTGGTCATTTATGCGAGTTCAGAAGAATATCGGAACGAGTATATCTTAAAACGGCTGAAAGAACAATTCCCCGATTATGACATCAAACTGCAATATTTCCCCACCGGTAAAAACGCCGCCAAAATCAAGGCGGAAGGAACCAATACGGAGGCGGATATCCTGCTGGGCGTAGAAGGCGGATATCTAAACGATCTGGATAATGTATTAGCTGATCTCTCTTCTTACGATACGTCCATTTATTTAGACGACGCCATTGACCCTAACCACAAATATTTGGCCTGGGAGCGGTTCAGCGGCGGTATTATCGTGAATAAGTCCTTGTTACAGGAAAAAGGTCTGGAAATCCCGCAATCTTATGAAGATCTGTTGAAACCGGAATATAAAGGTTTGATCTCTATGTCCAACCCCTCTTCTTCCAGCACCGGTTATATTTTTGTAAAATCCCTGTGCAACGCGTGGGGCGAGGATGAGGCGTTCTCCTATTTTGATCGGCTGGCCGAAAATGTGTACCAGTTTTCTTCCTCCGGCTCCGGTCCGGTAAACGCATTGATCCAGGGCGAGGCCGCTATTGGGTTAGGTATGACCTTCCAAGCGGTACAGGAAATCAACAACGGCGCTGATCTGGAAATACTCTATTTTGAAGAAGGTTCTCCTTATGCAATCACTGGCACTGCGGTCATCGACGGGCGTTTGGAAAATCAGGCTGTCAAAGACGTTTTTGACTTTTTAACCAGCACCCTCTGTCGAGAAGATAAAGAGCAGTTTTCTCCGGAATCCATTTTTAAAGATCAAAATACCACCATAGAGAATTACCCTCAGAATATCCCGTATTCTGACATGACCGGTCTGGATGATTTGGAAGAAAAAGACAGATTATTGGATCAATGGAAATATTAATAGGCAAGCAGCTATCTGAGGCCAATAAATCTCTGCCAGCTATATAAAAAGGGACCTATACCAAGAAGTCGCTTTTCTTGATAAAAAGAAAAACGGCTTCTTTTTCATGTCATGGATCTAACAGGAAAATTGGATTCTGTTTTAATCTTTTCTGTTCCCTTTTAGAATCTGAAAACCATCCTATTATGAACAAGAATCTTCTTCTTTTTTCTATGATTTACCCCATTTATCCTATTGATTTCGTTCTAATTTCGTGATAAAATCTGCTATAAATGAACATTAAAAATATATTAAAAAGGTGAGATTGCATGACAAAAAAGAAGATTTTGTGTATTCTGTTGGCATTGATCCTTGTTTTATTGGCGTTCTGCGGATGTGGGAAAAAAAGTGAAAACTCAGTTGTTATCTACAGCAGTTTAGAAGAATTCCGAAATGAATACCTTTCAAAAAGGATCAAAGAGCAATTTCCTGATTACGATGTCACCATCCAGTATCTGCCTTCCGGTAAAAATGTAGCCAAGATAAAAGCCGAAGGTAAGGATGCGACAGAGGCTGACATTATATTGGGGGTTGATAGCGGCTATCTCAACTCTCTGAGCGATATTCTTACCGATCTCTCTTCTTACGACACCTCCCATTATTTACAGGACTGTGTTGATCCCCAACATAAGTATCTGGCCTGGGAAAGATACAGCGGCGGCATCATTGTAAACAAAAGTATATTACAACAAAAAGAGCTGTCCGTTCCCCAATCTTATGACGATTTGTTGAAACCCGAATATAAAGATCTTATTATTATGTCTAACCCCAATTCCTCCAGCACCGGTTATATCTTCCTGAAATCCCTTTGTAATGCCTGGGGAGAAGACCAGGCTTTTGAATATTTTGATAAACTTTCTGAAAATATTTACCAATTTTCTTCTTCCGGTTCCGGTCCTGTAAATGCATTAGTACAGGGGGAAGCCGCCATCGGTTTGGGCATGGTCTTCCAGGCTGTGCAAGAAATCAACAACGGCGCCGATTTGGAAATCCTCTATTTTGACGAGGGTTCCCCTTATTCCATTTCCTGCTGCTCAGTAATTGACGGGCGGCTGGAACGGCCTGCGGTGAAAGAGGTCTACGATTACCTGATGAATACCCTTTGTTACGAAGACAAGCAAAATTTTTCTCCTGAACCAATTTTCCAGGATCAAAACACCCCTGTAGAGCATTATCCACAGGATATCCCATATTCGGATATGACCGGTATGGATACCCCTGGTGTAAAAGATGAATTACTTGCGAAATGGAAGTATTGATATGAACACAAAATTAGAAATAAAAGAGCTTTATAAAGTATACGGACAAAAGACCATTCTGGACCATATCTCCTTTGACGTCAAAGAAGGGGAATTCCTGTCTGTATTAGGCCCTTCCGGATGCGGCAAAACCACCTTGTTGCGTATTTTGATGGGCATTTCCAGGCAGACCTCCGGCCAAATTTTCAAAGAGGGAAAAGATATTTCTTTGGTCGATCCTTCTAAGCGCGGTATGGGGATTGTATTTCAGAACTACGCCCTCTTCCCCAACATGACGGTCCTGCAAAATGTAGAATACGCTTTAAAATTCCAGCCGGAACTTAAAAAAAATGCCCGGGCGCTGGCTATGGATATGTTAAATCAGGTGGGGATGTCAGAACACCTGAATAAAAAGCCCCACAAGCTCTCCGGCGGCCAGCAGCAGCGAGTGGCCATCGCCCGCACCTTGGCGTTGAAACCCGATGTGATGCTGTTCGATGAACCCATGTCCGCTTTGGACGCCGCCAACCGTGTAACGCTGCGGTCAGAGTTAAAGCGGATTCAAAAGGAATTCCACATTACGATGATTTACATTACCCACGACCAGGAAGAAGCTTTTACCATGTCCGACCGGATCATGGTGATGAGCGAAGGGCATATCGAACAGATCGACACCCCCAGCGAATTGTATCATCATCCCAAAAATGAGTATGTAGAGGAGTTTGTGGTGGGACATCTAAAGGCCAAGCTCTCCTCTCTGCTGGATTGTATGGGGTTATCGCTATGAGAAAGACAAGCAAATCTGCGGCGGTGGTAAAAGCGCTGCTATTTATTTTCCTGGCGGTGACGGTTGTATGCCCTTTGATCGCCATGCTTTTCACTATGGCGGAGGTGGATATCGGCGCTGTTTTGGGATCGAGCATGTTCCTGCAAGCTACGCTAAATTCCTTTGTCGTCACCCTGACCGCCACTATTTTTTCCATCCTGCTGGCGTTAATCCTGGCCTGGTGCTTATCCCGTTCCCGGATCAAACACAAAAATATATTGGCCGTCCTGTTGACGGTTCCCATGCTCATCCCTTCCATCTCCCACGGAATGGGCCTGGTTATCCTGTTGGGTTCCAACGGCATCCTTACCAATTTACTGCATCTCCCCTTTGATATTTACGGGTTCTGGGGGATTGTGATCGGTTCCATTTTGTACTCCTTTCCCGTGGCCTTTCTGATGCTTCTGGATATTTTCCAATATGAGGATTACACCCCCTATGAATCCGCCCAGGTCTTGGGGATCCCAAAATGGAATCAATTCACTTCCATCACCCTTCCCTATCTGCGTAAACCCATGATCTCTGTATTTTTCGCCACATTTACTCTGATTTTCACCGATTATGGCGTCCCGCTGATGGTGGGAGGAAAATATCAGACGTTGCCCATGTATATGTACAACGAAGTGATCGGCCAATCGGATTTCGGAAGAGGGACGGTAGTCGCTTTGGTTTTGATCACCCCCGCCCTGGTGGCCTTCCTTTTTGACTTGTTCAATAAGGATGTGGGCAATATGTCCTTTGTATCCCGTGCTTTCCAGGTCCGTCCCAGCCGGGCAAGGGATATCTTATGCCTTTGCATCACTATTTTGGTAATTATCCTGGTAATTTTGCCCATTGTGGCTTTTGTATTTCTCACCTTTGTCACAAAGTATCCCTTGGATATGAGCCTTTCTCTTGAAAATATCTTCCAGGCTATGGATCTCAACGCCTTGGGATACCTGGGGAATTCTTTGGTGATTGCTGTCATTACTTCTTTGGTCGGGGTAGCCGTCGCCTACATTACCGCAACGTTTACCTCCCGGATCAAGAGTAAAAGTTCTTCCCTGCTGCACCTGATCTCCATTCTTACCCTGGCCATCCCCGGACTGGTTTTGGGCCTTTCTTACGCCCTGTTTTTCCAGAAATCCTTTATTTATGGTACGATCACCATTCTGATTTTGGTCAATAGCATCCACTTTTTTGCCTCCCCTTATCTGATGGCATATAACGCGCTGGGCAAAATCAATCCAAATTTTGAACCGGTGGCCAAAACATTGGGGATCAAGCGTTGGCGTTTGATTAAAGACGTTTTTCTGCCCCAGACTTGGGGAACCATACTGGAAATGTTCTCTTATTTCTTTGTCAACTGCATGATTACCATTTCTGCCGTATCGTTCCTGAGCAATTCGGATAATACCCCTATTGCCATGATGATCCCCCAGTTTGAAGCGCAAATGCTGCTGGAATGTTCGGCCTTTGTTTCCCTTTTGATCCTTATTATCAATATTATTATAAAAATAGGCGTATATTTGGGAAAAAAGGTCTGCAAAAAACGAAACTTGGCATAAGAAATCATCACACTGCCTACAAAATTTGCACAGCAAGATGACCGTATCATGGAAGAATGGAAGGTACCTATGGAATCACTTACGAAAAAACAATTTGATATCCTAAGTTATTTGGCAGAAAACTCTGAAAAGGAAACCACCCAGCGGGAGCTGGCGGAGAAAATAAATATCAGCTTGGGAAGCGTCAATAAAACGCTATCCTCGCTTGTGGATCTGGGATACGTGGATCATGGAAAAATCACTTCCAATGGGCTAGAAAGCCTGGAGCCCTACCGGGTAAAACGGGCTATTTTTATCGCCGCCGGATTTGGTTCCCGCCTGGTACCCGTGACGCTCAACACCCCCAAACCGTTGGTCCGTGTGAAAGGAGTCCGTATGATCGACACCCTTTTAGATGCCGTGGTCGCCGCAGGTATCGAAGATATTGTCATTGTGCGGGGATACCTGTGGGAACAGTTTGACCAGCTGCTTTATAAATACCCTCATATTAAATTTGTAGAAAATCCGGCTTATAACGAATCCAATAACATATCCTCCGCCATGTATGTGCGTCATTTATTTAGCCAGTCCTATGTATTCGACGCGGATTTGGTATTATCCAACCCAAAACTGATTACCAAATATCAGTATTCCAGTAATTACCTGGGAGTGCCAACCGATGTGACAGACGATTGGTGTTTAGAAACCAAAAAAGGCTATATCACCCGTATGCGTCTTGGAGGAAAAAACTGTTATCATATGTTTGGTATCTCTTATTGGAATAAAGAGGACGGGGCCAAATTAGCAGATGATATCAAACGCGTGTACGACATGCCCGGCGGAAAAGAACGTTACTGGGATCAAGTAGCTTTGGAATATTTCCGCGACCACTATAAAGTATCAATACGTCCCTGTTCTTTTGACGATATTATGGAAATTGATACCTACAAGGATCTCAAGGCAGTTGACGGGTTGTATCAATAAAACAGGGTCCTTCCAACAGCCAGAGTTTTGGGCTATAAAAAAATATCTCCCTATTCCATTCGCTGTAAAGAATGGGATAGGGAGATATTTTTATGAGGAAATTTCGGGCTTTCACTGATTGACCGCCATACTAATTCCAATTTTTATTTCTCGTGAAAGCAGGGTTTGTACATAGATAACCAGCCGTCTTTTGCTGAAATCGCCCCGCTATGAAAAGGGGAATTAGTCAGCGTACTCTTTCCGTGAAAGGATATAAATAGCCGCAAATCCTGCCGCAAACGAAAGGATACAAA